>NZ_JBHSIV010000003.1:0-296833 GCF_042653685.1 Actinomycetospora atypica | reverse complement strand
GCCCGGCGCCGCTCGTCGTCGGCCCGCCGGTGGTCGTCTCGGCGGTCGCGGGCGACCCCGACCTCGGCGCGCGCCGCGGTCTCGGCCTGCCGGGCCGTCTCGAGGGCGGCCGCGGTGGCGCGCTCGGCCCGTTCCGCGTCGGCCAGCCGGTCGCCCGCCTCGTCGGCCGCCGACTGCATCTCGAGGATCGACCGGTTGCCCGACGGTCCGCCGGCGGCCCACGAGGCCCCGAGCACGTCGCCGGCGCGAGTGGCCACCGTCAGCCGGGCGTCGGCGGCCAGGACGGCCCGGGCGGCGGGGAGGTCGTCGACCACGGCCACCCCGGCCAACAGCCGGGCCACCGCTCCCGCGACGGGCCCGGACGCACTGACGAGCTCGGTGGCCCACACCGCGCCCGCCGGGGCGGGGCTCGGCGCCGGGGGGTCCTCGGACGCCCCGGTGACGAGCAGGCCCGCGCGGCCGGCGTCGGCGGCGTGCAGGTGGGCCAGGGCGTCGGCGGCGGCGTCGACCCCGGTGACGACCACCGCGTCGGCCGCCGGGCCCAGGGCGGCGGTGACGGCGGCCTCGTCACCGGCGCGCACGCGCAGCAGCGCCGCCACCGAGCCGAGCACCCCGTCGCGGCCGCCCGCGAGCAGCTCGCCCGCCCCGTCGCGGCGGGTCAGCGTGAGCTCGAGGGCCTCCACGCGGGCCCGCCAGTGCGCGCGGTCGCGCTCCGCGTCGCGGTGGGCGGCGCCCGCCCGGTCGACCTCGGCCCGGACCTGCTCGTGACGTTCGGTGGCGGCGTCGAACGCCGCCTCGGGGTCGGGCGCCGGGCCGTCCCCGGGGGGCGACGGGTCGGCCGCCGTCGCGTCGTCGGCGGCCGCCGCAGGGTGCTCGGGGTCGTCCTCGGCCTCGGCGAGCTCCTCCCGGGCGGCCGCGGCGCGCTCGGTCGCCTCGGCGATCGAGGCCGCGAGGGTCTCGAGCTCCTCGATCGCGGCCGCCACCCGCCCGCGTTGGGTCTCGACCTGGCCGGCCAGGCGCGCGAGGCCCTCCCGCCGGTCGGCGGCGGCCCGGGAGGCGGCGGCGAGGCGCCGTTCGGCCGCGCCGAGCGGGGCGTCGGCGTCCTCCCGGCGGGCGGCGGCGTCCTCGAGCGACTCGCGGGCGAGCGCGACCTCCTCGGCGAGCGCCTCCTCGTCGCCGGCCGCCCGCGCGGCCTGGCGCTCCAGCTCGTCGGGATCGGGGCCCGCGGGCACCTCGTCGGCCGTGGTGACGTGGCGGTGGCGCTCGGCGGCGAGCGCGACCGTGCCGCGCAGGCGCTCGGCCAGCGACGACAGCCGGTGCTGCGCCTCCTGCGCCCGCTCGAAGGCGGGGGCGTCGCGCTCGAGCAGGCCCTCGAGCTCGGCGAGCGCCTCGGACTCCCGCGCCAGCGCCCGCTCGGTCTCGTCGCGGCGGCGGCGGGCCTCCTCCTCGTCCGCGGAGTCGCGCGCGATGGTGGTGCGCAGGGTGACCAGGTCGTCCGCGGCGAGGCGCAGCCGCGCGTCGCGCAGGTCGGCCTGGATCGTCTGGGCCCGGCGGGCGATCTCGGCCTGGCGGCCCAGCGGCTTGAGCTGGCGCCGCAGCTCGGTGGTGAGGTCGCCCAGGCGCGCGAGGTTGGACTCCATCGCCTCGAGCTTGCGCAGCGCCTTCTCCTTGCGCTTGCGGTGCTTGAGGACCCCGGCGGCCTCCTCGATGAACGCGCGGCGCTCCTCGGGGCGCGACTGCAGGATCGTGTCGAGCTGGCCCTGCCCCACGAGCACGTGCAGCTCGCGACCGATCCCGGAGTCGGACAGCAGCTCCTGGACGTCGAGCAGCCGGCACGAGCTGCCGTTGATCTCATACTCGCCCGCCCCCGAGCGGAACACCCGCCGGGTGATCGACACCTCGGCGTAGGAGATCGGCAGCGCGCCGTCGGCGTTGTCGATCGTCAGCGTCACCTCGGCCCGGCCCAGGGCCGCCCGCCCGGTGGTGCCGGCGAAGATGACGTCCTCCATCTTGCCGCCGCGCAGCGCCTTCGCGCCCTGCTCGCCCAGCACCCAGCTGATGGCGTCGACGACGTTGGACTTGCCCGAGCCGTTCGGCCCGACGACGCAGGTGATCCCGGGCTCGAACCGGAGCGTGGTGGAGGACGCGAACGACTTGAAGCCCTTGAGCGTCAGGCTCTTCAGATGCACGTCGCGGCCCCCTCTCCCGGCAGGTCGGGACGCTACGCGAGCCCCCCGACGGCCTCGCGCGGGACCGAGGCCACGTCGTCGGCCCGGTCCGGGGCCGCGGCACCGGGTACACCCGGCCGACGCGATCTTCGAGGAGTCCTGATGAGCACCACCACCGACATCACCACCGGCGCCCCCACGCCGTCGACCGACGAGGCGGTGCTGACCCCGCTGATCGGGGACTTCTACGGCTACGCCGAGCTGCTGTCGGCCGAGGACCAGGAGATCCTCGCCCGGGTCCGCCGCTTCGCCGAGGAGCGCATCGCGCCGATCGCCGACCGGGCCTGGGCCTCCACCGAGTTCCCGTACGACCTGATCCCCGGCTTCGCCGAGCTCGACATCGTCGGCCTCGGGCGGGAGTGGCCCGACCGGCCCGCCCACTCCAAGCTGCTCACCTCGATGATCAGCATGGAGCTCTCGCGGATCGACCCGTCGATGGCCACCTTCTTCGGGGTGCACGGCGGGCTCGCGCTCTCCTCGATCGACCTCTGCGGGTCCGAGGAGCAGAAGGAGCGCTGGCTGCCCGCGATGCGCCGGATGGAGAAGATCGGGGCGTTCGCGCTGTCCGAGCCGCACGGCGGGTCGGACGTGGCCGGCGGGCTCGAGACGACCGCGCGGCGCGAGGGCGACGACTGGATCCTCGACGGCGGGAAGCGCTGGATCGGCAACGGCACGTTCGCCGACCTCGTCGTCGTGTGGGCGCGCGACGTCGCCGACGACGCGGTGAAGGGCTTCGTCGTGGAGAAGGGCACGCCCGGGTTCACCGCCACGAAGATGGAGGGCAAGCTAGCGCTGCGCACGGTGCAGAACGCCGATCTCACGTTCGAGGGCGCCCGCGTGCCGGAGGCGAACCGCCTGCAGCACGCGAACTCGTTCAAGGACACCAACCGGGTGCTGCGGGTGACCCGCGGCGGGGTCGCCTGGAACGCCGTGGGCGCGATGATGGGCGTGTACGAGCTGGCCCGCGCCTACGCCCTCGAGCGGGTGCAGTTCGGGCAGCCGATCGCCTCCTACCAGCTGATCCAGGACCACCTGGTGACGATCCTCGGGCGCATCACCGCGTCGATCGCGATGGCCGTGCGGGTGGCGCAGCTGCAGGACGGCGACCACTTCCGCGACGACCAGGCCGCCCTGGCCAAGCGCGAGTGCACGATCGCCCTGCGCGACGCCGTCGCCCGCGCCCGCGAGGTGCTCGGCGGCAACGGGGTGCTGCTGGAGAACAAGGTCACCCGGTTCTTCAACGACGCCGAGGCGCTCTACTCCTACGAGGGCACGCGGGAGATGAACACGCTGGTGGTGGGCCGGTCGATCACCGGCATCGGCGCCTTCGTCGGGCACGCGCCGCGCCGGGAGGGCTAGGTCGACACCCTCGGGGATGTCTCGTTTCGGGCCACGCCGGCCCGGACAACCGAGGAGTATGGCTACCGCAACGCACTACCTCGAGATCAACGCGCCCGCGGCCGAGTGCTTCCAGTGGTGGCGCCCGCTGACCAACCTGCCGCAGATCATGGACGACGTGGAGTCGGTCGAGGCCAAGTCCGAGGGCGCCGACGTGACCCACTGGGTGGTCGACGGCCCGCTCGGCAAGAAGATCGAGTGGGACGCCAAGATCATCGACGAGGAGACCAACCGCAAGATCGCGTGGAAGTCGCTCGAGGAGAGCAACAACCACGTCGAGACCGGCGGCGCCGTGCGGTTCGACGACCACGGCACCAGCACCGGGGTCGAGGTCAGCCTGCACGTGACGACGCCCGCCGGCGCCCTGGGCGACCTCGGCGCGAAGCTGTTCGCCGACCCGCAGAAGAAGATCGAGAAGGCCCTCGAGGAGTTCAAGCGCCTCATGGAGGCCACTCCCGCCCGCTAGTCGGGCACGCAGGAGCCACGGATGAGCACGCCGGAACCTTCCGGCGTGCTCATCGTCGTCTGGACCCCTATCGCCTCCTGGGGACCTTCTGGCACGTCGGGCACCAGAACGACGACCGGTTCATGAACGCCGTCCGGACGACCGCCGTGCCGCACCGCGGGCACGGCTCGCCCTCCCGCCCGTAGACGGCGAGCGCGCGGTCGAAGTAGCCCGACTCGCCGTGCACGTCGACGTAGAGCGCGTCGAACGACGTCCCGCCCTGCGCCAGCGCCTCGGTCATCACCTCGGTCGCGGCGCCGAGCACGCGGCGGGCGTCGGGCCGGGTCAGGGTGGCGGTGGGGCGCAGCGAGTGCAGCTTCACCCGCCACAGCGACTCGTCGGCGTAGATGTTCCCGATGCCCGAGACCACGGTCTGGTCGAGCAGCGCCCGCTTGAGCTCGGTCCGCCGCCGGCGGTAGGCCCCGACGGCGGCCTCCAGGTCGAACCGCGGGTCGAGGGGGTCGCGGCCGATGTGCGCGACCGGGACCGGGACGCGTTCGCCGTCAACCTCCGTGGTGTCGACCGCGGTGAGGCCGCCGAAGGTCCGCTGGTCGACGAACCGCAGCTCCCCGCGGTCGTCGTCGAACCGCAGCCGCACGCGCAGGTGCTTCTCGTCGGGCCGGTCCTCCGGCTGCACGAGGAGCTGCCCGCTCATCCCGAGGTGGGCGAGCATCGCGGAGTCGTCGTCGAGGTCGACCCAGAGGAACTTGCCGCGGCGGCGGGCGGCGACCAGGGTCCGGCCCGCCAGCCGCGCCGCGAGCTCGGACGCTCCGCCCGGCTGCCGCCGCACCGCGCGGGGGTGGAGCACCTCGACCGAGGAGACGGTCCGGCCGATCGCATGGTCGGCCACGCCGCGCCGGACGACCTCGACCTCGGGGAGCTCGGGCAGCGGTCAGGCCTCGTCGTGCGGCGAAGCGTCGTCGGCGGGCGTCTGGAGCGACTCGTAGGCCGCCTGGGCGGCCTTCTGCTCGGCGTCCTTCTTGGTGCGCCCCACCCCGACCCCGAGGCTCTCCCCCGTGACGACGGCCGTCGCGGTGAACTCCTTGGCGTGGTCGGGACCCTGCTCGGTGATGCGGTACTCGGGCACCCCGCGCCCGGAGGCCGCGGTCAGTTCCTGCAGGCTGGTCTTCCAGTCGAGACCGGCCCCGAGTCGCGGGGCCTGGTGGAGCAGGTCGCCGAAGAGCCGCGCGACGAGGTCGCGCGCGACGTCGATGCCGTGCTCGAGGTGGACCGCGCCGAGGATGGCCTCCACGGCGTCGCCGAGGATCGAGTCCTTGTCGCGACCGCCGGTCATCTCCTCGCCGCGGCCGAGGTACATCAGCTCACCGAGGCCGAGCGTCCGTGCCACCGACGCGAGGGCGTGCATGTTCACCACGCTCGCGCGGAGCTTCGCGAGCTGACCCTCGGGCAGGTCGGGGTGCTCGCGGTAGAGCCGCTCGGTCACCGCGATCCCGAGCACCGAGTCCCCGAGGAACTCCAGGCGCTCGTTGGTGGGCAGGCCACCCTTCTCGTACGCGTACGAGCGGTGCGTCAGGGCGAGCCCGAGCAGCTCCTCGCTGACGTCGACGTCGAGCAGACGGCTGAGCCGGACCGCCGGGGGGTCCTCCCACCCGGCGGTACCGGCCGCCACCGCGGCCACGCGCGTCAGGCCGGGGTCACGGCCCGGCGGCCGGCGTACTGGCCGCAGGTCGGGCAGGCGACGTGCGGGGGCTTGGGCTGTCCGCACGACTTGTTCTGGCATGCCACGAGCGTCGGCACGGAGGCCTTCCACTGCGAGCGGCGGGCGTGGGTGTTGGCGCGCGACATCCGGCGCTTCGGGACGGCCACGGTGGTTCGACTCCTCAGTTCTCTGTACTGCCGCCGGCGAATCGCTCCTGGAGGGCGGCCCAGCGAGGGTCAATCCTCTCATGCGTGCTGCCGGCCGGTACGAAGGCCCAGGCCTGTTCGTCCGGCGACGGCACCCCGGGGCAGTCCTCGCGACAGAGGGGGGCGTTCGGGAGCTCGAGCAGCACCGCGTCGCGCGCCGCCGGCTCGAGGTCGATCTTCTCGTCGACGATGCGGGCCACGTCCTCGGCGTCCGTGGTCTCCGTGGTCGTCGAGTGGGGGTAGGCGTAGAGCTCGGTGAGGTCGACCTCGAGGTGGTCGGTCACCGGGCTCAGGCACCGGGAGCACTCGCCGACCACGTCGCAGGTCACGGTGCCGCTGGCGAGCACGCCCTCCATCACCGACTCCAGGCGGAGGTCGAGGTGGATCGGCTCGCCCTCGGGCACGCCGATCACCTCGAGGCCGAAGTCGTCGGGCGCGGGGATGTCCCGCACCCAGAGCTTCATCGTGCCGGGGCGCCGCGAGAGCTCGCGGGCGGTGTCGACGATCCAGGGATTCGTCGGGTCCACCGTCGACTTCTGGGGTTTCGCAGTCATCTCATCCGAGCCACCGGGCTGAACCGCCGGAACGTGTTCCCGACGAGGAGGATGGCCCACTGATCGAGGGTACGCGCCCTACGCGCTGGCCCGTTCGGCCCCGGCGTCGTCCCGCGCCCCGGCCCCGACCTGTCCGAGCCGCAGCTGGTGGCGGTGCCGTCCGACGGTGTCGAGGACCGACTCCAGCGTGTCGCTGAACTCGGCGAGCGCGGTGTCGACGTAGTGGTCGCAGTCGGAGCGGGCCTGGTGGGCGTCCTCGGCGGCGCGGTCGAGCAGGCGCCCGGCCTCGTCCCGCGCGGCGAGCGTGACCTCGTGCTCGGAGACGAGCCGCTCCTGCTCGGCGCGGCCGTCGGCCACCGCCCGCTCGTAGCTCTGGCGTCCGGCCTCGGTCATCCGGTCGGCCTCGGCCGCGGCCCGGTCGGTGAGGTCGGCGTACTCGCGGCGGCCGCGGGACACCGTGCGCTCCGCCTCGTGCTCGGCCTCGGCGATCATCTGCTGGGCCTGCTCGCGCGCCTCGGCGAGGAGGCGGTCGGCCTCGACCTGCGCCACCTCGGTGGTGCGCGCGGCCTCCTCGGCGGCGTCCTCCACCAGCTTGTCGCGGTGGTCCAGCACGTCCTGGGCGTCGTCGAGCTCGCCCGGGATGGCCTCGCGGATGTCGTCGAGGAGCTCCAGCACGTCGCCGCGGGGGACGACACAACTCGTCGTCATCGGCAGCCCGCGCGCCTCCTCGGCGATCGTCACGAGCTCGTCCAGCGCCTCGAACACCCGGTACACGTCGGCCCACCTCCCGCGTCGGCGGCACGCCGGCCGCGTCGGCCAGTGTGCGGCGCGCCCTGCGGCGTCCGGCGCATTCCGGCGTGGCGCGGCGTGTCGGCCCCGCGTCAGCGGGAGCCGAGGCGACCCTGCAACGCGTCGTGCACCCTCGTCGTCAGGAAGGCGGAGACGTCCCCGCCGCCGCGGGCGACCTCCTTGACCAGCGAGCTGGAGACGAATGTGTGCGCGGGGTCGGCGGTCAGGAACACCGTGTCGACCCCGGTCAGGTGCCGGTTCATCTGCGCCATCGGCAGCTCGTAGGCGTAGTCGGTGTCCGAGCGCAGGCCCTTCGCGATCACCCCGACGCCCTGCTCGGAGCACCAGTCGACCAGCAGCCCGGAGAACGCGGCGGTGGACACGTTCGGCAGGTCGACGAAGGTGGCGTCGAGCAGCTCGCGCCGCTCGTCGACGGTGAACAGGCCCTGCTTGTTCGGGTTCACCGCCACTGCGACGACGAGCTCGTCGAACATCGCCGCCGCACGGCGCACCACGTCGACGTGGCCGAGGGTCACGGGGTCGAACGATCCGGGGCAGACGGCCTTCATGGTCCGGGGTTATAGCAGCCATGATCGACGGCGTGGACCTCGTCCGGGACGACCTCGCCGCGCTCTACCCCCAGTTCGGCCTCCGGATCGCGCACGCGGGCCTCGTCCTGACCCCGCCGACCGACGCCGAGCTGCTCGACCTCGCGGCCATCGTCGCCGAGCCCGGCGGCGTCCTCGGGCCCGACGAGGCGCACTACGTCACCTGGCCCGCCGGGGACGACGACGCCGCGCGGAACTTCCTGGAGCGTTCGTGGCGCCTGCGGACCGCCCCCGGCGACACGTGGTTCGTCGCGTTCGCCGTGCAGGAGGGCGGCCGGGTGGTGGGCCACGCGACCCTCGCCCGCGGCGACGGTCCCGACGCGGTGTGGACGACCTCCTGGATCGCCCGCGCCGAGCAGGGGCGCGGGCTCGGCCGCCGGGTCCGGCTGATGCTGCTCGACCTCGCCTTCGATCACCTCGGCGCCACCCGGGCGGTCACCTCGGCCGCCGAGGACAACGCCGCCTCCCTGCGCGTCTCGCAGCGCTGCGGCTACCGCGAGACCCACCGGGCGCCGCACGCCGACGGCACCCCCGAGGTGCACCTCGCCCTGACGCCGGGCGCGTGGCGGCGCCGTCGGCTCGACGACGTGGTGGTCGAGGGTGTGGAGCCGTTCCGGGCGGCGATCAGCCGACCGTCGCGGTGATGGACGGGGGCGCGCCCGGCACCCCGGCGGCCAGCCCGCCGTCGGCCGTGCGGTCGGCGACGAGGCGCACCCCGGCGAAGGCGGACCGGGTCAGCCGGTAGTCGAACGCCGTGACGGGCTCGCCGCGGCGCCGCGGCACCTCCAGGCACATCAGCGCGAGCAGCGGACCGTGCACGACGAGGCCGGGGTAGCCCTCGACGCCCGTGACGTAGGGCTGGTCGTGGTGGATGCGGTGGGCGTTGTAGGTGAGCGCGGAGAAACGGAAGAGGAGGACCTCGTCGGGGGTGAGGGCCACCGCGTCGGCCGACGGGGCCGGCGCGTCGGACGACGGCTCGTCGAACCCGATGCCGCGCGCCTGCCCGGGCGCCTGGGAGCGGTAGACGTAGTCGGACTCCTCGGTGACCAGCAGCTCGTCGTCGCGCCGGAACTCGTGGCGCACCGTCACCAGCAGCATCTCGCCCGAGCGGCCCTGCTTGACCTGCGCCGACGTGAGCGACGAGTGCCGCGTGCAGGTCTCCCCCACGCGCATCGGGCTCGTCACCCGCAGCCGCCCGCCCGCGACCATCCGCCGCCGCTCGGGGATCGGCGGCAGGAAGTGCCCGTCCCGCTCGTGGCCGTCGTCGCCGAGCTCGCTCTCGCGGGACGCCTCGAGGAACCCGAAGGCGTGCCACAGCAGCGGGAGCGGATCGCCCTCGCCGGCCACCGGGTCGAGGTCGAAGAGGCCCGAGACGGCCGCGACGGTCCACGCGGTCGTCGTCCCGGTCGTCGTGATCGGCTCCGGGGCCCAGCCCTCGGTCGCGCTCGCGAGATCGCTCACGGCGGCGATCATGCCCCCCGCGGCCGCTTCGGCGCCTTCCCCCGCCACGCGAGCGACTGCGCGTCGAGCGCCGCCACCGTGTCGGCGCCCTCGCGCAGCATCCGCTCCCCCTGCTCCACGGCGTGCGCGAGCTGCCCGGGCTCCAACCGCCGGAACGCGGCGCCCTTCCCGCGGCCCAGGACGTCGTACCAGCAGCCGCCCACGGCGTCGTCGAGCAGCACGCGCCCGAAGCAGTGGTCGTTGCGGATCACCCAGCCGTCGTGCCGGGCCGCGGCGGGCAGCTCGTCGCGGACCAGGGCCAGGTAGCGGTCCTCGAGGTCGGTCACGCCTCGGGCGTACCCGCCAGGTGCAGCGTCGTCTCCCCGTAGACCCGCGCCTCCTCCGCGACGATCCCCTCCGGCCACGCGGGCGTCCGGGTGCGGCTGTCGCGCTCCACGACGACGAGGGCGTCGGGCCCCAGCCACGGCACGAGCAGCGCGAGCACGGTGTCGACCTCGTCCTCGGTGCCGGCGTAGGGCGGGTCGACGAACACGAGGTCGACGGTGTCGGTGGCCCGCCGCAGGAAGGTCGGCACCGACGCCCGCCGGACGAGGGCGCCGCGCAGCCCGGTGGTGCGGGCGTTCGTCTGGATGACGGCGCAGGCGCGGGGGTCGCGCTCGACGAGGGTCGCGGTGAGCGCGCCGCGGCTCAGGGCCTCGAGCCCGAGCGCCCCCGAGCCGGCGTAGAGGTCGAGCACCGCCGCGTCCTCGAGCACCCCGCGCGCGGTGAGCAGCGAGAACAGCGCCTCGCGCACCCGGTCCGACGTCGGGCGCACGCCGGTGGCCGGCACCTGGATCCGCTGCCCGCCCGCACTGCCCGCCACGATGCGACTCATCGGTCGGTCACCCTAGGTCTCGAAGCAGCGCACCTCGACCGCGCCCGGGCCGAGCACCGCCGACCGGTACACGATCCCGCCCCCGGGCCGCTGCACCCGGTGCTGCGCCACCACGGGCGTGCCCGCCGGGAGGTCGGGCCCGAACTCGACGTCGGCGGTCGTCGTCGCGGGCGCCGGGGCGGGGAGACCCCCGGCCGCGAGCCAGTCGCCGACCGGGTCGACCGCGGCGATCCGGAGCACGACGAGGCCGTCGATGCCCTGCTCGCGGCGCAGCGGCCCGGCCACCGCCCCGGGCGGGAGCGGCGCCAGGTCGCAGAAGGCGAGCGCCGAGGCCACGTCGGACGCGGTGGGCGAGGCGGTGACGCCCCGGTCGGGCCCGGTGTCGCGCCGGAGCCACAGCCCCACCACCACGCCCGCGACGACGACCGCCACCAGCGCGACGGCAGCGCCCGCGACGAGGACGACGACGAGGCGCCTACGGGGCAAGGACGACCACCAGGTCGCCGCCCTCGACCTGTTGCACGCCCCCGATCGCGACGCGCTCCACGGTCCCCGACGAGGGCGCCGTGATCCCGGCCTCCATCTTCATGGCCTCGATCGTCGCGAGGGTGTCGCCGGCCGCCACGGTGTCGCCCTCGGCCACCTGCAGGGTGACCACCCCCGCGAACGGCGCCGCCACGTGCGACGGGTCGGACCGGTCGGCCTTCTCCGCGGCCTTGACGTCGGTGCTGACGGCGCGGTCGCGCACCTGCACGGGGCGCAGCTGGCCGTTGAGCGACATGAGCACGGTGCGCAGGGCACGCTCGTCGGGCTCGGAGATCGCCTCCAGCTCGATGATCAGCTGCACGCCCGGCTCGAGGTCGACCGCGTACTCGGTCTCGCTGCGCAGCCCGTAGAAGAACTCCTGGCTGCGCAGCACCGAGGTGTCGCCGTAGCTGGTGCGGTGCTCGCGGAACTCCTTCGTCGGCCCGGCGAAGAGCAGCCGGTTGAGCGTGGCCGCGCGGTCGGTCTCGAGGCCCGTGCGGTCGTCGTCGGTGAGCTCGGCGATCCCGGGCCGCTCGGCCCGCCCCTCCAGCGCGCGGGTGCGCAGCGGCTCCGGCCAGCCCCCGGGCGGCTCGCCCAGCTCGCCGCGCAGGAAGCCGATCACCGAGTCGGGGATGTCGTACTTCGAGGGGTCGGCCTCGAAGTCGGCCGGGTCGACCCCCGCGCCCACGAAGTGCAGCGCGAGGTCGCCGACCACCTTCGAGGACGGCGTCACCTTCACCAGGTGCCCGAGCATCCGGTCGGCGGCGGCGTAGGCGTCCTCGACCTGCTCGAACCGGTCGCCGAGGCCGAGCGCGACGGCCTGCTGGCGCAGGTTCGACAGCTGCCCGCCGGGGATCTCGTGGGTGTAGACCCGGCCGGTGGGTGAGGCGAGGCCCGACTCGAAGGGCGCGTAGATCTTCCGGACGAGCTCCCAGTACGGCTCGAGCGCGTTGACCGCGTCCAGCGACAGCCCGGTCTCCCGCTCGGAGTGGTCGGTGGCGGCGACGAGGGCCGACAGCGACGGCTGCGAGGTGGTCCCGGCCATGGACGCGACGGCCGCGTCGACGGCGTCGACCCCCGCGTCGATCGCCGCGACGAGCGTCGCGAGCTGGCCGCCCGCGGTGTCGTGGGTGTGGAGGTGGACGGGGAGGTCGAAACGCTCGCGCAGTGCGGTGACGAGCGTCCGCGCCGCGGGCGGGCGCAGCAGGCCCGCCATGTCCTTGATCGCGAGCACGTGCGCGCCCGCGTCGACGATCTGCTCGGCCAGGCGCAGGTAGTAGTCGAGCGTGTAGAGCTTCTCGGCCGGGTCCATCAGGTCGCTCGTGTAGCAGAGGGCGACCTCCGCGAGGGCCCCGCCCGACTGGCGCACGGCGTCGATCGCCGGCCGCATCTGGGAGACGTCGTTGAGCGCGTCGAAGATGCGGAAGACGTCGATGCCGACGCGGGCGGCCTCCGCGACGAAGGCGTCGGTCACCTCGGTGGGGTAGGGCGTGTAGCCCACGGTGTTGCGGCCGCGCAGCAGCATCTGCAAGCAGAGGTTCGGCACGGCCTCGCGCAGGCGGGCGAGCCGTTCCCAGGGGTCCTCGGCGAGGAAGCGCAGCGCGACGTCGTAGGTGGCGCCGCCCCAGCACTCGAGCGAGAGGAGCTCCGGGGTGGTGCGCGCGACGTGCGGGGCGATCTCGAGCAGGTCGCGGGTGCGCACGCGGGTGGCCAGCAGCGACTGGTGGGCGTCGCGGAAGGTCGTGTCGGTGACCGGCACCGTCGTCTGCGCGCGCAGCCAGGCCGCGAACCCCTCGGGCCCGAGGTCGCCGAGGCGCTGGCGGGAGCCGTCGGGCGGCGCCGCGGCCAGGTCGACCGCGGGCAGCTTCTCCCGAGGGTCGACGAGGTCGGGGGGCGTGCCGTGCGGCTTGTTGACCGTGACGTCGGCGAGGTAGGTCATCAGCCGGGTCCCGCGGTCGGCCGGGGCCCGCGCGGCGAGCAGCCCGGGGTGCTCGGCGATGAAGCTCGTCGTCACCCGGCCCTCGCGGAAGTCGGGCTCGTCGAGCAGGGCCATGAGGAACGGGATGTTGGTGGCCACGCCGCGCACCCGGAACTCGGCCAGCGCCCGGCGCGCCCGCCGGACCGCCGTCGCGAAGTCCCGGCCGCGGCAGGTGACCTTCACCAGCAGCGAGTCGAAGTGGGCGCTGACCTGCGCGCCGGCGTACGCGGTGCCGCCGTCGAGGCGCACCCCGGAGCCCGACGCCGAGCGGTAGGCCGAGATCACCCCGGTGTCGGGCCGGAACTCGTTCGACGGGTCCTCGGTGGTGATCCGGCACTGCAGGGCGAACCCGTGCAGGGACACCGTCTCCTGCGACAGCCCGAGGTCGGCGAGGGTCTCCCCCGACGCGATCCGCATCTGGGCCCCGACGAGGTCGACGTCGGCGACCTCCTCGGTCACCGTGTGCTCGACCTGGATGCGCGGGTTCATCTCGATGAAGTGGTGGTGGCCGTCCCGGTCGAGGAGGAACTCGACGGTGCCGGCGTTGACGTAGCCGATCGCGGTCGCGAACTTCACGGCGTCGGCGCAGATCCGCTCGCGCTGCTCGGGCGACAGGTGCGGCGCGGGCGCGATCTCGACGACCTTCTGGTGCCGGCGCTGCACCGAGCAGTCGCGCTCGAACAGGTGCATGACGTGGCCCTCGGCGTCGGCGAGGATCTGCACCTCGATGTGCCGCGGGTCGACCACCGCCTGCTCGAGGATCACCGTGGCGTCGCCGAACGCGGACGACGCCTCGTTCATCGCGGCCTGCAGGGAGTCCCGCAGCTGTCGTTCCTGCGTGACGAGGCGCATCCCGCGCCCGCCCCGCCCGCGACGGCCTTGACGAACAGCGGGAACGTCATCTCCCGGGCGGCGGCGAGCAGGGTGTCGACGTCGTCGGACGGGTCGGAGGAGTCGAGGACCGGGACGCCGGCCTCCCGGGCGGCGGCCACCGCGCGGTGCTTGTTGCCCGCCATCGCGAGGACCCGCGGCGGCGGGCCGATGAAGGTGATCCCGGCCTCGGCGCACGCGCTGGCGAGCTTCGGGTTCTCCGAGAGGAAGCCGTACCCGGGGTAGATCGCGTCGGCGCCGGCCTTCTGCGCCGCCCGGATCATCTCCTCGATGGAGAGGTAGGCCCGGACGGGATGCCCCTCCTCCCCGATCAGGTACGCCTCGTCGGCCTTGAGGCGGTGCTCGGACTGGCGGTCCTCCACCGGGAACACCGCCACCGTGGCCGCGCCCAGCTCGTAGGCGGCGCGGAACCCGCGGATCGCGATCTCGCCCCGATTGGCCACGAGCACCTTGCGGAACATCGACATGTCCTCTCTCCGGGGAGACCTCGGGGCGGCGCCGACCGGCCGCGCCCGCGGTGCGGGGCACCTGCGGCGGACGGGTACGAGGGCGGCGCAGGCTACCGCGACCGCGTGACGTGCGGGGCCGACGTCGGGTACCAAGGAGGGGAGCACCAGCGGGAGGTCGGACCATGGCAGGCAGCACGTCGCGTCACTCGCCGGTGCCGTGGCTCTACGCCCTGGCGATCCTGCTCACCGTCGTCTCCCCCCTGGTGTTCCTCGGGGCCTGGGTGGCCGACGGGACGCTCGAGGGGCTCGGGGTGGCGCTGCTCGCCGCGGTGGCCGACCTCGTCGCGGCCGCGGTGGCCGCGGTCGTCGCGACGGTGCTGGCCGCGCAGCGCGGGGTGCGCCGGGTCCGCACGGTCGTCCTCGGCCACCCCGACGGCCGGGAGGGCCGCCTCGACGAGCACCGCCATGCCCGGTGGGTCCTCGCCCGCGACCGCTTCGCCGCCCTCCAGCGCGACTACGCCGCCTTCGAGTCCGACCCGCGGGCCGTCGCGGCGCGCCCGGCGCTGGTCGACGTGACCGTCACGACGACCGCGCGGTTCGTCGAGGCCCTCGCCGACGCCCACTACCTCGCCACCCCCACCGAGCCGGGCGGGCCGCGCCGCGAGGAGTTCGTCGCGGCGGTCGACCGCGCGGTCACCGCGTGGGACGACGCCCGCCGCACCGCCGACGCCCTCGCCCGGGGGGCCGCACGCCCCGCCCCCGCGGAGACCCAGGCGCCGCCCCTGCCCCCCGCCCGGGACCGCGACGAGTACGCCGCGGTGGCCGACGCCGTGCGGCAGGCGGCCGCGCGCGGGATGCGCGACCTGCGGGCGAAGGTCACGGAGACGCCGCGCACCGGGGTCCGCTGGCCGCAGGCGGAGCCGCGGCGCGAGCGCGCCTGAGTCCCTGCTCGCCCTACTGGACGAACGGCACTCTCGTCACCGAAGAGGGTGACGACCGGGCCGTTCGTCCCCCGGCGGCCGGCCCGGACCGCGTCAGGGCCGCGCGGCGATCTCCCGGATCGCCGCCGCCGTCGCGAGCGGCCGGTCCTCCTGCAGGTAGTGGCCCGCGCCGGGGACCACGACGACCTCGGCGCCCGGCGCGACCCGTGGCAGCGTGGCCGCGCTGATGCCGGGGGCGCCGCCCTCGAGAGCGGTGGCGGGGACGGCCAGCGGGCGCGGGTCGGGGACGAGCCCGCGGTAGCGCCCGATCGCGGCGTCGAGGCGGCCCGGCCGGGAGTAGGCGCGGACGGCGTCGTCGCGCGAGCCCGAGGCCACCACCGGACCCCCGCCGACGAACCTCGTCAGGAACTCCCGTTCGTGCCCGGCCACCCGGGCGGCGATCTCCCCGGGGGGTGCGCCCGCGAAGACCGCGAGGTGCGGGGGCGCGAGCTCCTCGAGGCCGGCGCCCGGCACGCCGCCCCCGGACAGCACGAGGTGCCGGACGCGGGCCGGGGCCTCGTGGGCCCAGGCGAGGGCGACCATCGCGCCCATGTCGTGGCCGACCACCACGGCGGGCGCCAGGTCGAGGGCGGCGGCGAGACCGTCGAGGTCCGCGGCGAGTGCGGCGGGGCCGTAGGCGGTGCGGCCGTCGGCGGCCTCGGGAGCGAGGTCCGAGCACCCGGCGCCGCGGAGGTCGGGCACGACGACGCGGTGGTCCGCCACGAGGTCGGCCGCGACCGTCCGCCAGGTGCGCCAGGTCTCCGGGAACCCGTGGAGCAGGACCACCGCCGGGGCGTCGACCGGTCCCCCCACGGCCACGTCGAGGTCGACGACGCCGGTGTCGACCGTGCGCCGCGCCAGCCCGGGGACGTCGGCCCCGCAGGCGTCGGTGGCCGAGGAGGGGACGACGAGCACGGTGAGGACGCCGAGGGCCACCACGAGCAGGGTCCGGAGCGCGGCGGTCACACCGACGAGGATGACCTCATCGAGGGCTGCGGCACCGTCGGTGGTCCGACCACTGCTCTCCGTGACCGTGAGGCGTCACACAGATCACTCGATGGGACCCGGTTGCCCCCCGGCCGGACCGGCCACTCTAGAGAGAGACGGGACGAGCAGCCCCGTCGAGCGAGACCATCGGTGCCCGGGAGCTGGGGAGCGTCCGTACACCGAACAAGGCCCGGGATTCCCTTTCGGGGAGGGGATCCCGGGCCGCTCTCGTCTGCGGGTCGATCAGACGACGCGGCGGGCGCCGACGGCGTTCTTCTCGATCTTCGACAGCGGCGTGAACTTGACGTCCTGCCCGCTGGTCGGCGCCTCGATGACCTTGCCGTTGCCGACGTACATCACGACGTGGCTGACCGGGCTGTAGAGGAAGATCAGGTCGCCGGGCTGCAGGTCGTCCATCGACACCTTCTTGCCGACCTTCGACTGGGCGGCCGAGGTGCGCGGCAGGTCCTTGCCGGCCTTCTCGAACGCGTACTGCATGAGGCCGGAGCAGTCGAACGAGTTGGGGCCGGTGGCCCCCCAGACGTACGGCTTGCCGAGGCGGGACTTCGCCGCGGAGATCGCGCTCTGGGCCATGGACGAGCCGGCGGCCGCCTCGGGCTGGGGCTTCGCCGCGGGCGCCGGGGCGGCGGCCGGGCGCGCACTCGCGGCGACGGTCTTGTACTTCGGGGCCTCGACGGGCGCCGCGGCGGGCGCGACCACCGGCATCACCGAGGTGATGGCGGGCGCGGCCCGGTCGACCGCGGGGAGCGTCATGGCGCTCGCCGCGAGGTTCGTGGGGAGGGCGACCTCACCGGTCTGCGCGGGCTCGTCGGCCGGGATGAGGCCGTGCGCCGCGGCACCGCCGGCGCCGGCGAGGGCACCGAGGGCGGCGAGGGAGAGCCCCGCCGTCCGGGCGGCGCGGTTCAGCGAGGGCTGGGAGACGGAGCGCTGTCCACCGTGGGGGGTCGGCGGGCCGGTGCGGGGCATCCGCTCGGCGACCGGTCCGGCGGGGGCGCCGTGGGCGCCGCGACCGGTCAGGTCCTGGGGGATCGGCCCGAGCGACCCGGTGGTCGCCGCGTCCGGAGCACGGTGACGTCCACCGGGAACGGGCGCGACCGACGGGAGAACAGCGGTCATGCGTCGTCTCCACGCCCGACGGCGACCGGACGGGGACGCGTCGCGTCCCTGGTCGACCTGCCGCTGGGGAGTGCGGTCGGCCGACGATCTCCGTCCCGTCCTGGACGTCGTGAGCGCTCCGGGGAAGCCGCCGGACGGGTACCGGGCGAAACGGCCGAGCGCATCGGACCGCTGTTGCAGACCGACCGCCAGACCGTAACCGAACCGTGATCCCTCGGGGCCACCCCGGTGGTGCGTGTCGCGCCCGGAGGTCGCCGCTGCGCGCCGATCGGCTACCTCCTGGTAGGCGACCGGTCACCCCCGGCGACCGCAGGACGACGGCCGCCCGGAGCCTGGCCACACGGACCGGCGTCGCCCTGCCGCGACGGACTAGAGCTTGTCGAGGAAGCTCGCGCCCTCGTCGCCGACCACGGCGCGCACCAGGCCGACGAGGCGCGGGTGGTGGTCGAGCGTCGGGTCGTCGGCGAGCACGGCCCGGGCGACGTCGCGGGCCTCGGTGATCTCCTCGAGGTGGCGGCGGACCGAGAGGAAGCGCAGCGAGCGGCGGCGCCCGGCCTGCTCGGTGCCGAGCACGTCGCCCTCGCTGCGCAGCTCGAGGTCGAGGTCGGCCATCGCGAACCCGTCGTGGATCTCGGCGATGCGCTGCAGCCGCTCCATCGACGGGCCCTCGTACTCGCTGACGAGGAAGCAGGCGGCGGCGGTGTCGCCCCGCCCGACCCGCCCGCGGAGCTGGTGCAGCTGCGACACCCCGAAGCGCTCGGCGTCGAGGACCACCATGGCGGTGGCGTTCGGGACGTCGACGCCGACCTCGATCACGGTGGTGGAGACCAGGACGTCGATCGCGCCGGCGGAGAACCGCCGCATCACGTCGTCCTTCTCCTCCGGGGGGAGGCGGCCGTGCAGGATCTCCACCCGCAGGCCGGCGAGCGGACCGGCCGCGAGCAGCTCGGCGACCTCGAGCACGGCGAGCGGCGGACGACGCTCGTCGCCCCCCGCCCCCTGGTCCTCCTCCTCGGAGGCCTGCCCGTCGCCGATGCGGGGGCACACGACGTAGGCCTGGTGCCCGGCGTCGACCTCCTCGCGGACGCGCTCCCACACCCGTGCCAGCCACTTCGGCCGGTTGCCGGGGACCGCGTGCGTGTCGATCGGCTTGCGCCCGGCGGGCAGCTCGTCGAGCACCGAGTTCTCGAGGTCGCCGTAGACGGTGAGCGCCACCGTGCGCGGGATGGGCGTCGCCGTCATCACCAGCAGGTGCGGCGCGAACTCGCCGGGGCGCGACCGGAGCTCGTCGCGCTGGCGGACCCCGAAGCGGTGCTGCTCGTCGACGACGAGCAGCCCGAGGTCGGCGAACCCCACCGACTCCTGGATCACCGCGTGGGTCCCGACGACGATGCCCGCCTCGCCCGACTGCACGTCGAGCAGGGCCTGCCGGCGCTCCTTGGCCGCGAGCGACCCGGTGAGCAGGACGATCTTCGTCGCCTGCTCGCTGGTGTCGAGCTCGACCGGCTCCTCGGCCTCGTCGAACAGGCCCGCCGGTTCGCCGCGGCGGCCCAGCGGCCCGAGCATCGACCGCAGGGAGCGGGCGTGCTGGGCGGCCAGCACCTCGGTGGGCGCGAGGAGCACGGCCTGGCGGCCCGCGTCGACCACCTGGAGCATCGCCCGCAGCGCGACCACGGTCTTCCCCGAGCCCACGTCGCCCTGCAGCAGCCGGTTCAGCGGGGTGGCGGAGGACAGCGCCGCGGACAGCTCGGCCCCGACGCGGCGCTGGCCCCCGGTGAGCTCGAACGGCAGCCGGGCGTCGAAGGCGGCGGCCAGGCCGTCCTCGCGCCGGGGGCACGGCGGGGCGGGGCGCACCGCGGCGGCGATCCGCTCCCCCTGCAGGGCGAGCTGCAGCCCGAGCGCCTCGTCCCACGTCAGGCGCCGGCGTGCCGGCGCGATGTCGTCGAGGGTGGCGGGCAGGTGGATGTCGCGCAGCGCCCGGCCGAGGTCGACCAGGTGGTGCCGGCGGCGGATCTCCTCGGGCACCGGGTCGACCGGGTCGTCGAGCACCTCGAGGGTCTGGCGCACCGCGGCGAGCAGCTCCCAGGTCTGCACGTCCTTCGTCGCCGGGTAGTACGGCATCACCGGCGGGAGCTTCACGGCCTCGTCGTCGGGATCCGTGGAGTCCTCGCCGGTGCTGATCCGGACCGCCCGCGGGGAGCCCAGCTGCCACCGGTCGCGGAAGCGCTCGAGCTTCCCCGCGAACATCGCCCGCGTGCCCGGCGGCATCGTGCGCAGCCGCCAGGGCTGGTTGAAGAACGTCACGCTGAACTCGAGGGGGCCGTTGGCCACCACCATCGACGTGATGTGCAGCTGCCCCCGGCCGCCGCCGCGCCGGAACTTGCGCTCCCCGCCCGCGGTGCGGACGTCGGCGATGACCGTGACGTAGTCGCCCACGGTCAGGTCGCGCGGGTCGATCTTGCCGACGTCGGTGACCTTGTCGTGCCGGCGCGGCAGGTGGCGCAGCAGGTCGCCCACCGTGGTCATGTCGAGGTGCTTGCGCAGCGCCGACGCCGATCGCCCGCCGATCGCCTCGGCCAGGGGTGAGTCCATGTGCACCACGGGTGCCAGATTGCCACCGGGGTCCGACGGTCTCCCGACCCCGCCGCCGGGGGTGCCTCCGGGGCTCGGTTACGCTGGGGACCTGCTGCACGGTGGTGTCTGCCCCGTGCGCTCGGATGTCGGCGATATCGAGAGGTGTTCGAAGTGGCTGCGGTGTGCGACGTGTGCGCGAAGAGCCCCGGTTTCGGGAAGTCGGTCTCGCACTCCCACCGCCGGACCAACCGTCGGTGGAACCCGAACATCCAGACCGTGCACGCCCGTGTGGGCACCGGTAACCGGAAGCGGCTGAACGTGTGCACCTCCTGCCTCAAGGCGGGCAAGGTCAGCCGCGTCTAGTCCCTGATCAGTACGGCCCCGGGCCCGGGAACGCCACGTGCGTCCCGGGCCCGAGGTCTGTCCAGGGTCAGGTCGGGCTCAGGACAGCTCCGCCCCGGCCGGCCCCGCGAGGTCGTCGAACTCGCCGTCGCGGACGCCGCGGACGAAGGCGTCCGCCTCCGCGCGCGTGTAGTGCAGGACGGGTCCGTCGACGTCCCCCCGCGCCCGGACGAGCAGCCCGCCGTCGGGGTGCCGTGCCGTCTCCACGCCCGGTCCGCTCGGGCTCCACCGGGTCTCCGGCACCATGCGGCGGCCCCTTCCACGGGGTCGTCGACCGCTCGTCGTCGGGCGCGTTCCGTCACACGCACATGCGGCCGTCCTTGCGCCTGCACGGTAGCTAGGGGAGCATCGGCGACGCTGCGCTGCTGCGAGACTGCGACGAACGGAGGACGAGGTGAGCCGACCGGACGCCTCGTCGGGCTACCCGGTCACGCCTGAGCCCCGTCTCCCCCGCGCACAGCGCACCGTCCACCGCCGATCGGCCCCGGTGCCCCTGCGGGTCGTCTCCCAGCGCCTCACCGCCGCCGACGTCGTCATCCCGACGCCGGCTCCGGAGCCCGCGGCCTCCGGCACCACCCGAGTGGCGGCCCCGGCGGCGGCCCCGGCCCCCGTGGCGACCCTCGACCGCCCGGCCCCGCCGAACACCGCGCTGCCGGTGCTCGCCCCGCGGCGCCGCCCGTTCGACCGGCTGCTCGCGCTCGTGCGCGGCCGCCGACGCGACGGCTGCGGCCGGCACCGGCCCGACACCATCCCCAGCCGCGGCTGGAGCATGTTCGCCCCGCAGCGACGCCCCCGGCGCCGCTTCGGCACGCGCCGCTAGCGCCGACGACGCCCGCCGGTCAGGGCAGGCGCCAGTCCACCGGCTCGTCGCCCAGCTCCTCGAGGAAGGAGTTGACACGGCTGAACGGCCGGGAGCCGAAGAACCCGCCGGCGGCCGACATCGGGCTCGGGTGCGCCGACTCGACCGTGGGCACGTCCTCCCCCAGCAGCGCGGTGAGCGAGCGGGCGTCGCGACCCCACAGCAGGGCGACGAGCGGGCTGTCGACCCGATCGACCAGCGCGCTGATGGCCTGCTCGGTGACCTTCTCCCAGCCCTTGTTGCGGTGCGAGCCGGGGGCGCCGGGAGCCACCGTGAGGACGCGGTTGAGCAGCAGGACGCCCTGGTCGGCCCACGGCGTCAGGTCGCCCGTCGAGGGCATCGGGTGCCCGAGGTCCTCGGAGTACTCCTTGAAGATGTTCTGCAGGCTCTTCGGGAAGGGCCGGACGTCGGGCGCCACCGAGAACGACAGGCCCACGGCGTGGCCGGGCGTCGGGTACGGGTCCTGCCCGACGACGAGCACCCGCACCTGCTCGAACGGCTGCTGGAAGGCGCGGAGCACGTTCTTCCCCGCCGGGAGGTACGTGCGGCCCTCCGCGACCTCGGCGCGCAGGTAGTCGCCCATCGCGGCGACGGTGTCGGCGACGGGCTCCAGGGCCTGCGCCCACCCGGCCTCGACGGTCTCGGACAAGGGCCTCGCCATCAGCCGTTCCTCCGCACGTCGGCCACGCTAGCCGCGGCCGGGCTCCCGGTCCCCGGCGGGTCGGGGGCCGAGGTCGCGGGCGAAGCAGACGCTGTCGCGCTCGTCGCGGTGCACGCCGAAGTTCGGCATCGGTGCGTAGCCGCGGGCGCGGTAGAGCGCCTCGGCCTCGGGCTGGCGGCTCCCGGTCTCGAGGACCGTGCGGGAACAGCCGGCCGCGAGCGCCCGCCGTTCCAGCTCGGCGAGCAGCGCGGAGGCGAGACCGCGCCGGCGGTGGGCCGGGTCGACCCACATGCGCTTGATCTCGGCGTCGCCCGCGTGCAGGACCCCGGCGTCCTCGATCGGGACGGTGTCGGCGGTGTGCCGCCGCCACCCGCCGCAGCAGACGGCGGCGGCCACGCCGGGGAGCCGGCCGAGGAGGAACACCCCACGCGGCGCCGCGAACTCGGCGGGGTCGACCGGCGTCCGGTCGATCCCGCCGTAGCGCTCGCGGTAGAACGCCTGCACGGCGTCGACGAACCGCACGCTCTCCGGGTCGTCGTACGCCGCGACCTCGAGCGTCAACCCCTGGGGCACATCGCCCTTCCTACCCACGGAACTTGCTTTCCGCCATGCGGAATGGTGGGCTCCGTGGCGTGGGCGGGTGGTGACCCGCGCCGTCGACAGCTCCCGGGGAGGTGCGCGTGCCGGAGTCCCCGGGCCGCTCCGTGCAGTCCCTGCAGCGCGCCTTCGAGCTCCTCGACCACCTGGCCGACGCGGGCGGCGGCGCGACGCTGAGCGGGCTCGCCGCTGCGTCGGGGCTCCCGGCCCCCACCATCCACCGCCTGCTCTCCACGCTCGTCGAGCTCGGCCACGTCCGCCGCGAGGCCGGGCGCCGCTACGCCCTCGGCCCCCGCCTGGTCCGCCTCGGCGACGCCGCGGGGCGGGTGCTGGGGGACGGCGTGCGTCCCGTGCTGGCCGACCTGGTCGCCGCGACCGGGGAGTCGGCGAACCTCGCGGGGCTCGACGGGGCGTCCGCGGTCTACCTCGCGCAGGTCCCCTCGCCCCACCCGATGCGGATGTTCACGGAGGTGGGCGCGCACGTGCCCCTGCACTGCACCGGCGTCGGCAAGGCGCTGCTCGCCGTCGTCGGGACCGCCGCCGCCCGCGAGCTCGCCCACCGCGGCGGGATGGCTCCCCGCACGCCCGCCACCATCGTCGACGTCGTCCTGCTGGACCGGGAGATCCGGCTCGGGGTCGAGCGGGGCTGGCACGTCGACGACGGGGAGCAGGAGGTCGGGGTGCGGTGCGTCGCGGTCCCGGTCCCCGCGGCACCCACCCCGTGCGCGGTCTCGGTGTCCGGCCCGGCGGCCCGCCTCGGGGACGACCGGTTGCCCGAGGTCGGGCGGCTGCTCCGCGACGCCGCCGGGCGGATCGCCGCCCAGCTGACCGGCCTGGAGTCCACCCGCTCCCCCGCCGGGGCCCCGGCGTGAGCCGCCGGCCGGTCGGCGTGTGCTGGGACATCGACGGCACGCTGCTGCGCGGGGGCCGGGCCGGCTACGAGGTCCTCCGGGGCGCCTTCCTGTCCGTCACCGGCCACGAGCCTCCCGAGGTCGCGATGGGCGGGATGACCGACCACCTCGTCGCGCAGGCGTTCCGCGACGGGCTGCCGCGCGGGGCGGCGGGACCGCTCGTGGCACGGGGCGATGAGTACACCGACGCGATGATCGCGGCGATCACCGAGCAGTGGCGGGGGCGCGACGACGAGCTCGCGGCCACCCTGACGGTGCTGCCCGGGGTGCGCGACGCGGTCGCACGGCTGGCCCGGGAACCCGACGTCGACCAGATCGTGCTCACCGGCAACGTCCGGGCGGGCGCCGAGCTCAAGCTCACCGTCGCGGGCCTGCACCCCGGCCCGTTCGACCTCGACGACGGCGTCTACGGCCACCTCGCCGGGCCCCGCGCCACCCTCGTCCACACCGCCCGCGACCGGCTCGAGCGGCGGCACGGGCGACCCGTGGGGCTGGTCGTCGTCGGCGACACCCCGCGCGACGTGGAGGCGGCCCACGCCGCGGGCGCGGTCGCCGTCGGGGTCGCCACCGGGTCCGCGACGGTCGCGGATCTCGTGGCGTCGGGCGCCGAGCACGTCGTCGAGGACCTGTCCGATCCGGCCTCTCTGGTGGCGGTCGTGCGCCGCGCGGGCGAGGATCCGGGAGCCACCCGAGGGAGCGTGTCATCGTGACCACAGCCACCACCACGGCCGCAGCATCATCGACGGCCCTCGCCCGCGAGTTCTCCGAGTTCCTGCCCGACCCGTGCGTGATCACCGACGAGGTCGGCCGGCGCAGCTACGAGTGCGACGGCCTGACCGGCTTCCGGCAGGTGCCCGCGGTCGTCGTGCTGCCCCGCGACGCCGAGGAGGTCGCGGCCTGCGTGAAGGTCTGCGCGCGCCACGGCGTCCCGTTCGTCGCCCGCGGCGCCGGCACCGGCCTGTCCGGCGGTGCCCTGCCCGTGGCCGACGGCGTGGTCATCTC
Source organism: Actinomycetospora atypica (assembly GCF_042653685.1). Lineage (NCBI taxonomy): Bacteria > Bacillati > Actinomycetota > Actinomycetes > Pseudonocardiales > Pseudonocardiaceae > Actinomycetospora > Actinomycetospora atypica. The sequence continues at coordinate 272,597 of NZ_JBHSIV010000003.1, read as the reverse complement.
GCTGCAGAAGCTGCGCCGGATCCTCGAGATCGACGTCGAGAACCGCCGCGCGGTGCTCGAGCCCGGGGTGTTCAACCTCGACATCTCGAAGGCCGCCGCCCCGTACGGGCTCTACTACGCGCCCGACCCGTCGAGCCAGCAGGTCTGCACCATCGGCGGCAACGTCGCCGAGAACTCCGGCGGGGCGCACTGCCTGAAGTACGGGTTCACCACCAACCACGTGCTCGAGATGGAGGTCGTGCTCGCCGACGGCTCCGTGGTCACCCTCGGCGGGCCGTCCCCGGAGCAGGCGGGACCCGACCTGCGCGGGGTCTTCCTCGGCTCGGAGGGCACCCTCGGGATCTGCACCAAGGTCACCGTGCGGCTGCTGCGCACGGCCGAGGCGGTGCGCACCGTGCTCGCCGACTTCCCCTCGATCGAGGCCGCGGGCGAGACCGTCGGCGCGATCGTCGAGGCGGCCATCGTGCCGGCGGCCGTCGAGATGATGGACTCGCTCGCGATGGAGGCCGCCGAGGCGGCCGTGGGGGCGGGCTACACGGTGGAGTCGCCCTCGGCCCTGATCATCGAGCTCGACGGCCCCGCCGAGGAGTGCGACGAGCAGTTCGCCGAGATCACCCGCATCTGCGAGGAGCACGGCGCCACGCGGATCCACGTGGCCGACAGCGCCGAGGAGCGGGCACGGGTGTGGAAGGGCCGCAAGGCGGCGTTCGCGGCCGTCGGGCGGATCAGCCCCGACTACATCGTCCAGGACGGCGTGGTCCCGCGGACCCGCCTCGCCGAGGTGCTCTCCCAGATCGCGTCCATGGGCTCGGAGAAGGGCCTGCGGGTCGCCAACGTGTTCCACGCGGGCGACGGCAACCTCCACCCGCTGGTCCTGTACTCGGAGGCCGCGGGCGAGCACGACAAGGCCGAGGAGCTCTCGAGCGCGATCGCCGAACTGTGCGTCGAGCTCGGCGGGTCGCTCTCGGGCGAGCACGGCATCGGCGCCGACAAGGCCTGCTCGATGACGCGGATGTTCACCGAGGACGACCTCGCGGTGATGCTCCGCGTCCGCACGGGCTTCGACCCCGACGGGCTGTGCAACCCCGGCAAGATCTTCCCGACGCCGCGGATGTGCGGCGAGCGGCCCGGCCCGTTCCGCCCGCACCCCCTGGAAGAGGCTGGAGTGATCAGTCGCCTGTGAGCACCTCACCCACCACCCTGGTCGAGCTGCGCGAAGCCGTGCTCGACACGCCCGGCCCGGTCGTCGCCACCGGGGCCGGGACGGCGGCCGACTGGGGCTCCCCGGTCGCGGCCGACGCCACCGCCGTGTCGGTGACCGGCCTGCACGGCGTCATCCAGCACAACCCCGGGGACATGACCGTGTCGGTCGGGGCGGGCACGCCGCTCACCGCGCTGCAGGAGACCCTCGCCGGGAAGAACCAGCGGGTCGCCCTCGACGCCGCCCGGGCCGCCCGCGGGGCCACCGTGGGCGGGCTGTTCGCCACCGCGGACTCCGGCCCCCTCGCCCTCGGGTACGGCTCGCTGCGCGACCTCGTCATCGGGGTCACCGTCGTCCTCGCCGACGGCACCGTCGCCCGCGCCGGCGGCCACGTCATCAAGAACGTCGCGGGCTACGACCTGACGAAGCTGCTCCACGGCGCGTACGGCACGTTCGGGCTGCTCGCCGAGGTGGTGCTCCGGCTCCACCCGCTGCCCCCGGCCCGGCGGACGATCGCGCTGCCGGTCGACGCCCTCGCCGACCTGCCAGCCCGGGGCCGCGACGTCACCGACACCCCCGTGGAGGCCGCGGCGCTCGAGTGGTCCGACGGGCGGCTGCTGGCCCTGCTCGAGGGCACCGAGGCCGGCGTGGAGGGACGCGCCGAGCGGCTCACCGGCCTGCTCGGCGCCGACGCGGAGATCCTCTCCCCCGACGACGCCGACGCCGCGTGGGCCGCCCACGCCGCGGCGGTCGACCAGCGGCCCGCCGACCGCGCGGTGCTCCGCATCGGCACGAAGCCCACCGCGCTCGGCGAGGTCCTCACCGGCCTCACCGCCGACGCCGGGGCCCGCGATGTCACGGCCGCCCCGGCCACCGGCGTCGCCACCCTCACCGTCCCCGCCCGCGCCGACGCTGTGGACGCCGTCCACCGCCGGGTCGCGGCGGCCGGCGGGACCTCGACCCTGCGGGCGCACCCCGCGGGGGTCGACCTGCCCGCGTTCGGCCCGGCCCCGAGCAGCGCGGCCCTGCTGCGCGCGGTCGCCGCCGCGTTCGACCCCGAGCACCGGCTCGGCCGGGGACGCCTCGCCCCCTGGGTGATCGCCCCCGCGAGCCCCGCCGCCACCGGCCCGAGGACTGGAGTGTCCGCGTGACCAGCACCCCCACCACCGGGCCCGGCCCCGACTTCACCTCCCAGCGCGGCGAGAACGCGCCCGGCCCCGAGCGCACCGACGCGCTCGCCGCCGCGACCACCGGCAGCTTCGACGAGCACCACCCGCCGGCCCGGGAGCTGCTCGACGACTGCGTGCACTGCGGGTTCTGCCTGCCGACCTGCCCCACCTACGCGCTCTGGGGCGAGGAGATGGACTCCCCCCGCGGGCGCATCTACCTCATGGAGATGGCCGAGAAGGGCGAGATCCCCCTCGAGGGCGCCTTCACCACGCACATGGACCGGTGCCTGGGCTGCATGGCCTGCGTGACGGCGTGCCCCTCGGGCGTGCAGTACGACCGGCTGCTCGAGGCCACCCGCCCGCAGATCGAGCGCAACGTCCCGCGCGGGCGCGCCGACCGGCTCTTCCGCGAGGCGATCTTCACGCTGTTCCCCTACCGGCGGCGGCTCCGCGCCGCCACTCTCGGCGGCGCGCTCTACCAGAAGCTCCGGCCGAAGGGCATGGACAAGCTCCTCGCCCGCCTGCCCGAGCGCTTCGAGCGGCTGGTCGCCATGGAGTCGCTCCTCCCGCCGGTCAGCGTCCGCGACGCCTTCTCCCGCACCCCGGTGGTCACCCCCGCCGCCGGTGCCCGCCGCGGCCGGGTCGGGATGCTCGTCGGCTGCGTGCAGGACGTGTTCTTCCACCAGGTGAACCTCGCGACGACGCGCGTGCTGGCTGCCGAGGGCTACGAGGTGATCGCCCCGCGCGAGCAGGGCTGCTGCGGGGCCCTCGGGCTGCACGCGGGCCGCGAGGAGGAGTCGATCACCCGGGCCAAGGAGCTCATCGCGGTGTTCGAGCGGGCCGAGGTCGACGAGATCGCGGTCAACGTCGCCGGCTGCGGCTCCTCGATGAAGGAGTACGGCGAGCTGCTCGCCGACGACCCGCAGTGGTCCGAGCGGGGGAAGCGGTTCTCGGAGAAGGTCCGCGACATCTCCGAGGTGCTCGCCGACGCCCTCGCCGAGTCCCGCGCGCCGCGGCACCCGGTCGAGGCGAAGGTCGTCTACCACGACGCCTGCCACCTCGGGCACGCCCAGAAGATCCGCACCCAGCCCCGCGACGTGCTGCGCTCGATACCCGGCGTGACGCTCGCGGAGCTCCCGGAGGCGGAGATCTGCTGCGGCTCGGCCGGGATCTACAACATGCTCCAGCCGCAAGCGGCGGGCGACCTCGGGCGCCGCAAGGCCGACAACATCCGCGGCACGGGCGCCGACCTGCTCGTCACCGCGAACCCCGGCTGCCTGCTCCAGATCCGCAAGTACCTGGAGGGCGACCTGCCGATGCTGCACCCGGTGCAGCTGCTCGACGCCTCGATCCGGGGGGTCCGGCCGCCCGGCATGTGAGCACCTGTGCGCAGTAATCCGTGTCCAGGCACGGATCAGTGCTCACCTGTGTTCACCTCCAGTGCCGCCAGCCGGGGTCGCCGGCGCCGCCCCACCGGTCGGCGTCCACGCGCACCCCGGCGCCCAGGCGGACGTCGCCGAACACGGTCCACCCCTCCGGCACCGCGGCCTCGTCGGGAAAGCAGGCGACGAGGGAGTGGTCCTCGCCGCCGGTGAGGGCCCAGCGCAGGGCGTCGGCACCGAGGGCCGAGGCGACGTCGCGCAGCTTGTCCGCCACGGGGACGAGCGCCGAGCGGACGTCGATGCCCACCCGCGAGGCCGCGGCGATGTGCCCGAGGTCGGCGAGCAGGCCGTCGGAGGTGTCGACCATGGCGGTGGCGCCCGCCCGCGCCGCCACCGGGCCCTCGCGCACCGGGGGCCGCGGCGTGCGGTGCGCGGCGACCATCGCGAGCGGCGAGCGGAAGCCGCGGCGCAGCACCTCCATGCCGGCGGCCGACCAGCCGAGCACCCCGCGGACCGCGACGACGTCGCCCACCTTCGCGCCCGAGCGCAGCACCGGGGCGCGCCCCTCGAGGTCGCCCAGGGCCGTGATGGTCACCACGATCTGGTCGGCCGAGACCGTGTCGCCGCCCACCACGCCGACCCCGGCCTCCGCGGCCGCGTCCCAGATCCCGGAGGCGAGCCCGTCGACGACGGCCGTCGGGGTGGAGGCCGGGCAGGCGAGCGAGAGCAGGAGCCCGGTGGGCACCGCGCCCATGGCGGCGACGTCGGCGAGGTTCGCGGCCACGGCCTTGCGCCCGACCTGCTCGGGCGCCGACCAGTCGAGGCGGAAGTGCACGCCCTGGACCAGGGTGTCGACGGTCGCGACCACCCGGCCGTCGGGGGCGGCGAGCACGGCGGCGTCGTCCCCGGGGCCCACGAGGGTGCCCTCCGGCTGCGGCCTGCCCGCGGTGATGCGGTCGATGACCCCGAACTCCCCGACGTCGGAGACCCGCTCCGTACCCTGTCGACCGGAGGGGCCGGATCCGCCGGTGTCGCTCCGCACGGCCCCCCGGGTCGAGCTCCGCTTCGCCGCGTCTCCCGTCCCGCTCACCCGTCTGCTCCCTGCGGTACGTTCCGACCCGTCCTGTCACACCCCGTCCGCAGCCGCTCCTCCGAGCGGGTGCACCCGCTCCCCGAGGAGGCCCGTCCGTGGCCCAGGCCTACATCCTGATCCAGACCGAGGTGGGCCGCGCCTCCGCGGTCGCGTCGGACGTGGCCGGGATCGCCGGAGTCAGCCGTGCGGAGGACGTGACGGGGCCGTACGACGTGATCGTGCAAGTGGCGACGGACGCCCTCGGCGACACCGTCCGGGCCGTCCAGAAGGTACCGGGGATCACGCGCACGCTGACGTGCCCGGTGGTCGGCGCCCCCGCGTCCGCCTGAGGTGACGCCCTCCCGAGCACCGGAGCTCGAGCGCCGCGGCCCCCGCATCGTCCTCGGGATCGCGCTGGCCCTGCCGGTGCTGCTGGTGATCGGGGTGCTCGTGGCGGCCCAGATCCTCGGGCGGCAGACCGACCCCGACCCCGACACCGGGCCGCTCGCGCTGGCCGCGATCCCGGTGCCGGCGGCGGCGTCGGCCGACTGCGCCCGCCTGCTCTCCGGGCTGCCGCAGGAGATCAACACCGGCGACGGCCTGCTCCCGCGCCGGGTGCTCGCCGACCCCGTCCCCGCGGGGACCGTCGCCTGGGGCGGGGAGAAGCAGGCCTCCGGGCGTTTCGAGGACCAGCCCGTGGTGCTGCGCTGCGGCCTGCCCGCCCCGGCCGAGCTCGGCCCCACCGCCCCGCTGCTCGACGTCGACGGCGTCGACTGGCTGCGCATCCCCGGGGCCGGCGCGACGACGTGGGTGACGGCCGACCGCGCCGTGTTCGTCGGGCTGACGCTGCCCGACGGCGTCGGCTCCGGGGCGATCCAGGACGTGTCGCGCGGGATCAAGATCACCCTGGTCAGCCGGGACACGACCCCGGCCCCGATCCCCACCCGCTGATCAGCGCACCCCGACGCCCTGGGCGAGGGCGGTGTCGACGAGCGTGGTGAGCAGGGTCGGGTAGTCGACGCCCGTGGTGGCCCACACCCGCGGGTAGAGCGAGGTCGCGGTGAACCCCGGCATGGTGTTCAGCTCGTTGACCAGCACCCGGCCGTCGTCGGTCACGAAGAAGTCGACGCGGGCGAGACCGGAGCAGTCCATCGTCCGGAACACCCGGACCGCCTGCTCGCGGACCGACTCCGCGAGGGCGTCGTCGAGCTTCGCCGGGACGTCGAGCTCGCAGGCGTCGTCGAGGTACTTGGTGTCGAAGTCGTACCAGTCCGAGGCGCCGGTGAGCCGGATCTCGGCGGGGACGCTCGCCTCGACGCGGCCGTCGGGGAACTGCAGCACCCCGCACTCGATCTCGCGGCCGACGACGGCGGCCTCGACGATCACCTTGGGGTCGCTCTCCCGGGCGAACGCGACGGCGGCCGGGACGTCCTCCCACGCCGTGACCCGCGAGATCCCCACCGACGAGCCGGCGCGGCAGGGCTTGACGAACACGGGCAGCCCGAGGCGGTCGCGCTGGGCCGGCGACAGGTCGGCGGCCGACCGGTCGAGGTCGACGGCGTCCCCGACGAGCAGGCCCGCGTCGCGCAGGATCCGCTTGGTGACGACCTTGTCCATCGACGTGGCGCTCGCGCAGACCCCGGCCCCGACGTAGGGGATCCCGGCGGTCTCGAGCAGGCCCTGGACCTCGCCGTCCTCGCCGGCCGGGCCGTGGAGCACCGGGAACACCGCGTCGATCGTCGCGACGGTCTCGCCGCGGCGGCCGTCGGCGAGGCTGATGAGCTCGCGGCGGGTGGGGTCGGGCAGCAGGGCGACCGGGGTGCCCGAGTCGGCGGTCACCTCCGGCATCTCGCGGCCGCGCAGGCGCCAGGGGGCGGTGTCGTCGCCGACCGCGAGCCAGACCCCGTCGCGGGTGATCCCCACCGCGACGACGTCGAACCGGTCGCGGTCGAGGTTGTCGAGGATGCCGCCCGCCGAGACGCAGGAGACGGCGTGCTCCCCCGACCGCCCACCGAACAGGACCAGCAGTGTCGGTCGCCCCATGCGGCCGGAGCCTACGGGGCGACCCCGCCGAGCACGCCGCCGAGGCGGACCAGGGCGTCCGCCAGCGCGACCCGGGTCGGGGCGGCCCAGGCGAGGAGCACCCCGTGCCGCACGGGGTCGCCGAGGTGGTGGTCGGCCAGCCCGTCGAGCAGCAGCCCCGCCCCGGCCGCGGCGTCGACCACCGCCTGCTCGTCGGCCGCGGACGCCAGCGGCACCACCAGGTGCGCCCCCGCCCGGTCGCCGAGGATCGTGTGACCGGCCGCCGTCACCACGTCGACCACCAGCGCGCGGCGCACCCCCAGCTCCCGGCGCAGGCGCGCGAGGTGCCGGCCCAGGCCGCCGTCGCGGGCCCACGCGGCGAGCACGTGCTGACCCGCCGGCGCCGGGCGGATCCCGGTGGCCCGGCGCATCGTCAGGACCGCGGCGGACAGCTCGGGTGGCGCCACCGCCCAGCCCACCCCGAGCGTCGGCGTCGCGATCTTCCCGGCGGTGCCCAGGTGCACGACGACGTCGGGCGCGAGCGCCGCGAGCACCGGCAGCGGGGCGACGTCGTAGCGCAGCTCGCCGTCGTAGTCGTCCTCGACCACGAGGAACCCCTCCCGCCGGGCCCGCTCCACCAGCGCGGCGCGGCGCCCGACCGGCAGCCGCCCGCCGAGGGGGTACTGGTGCGCGGGGGTCACGTAGACGAGGTCGAGACCCGGCGGGAGATTCCCGACGACGAGGCCGTCGGCGTCCACCGCGAGGGCGGTCACCGTGGCGCCGGCCGCCCGGAGCACGCCGACCGCCCGGCGGTAGCCCGGGTCCTCGACCCCGGCCCGCAGCGGGCGCCCGAGCCGGCGGGTCAGGACGGCCACGATCTCGGCGAACCCGGTGGTGGTGCCGGCGGTCGCGAGGACGTCGGCGCCGACGAGGCCGCGGTGGCGCAGCAGGTGCTCGGCGACGGCCTCCCGGAAGGCGGGGATCCCGGCGTGCTCGGGGCGGGCCGCGGGGGTCAGGTCGCCCGCGTGGCGCCAGGCGCGGCGCCACGACGCGGTGTCGAGCACCTCGAGGCAGGGGGCGCCGGGGCGGAGGTCGGTCAGCGATGGCACATCGCTGACGTTGGGTGTCAGCGATGTGCCATCGCTGGCATCCGGAGCCGCGGCCGGGGGCGACGCCAGCACGAACGTCCCCGCCCCGTGCCGCGCGCCCAGCCAGCCCTCGGCGACGAGCTGGTCGTAGGCCGCCGCGGTCACCGTGCGGCTGACCCCGAGCTCGCGGGCCAGCACCCGGGTCGCCGGCACCCGGTCGCCCACGCGCAGCCGACCGTCGAGGGCCGCGGCCCGCAGCCCGTCGGCGAGCTGCACCGCGAGCGGGTCCGGCGCGCCCCGGTCGAGGGTGACGAGCACGAGTGGCCTTCCCGATCGACGGCGGATTGGCCCTCGCAGCATGCCACCGGGCGTCGGACGATCGTCGGGTGACGCTCTCCCCCACCCCGAGGACCCAGCTGCGGCGCAAGCGCGACCGGCAGGCCGACGACGTGCGCGTGCTCCACGCGGTCCTCGACGAGGCCCTTCTCTGCCACCTCGGGCTCGTCGACGACGACGGCGCGCCCCTGGTGCTCCCGACGATGCATGCCCGGGTCGGCGACGTCGTCTACGTGCACGGCTCGAGCGGCGCCGCGAGCCTCGCGCGCGACCGCGAGGTGTGCCTGACGGTGACGCTGCTCGACGGGCTCGTCCTCGCCCGCAGCGTGTTCTCCCACTCCGCGAACTACCGCAGCGCCGTGGTCCGCGGCCGGGCCCGGCGGGTCACCGACCCCGACGAGCACGAGCGGGCCCTCGAGGCGGTCGTCGAACACCTGACCCCGGGGCAGTGGGACCACGCCCGCCGTCCCGACCGGCGCGAGGCGGCCGCCACCGCGGTCCTCGCCCTCGACCTCGCGGAGGCGAGCGTCAAGGTCCGGCAGGGCCCGCCCGGCGACCCGGAGCTGGTGGAACAGGGCGACCACCGCTGGGCCGGTGTGATCCCGGTGCGCACCGTCCTGGGCACACCGGAGCCGTGCCCGGCGCTGCCGGCGGACGTGCCGGTGCCGGAGCACGTGGCGCGATGGAGCGTGGCGCGTCCCTGACGTCGGGCGTCAGCGATGTGCCATCGCTGCCACCGCGCTGCGATCGAGCGTGGCGCCGGACTGACGTCGGGCGTCAGCGACGTGCCATCGCTGACACTCCCCCGGCCCTACGGCGCGACCCGCCGCCGCATCTGCACCGTGGTGCCGGCGGCGTTGGAGTGCACGGTCGCGCACGTGATGGTCCGCATCAGCGGGAGCCCGCGACCGCGCCAGCCCGACCCGGTCGACGGGCGCCAGGCGCCGTCGTCGGTCACGGTGACGACGAGGTCGCGCCCCCCGGACAGCGGCGGGGAGACAGCGGCCCAGAGCCGCATCTCGCCGGCCTCCGGGGCGCTCACGTAGGCGTGGTCGACCACGTTGGCGAGGGCCTCGTAGACGGCGAGCGTCAGGTCGTCGGCGGTGTCGGCATCGGCCAGCCCGTCGATCCAGGCGCGGAAGGAGCGGCGGAGCACGGAGGCCTCGGCGCTGGTCGCCGGCACGGTCCGCGACAGGGCGAGCACCGGCCCGCTCCCGGTCCGCGGAGCCGGACCCATCCGCATCAGCACATCCACGTACCGGGTGTTCCTCGCCCGGCCAGACACGAAACGCACACGGTCAGGGGGCGGAGTTCACTCCGGCTTCCGCTCCCGGTTGATGAGCTCGTCGCCCACGTCGCGCGCCGAGGCCGTCCCGGCGCACACGCGGCGCACCGCGTCCACGATCGGGGTGTCGACCCCGTGCCGGGCGGCCAGCTCGCCGATCGCCTCGCACGACTTCACGCCCTCGGCGACCTGCCCGTGGTTCGCCTCCTCGGCCTCGGCGACCGACAGGCCCGCGCCCAGCGACGCCCCGAACCGCCGGTTGCGCGAGAGCGGCGAGGAGCAGGTGGCGACGAGGTCGCCCATCCCGGCGAGCCCCGCGAGGGTCATCGCCTGCCCGCCGAGCGCCACGGTGAGCCGGGAGATCTCCGCGAGCCCGCGGGTGATCAACGAGGCCGTCGTGTTGTCGCCGTAGCCCTGCCCCGACGCCATCCCGCAGGCGAGCGCGATCACGTTCTTGCAGGCCCCGCCGAGCTCGCAGCCGATGACGTCGACGTTGGTGTAGGGCTTGAAGTACCCGGTGGAGCACTCGTGCTGCACGGCGACCGCGCGGGCGTGGTCGGAGCAGGCGACGACGGTGGCCGTCGGCTGCTCGGCGGCGATCTCCCCGGCGAGGTTCGGGCCGCTGACCACGGCGATGCGGTCGCTCCCCACCCCGCCCGCGTCGGCGATCACCTCGCTCATCCGCTTGAGGGTGCCCATCTCCACGCCCTTGGCGAGGCTCACCACGGTCGACCCGGCCGGCAGGTGGTCGCGCCACTCCTCCAGGTGCTCGCGCAGCTTCTGCGCCGGGATCGCCAGCACCACGGTGGACGCGCCGTCGAGGGCGGCCTCGGCGTCGTGGGTGGCGCGCAGCCCGGCGGGGAGCTTGACGTCGGGCAGGTACTCGGGGTTGACGTGCTGCGCGCTGATCGTGTCGGCCACCTCCTGGCGGCGCGCCCACAGCGTGACGTCGGTGCCCGCGTCGGCCAGCACCTTCGCGAAGGTGGTCCCCCACGAGCCGGCGCCGAGCACCGCGTACCGGGTCACGGCCGCACCTCGCCGCGGACGTCCTCGAGCAGGGCGGTCACGGCGTCCATCAGCCGCTCGGTGGTCTCCCGCATCAGGCGGGCGCCCGGCGGCCCGTCGCCGACCCGGGCCCGCAGGTCGTCCAGCTCCACCGGCGGGCCGGCCCGCAGGACGACCTCCTTGCGCCGCGAGGGGCGGAACCGCTTGTTGTAGTGGTCGTAGACCGAGAGCGTGCCCCAGTGCACCGTCGGGATCACCGGCACGTCGTGCAGCAGGGCGAGCCGGGCGGCGCCCGACCGCGCCTCCATCGGCCAGCCCGCCGCGTCGCGGGTGATCGTGCCCTCCGGGTAGATCACGACGACGCCGCCGTCGTCGAGCGAGCGCTCGGCGGCGGCCAGGCTCGCCCCCGCGTCGCGCGAGCCGCGCGCCACCGGGATCTGCTTGCTGCCGGCCAGGACCCGGCCGAAGACGGGCACCTTCCAGAGCGAGTCCTTCGCGAGGAACCGGGGCACGCGGCGCGCCCGGTGCACGAAGACCGCCGTGTAGACGGGGTCGAGGTAGGACACGTGGTTGGCCACCACGAGCGCCGCGCCCCGCGCGGGCACCTGCTCGAGCCCCTCCATGCGGCGGCGGGCGAGCAGCAGGGTCAGCGGGTAGAAGGTCGCCGCGGCGAGGAACACCCACGGCCCGCCCGGTTCGCGTCGCCGCCCCCGCACCCCGACGGGTCGCTCGCCGGTCCCGCGTGCGATCGCCACGCCGGTCGCCTCCCTCCGCCGGTCCCCTGCGGTGGGGACGGTGCGCCCCAGTGTTCCGTGGCCGGTGATCTCCGTCCAGACGACCCCGCCCGTCCGCCCGCGCCACGCACGGCCGCCCGGGTCGGGAGCAGGATGGGGGCATGGCAGGCGGACCCACCGTGCGCGTGAGCGATCTCGTCGTCCCGGTCAAGGAGCTCCGCCTCGCGAAGACGCGCCTGGCGCCGGCGAGCGCCGCGGCCGCCGATCCCGACGACCCCGCGGTGCTGCACGCGCGCCTCGCGCTCGCCCTCGCCGCGGACACGCTCGCCGCGGTGCTCGCCTCCGGGGTGGCGCGGGTGGCCGTGGTCACGCCCGACCCGCGGGTGGCCGGGCTGGCCCCCGACGGCACCACGGCCCGGCCGCTGCCGGTGGCCGACCCCGGGCGCGGCCTCAACGCCGCGATCCGGGCGGGGATCGACGCGCTGGCCGGCGACGCGCCGGTGGCCGCCCTGCTGGCCGACCTGCCGGCGCTGCGCCCCGCCGCGCTCGACGACGCCCTGCGCGCCGCCGGCCGGGCGCTGCGGGACGCCCCCGCGGCCTTCGTCGCCGACCACACCGGCACCGGGACCGCCCTGCTCGTCCTGCGCCGCGACTTCACCCCGCGGTTCGGCCCGGGATCGGCGGCGGCGCACCGGGCGGCGGGCGCGGTGGCCCTCGACGGCGACTGGCCGGGGCTGCGCCACGACGTCGACACCCCCGCCGATCTCGCCGAGGTCCGGGCCCTCGGGGTCGGACCGGCCACGCTCGCGTGGCCCGCCGTGCCCGCGGTGGCGGCCGGGTCGCGCTGAGGCCCGGTCAGTGGGCGGCCGGTGCGGGCGGCGTCACGCCGTGCTCGCCGGGTGGGCTCCCGCCCGTCAGAATGGGACGGGTGAGCGACACGGCGGAGACCACGGTTCCCGAGGACACCGAGGCGGTCCCGGAGGTCGGTCCGCCACCGCCCGCCCCGGCGACGACGGGCCGCACGAGCGACTCGCGCGGGCGCATGCCGGGGGCGCCGGCCGCCGCGACGCCCGCCGCCGACGACGAGCGGGCCGATCTCCCCGACGACCGCTACGACAACCGCGAGCTGTCGTGGCTCGAGTTCAACGCCCGCGTGCTCGCCCTCGCCGAGGACACGAGCCAGCCGCTGCTCGAGCGCGCCAAGTTCCTGGCGATCTTCGCCTCGAACCTCGACGAGTTCTACATGGTCCGGGTCGCCGGGCTGAAGCGCCGCGAGGAGACCGGGCTCTCGGTGCGCAGCGCCGACGGCCTGACCCCGCGTGAGCAGCTCGCCCGCATCGCGACGCGCAACCAGGAGCTCGCCGAGAAGCACGCCAAGATCTGGATGACCGACGTCGGGCCCGCGCTCGAGGGCGCCGGGGTCCACCTCATCGGCTGGGACCGGGTCAGCGAGGACGCCCGGGGCCGGCTGTCCGCGTGGTTCGAGGCGCAGGTCTTCCCGGTGCTCACCCCGCTCGCCGTCGACCCGGCGCACCCCTTCCCCTACATCTCCAACCAGTCGCTCAACCTCGCCGTCGCGGTGCGCGACCCGCAGACCGGCACCGAGCACTTCGCCCGGGTCAAGGTGCCGAACAACGTGCCGCGCCTGGTGCGGGTGGGCCCGGAGCCGGGCGCCGACCCCGACGAGGAGGCCCGGCTCGACCAGCGCTGCTGGTTCCTGCCGATCGAGGACCTCATCGCCGAGCACCTCGACCACCTCTTCGAGGGCATGGAGGTCGCCGAGCACCACGTGTTCCGCGTGACCCGCAACGCCGACCTCGACGTCGAGGAGGACCGCGACGAGGACCTGCTCCAGGCCCTCGAGCGGGAGCTCGCACGACGCCGCTTCGGGCCGCCGGTCCGCCTCGAGATCACCGACTCGATGAGCGAGCACATGCTCGAGCTGCTCCTGCGCGAGCTCGACGTCGACCCGCACGACGTCGTCCAGGTGCCCGGGCTGCTCGACCTGTCGTGCCTGATGGAGCTGCTCGCGCTGAGCCGCCCGGAGCTCAAGGACCCGGTGTTCGTCCCGGCCACCCACCCGGCGTTCTCCGAGGGCGAGACCCCCAAGAGCGTCTTCGCCACGCTGCGCGAGGGCGACGTGATGGTCCAGCACCCCTACGACTCCTTCTCGACGAGCGTCCACCGCTTCATCGAGCAGGCCGCGAGCGACCCGAAGGTCCTCGCCATCAAGCAGACGCTCTACCGGACCTCGGGCGACTCCCCGATCGTCGAGGCCCTGATCGACGCGGCCGAGGCCGGCAAGCAGGTCGTGGCGGTCGTCGAGATCAAGGCCCGGTTCGACGAGCGCGCGAACATCACCTGGGCCCGCGCGCTGGAGCGGGCCGGGGTGCACGTGGTCTACGGGCTCGTCGGGCTCAAGACCCACGCCAAGGCCACGCTGGTGGTCCGCCAGGAGGGCTCGGCGATCAAGCGCTACTGCCACCTGGGCACCGGCAACTACAACCCCAAGACCGCCCGGCTCTACGAGGACATCGGCGTGTTCACCGCCGACGAGACGATCGGCGCCGACCTCACCGACCTGTTCAACGTGCTCACCGGCTACGCCCGGCGCCGCAAGTACCGCAAGCTGCTGGTCGCCCCCTACGGCGTGCGCCGGGGCCTGATCGAGCGGATCGACACCGAGCGCAAGCGCGCGGTCAAGGGCAAGAGCTGCGGCATCCGCATCAAGGTCAACGGGCTGGTCGACGAGCAGGTCATCGACGCCCTCTACCGCGCCTCGATGGCCGGGGTGCCGATCGACCTCGTCGTGCGCGGCATCTGTGCCCTGCGGGCCGGGGTGCCCGGGCTCTCCGAGAACATCCGGGTGCGCTCGATCCTCGGACGCTTCCTCGAGCACTCGCGGATCTTCCACTTCGTGGGGGCGGGCGAGCACTGGATCGGCAGCGCCGACATCATGCACCGCAACCTCGACCGCCGGGTCGAGGCGCTGACACCGGTCACCGACCCGCGGCTGGTCGCCCAGCTCGACCAGATCCTCGACTCGGCGACGGCCCCGACCACCCGGTGCTGGAGCCTCGACGCCGACGGGTCGTGGACACCGTGGCCGGTGGCGGCCGGGGAGGGGACCGACGGGATGAAGGTGTGCGACCACCAGGCCCAGCTGCTGCTGCGCCGCGAGGGCAAGCCGTGACGTCACCCGCGACCCCACTCGAGGCCGTCGACGAGCAGGACGGTCCCGACGAGGACGTCCCGCGGTCGGTGCACGCCGCCGGTGCGGTGCTGTGGCGTCCGGCCGCCCGGGGCGGCGGGGTGGAGGTCGCCGTCGTGCACCGCCCCCACCACGGCGACTGGAGCCTGCCCAAGGGCAAGGTCGACGAGGGCGAGTCGCGGGCCCGCACCGCCGTGCGCGAGATCGCCGAGGAGACCGGCTACGCCGCGACCCTCGGGCGTCACCTGCAGACGGTGCGCTATCCGATCGGCGAGGACCGCAAGGTCGTCGACTACTGGGACGCGCGCGCCGGGCGGGGCACCTTCGTCCCCAACGGCGAGACCGACGAGCTCCGCTGGCTCGCGCCCGCCGCCGCGGGGTCGCTGCTGACCTACGACACCGACCGCGGCGTCCTCGACGCGTTCGCCGGCACCCCCCGCCCCCTCACGACGATGCTGCTCGTCCGCCACGCGAAGGCCGGGCGGCGGGGCGGGCACCCCGGGCCCGACGACGAGCGCCCCCTCGACGACGAGGGCCGGGAGCAGGCGCGCCGGATCGCCGACCTGCTGGGCGCGCACGGGGTGACCCGGCTGCGCGCGGTCGGCAAGACCCGCTGCCTGCAGACCCTGGAGCCCGGCTCGCACCGCCTCGGCGTCGGGATCACCCGCGACGACACCCTGTCCGACGAGGCCGTCGCGGCCGACCCGGCGGGCGCCCTCGAGCACCTGCTGGCCCTCGCCGCGCCCGAGCACGGGGTCACCGCGGTGTGCGCCCAGGGCTACGGCATCCCCACCCTCGTGCGCGACCTCGCCGCCGACGACGGCCCGCGGCCCGACGTGCACTCCAACCGGCGGCTCGCCGAGCCCCCGGCGCGCAAGGGCAGCATCTGGGTCCTCTCCTTCCACGAGGGGCGCCTCGTGGCCGCCGACTACGTGCGCGACCCGGCGGTGTGACCGTTCCGTGACCCCGCGTCGGGCCCGAGATCGGGTTCGGTTAGCGTGACGCACGGCCGTCCGCCGGATCGGCATTGCCTGCGCTCCCCCGTTCCCAGGCGCCGAGCCGGACCCCGAACCCGTGGAGAGTGGGCTTGCGCGCGACACGTCGGTACCGACAGATCGCCCTGATCGTCGTGGCCGCGGCGGTGCTCCTCGGCGTCAACGTGCCCCCGGCGTTCTCCTACGTCCGGGAGTGGCGCCACGAGCAGCTGATCAACAGCGCCGAGTACAAGGCGCAGTACGGCCACTGGGACACCATCGAGATCCCGGCCGACCAGCGGGTGAACGCGATCCACGCGGTCCTGCTGAACAACGGCAAGGTCCTCCTCATCGCCGGCTCCGGCAACAAGGAGGACATGTTCGCGACGAAGGCCCTCAAGAGCCTGGTCTACGACCCCGCCACCGGGCAGTCGCGGATGATCCCCGTGCCCGACGACATGTTCTGCGGCGGCCAGACCGTGCTCCCCGACGGCCGCGTGCTCTTCGCGGGCGGGACGCAGCGCTACGAGAAGCTCGACGGCGCGGTCACCAACGCCGCCGGCGCGATGCGCGTGAAGAACGAGAACCCCAACGGTCCGCGCTTCATGCCCGCCGGCACCGAGTTCGTCGCCCCGACCGGGCAGAAGTACAAGTCGGCCTACGACGTGACGCTCCCGCCGGCCGCGAAGAAGGGCGCAGGCGCCCGGACCCAGGTCACCGCCTCCGAGGAGAAGGTCTTCGTCGAGTCGGAGGCCCCGGGCCCGCAGGCGGTCAACGGCAACCGGGACAAGTACACCGTCTCCGGTCTGTCCGCCGTCGACGCGAAGAACGTCTACGGCCTCGGCGAGCCGATGACCCTGGACAAGCAGGACTACCAGGGCACCAACAAGGCCTACTCGTTCGACCCGGGCACCGAGGTCTGGACCGAGCTGCCGAACATGAACCAGCCGCGCTGGTACCCGACGCTCACCCCGCTCTCCGACGGCAACGTGCTCACCGTGGCCGGCCTGGACGGCGTCGGGCAGGTCCTCAACGGGCTCTCCGAGGAGTTCAACCCGCGGACGAACACCTGGATCGACCGCCGCGAGGTCCTCAAGCAGTACTTCCCCACGTACCCGGCCCTCTTCGAGACCGCGACGCCGCGCCAGATCGTCTACACCGGCGCGAACGCCGGGTACGGCCCCGCCGACCAGGGCCGCGTCCCCGGGTTCTGGGACCTCGACACCGGCGCCTACACCCCGATCCCCGGGCTGCGTGAACCGGAGCTGATGGAGACCGCCGGCTCGTCGTGGATCGGCCCCGTGCAGGACCAGCGCCTGGCCGTGGTCGGTGGCGGCGGCGTCGGCGAGAGCCCCATCTCGTCGTCGCGCATCGACTTCCTCGACCTCAAGGACCCGGCGCCGCACTTCACCCCGGGCCCGAACCTCGCGCAGCCCACCCGGTACCCGAACCTGGTGAACCTGCCCGACGACACCACGCTGATCACCAACGGGTCGCTCGACTACCGCGGCAAGGGGGCGACGAACAACCACCTCGCCTACACCCTCGACCCGGCGTCGAACGAGCTGCGGCCCATGGCCGACCCGCGCATCGGCCGCGACTACCACACCGAGGCGCTCCTGCTCCCCGACGGCCGCGTGCTGGTGGCGGGCTCGGACCCCCTGTTCGACGACGAGAAGAACACGGTCCCCGGCACCTTCGAGCAGCGGCTCGAGATCTTCACCCCGCCGTACCTGGAGACCGGGGCCCCGCGCCCGACGATCACCTCGGCGCCGGCCGCGATGCCCCGCGGGCAGACCGTCGACATCCCCACCCCCGACGGCTCGCGCATCGCGAAGGCCCGCCTCATGCGGACCGCGACGGCCACGCACGTCACCACCTCGGACATGCGCGAGGTGGCCCTGCCGATGCAGAAGACGCCCGACGGGGTGTCGGTGACCGTGCCGCGGGAGGCGACGTTCGTGCCGCCGGGGCCGTACATGCTGTTCCTGGTCGACGACAAGGGCGTCCCGAGCGAGGCGAAGGTCGTGCAGGTGCCGTAGGCCTGTGAGCAGTAATCCGTGTCTGAACACGGATTACTGCTCACGTGCGCGTAGCGCACCTCACGAGGTCGGCGAGGGCTGACGAGCGGCTGTGCGGCGGCCACGCCAGCACGGTCGTCACCACCGGCGCGTCCCGGACGGGCACGGTCGCGAGACCCTCGTGCCGGGGCGTGACCGCCGACTCGGGCACGATCGCCGCCACCCGGCCGAGCCCGACGAGCTGGCGCAGCTGCGCGGCGTCGCGGACCTGCGGCCCCGGACCGTCGGTGTAGGTGCCGTCGCTGCGCGGCCACCGCGGCGTCGGCAGATCCGGCAGCGCGGAGACGTCGGCCGTGGACACCGACGACCGGTTCGCGAGCGGGTGCCCGGCGGGCAGGACCGCGACCTGGCGCTCGGAGGCCAGCTCCTCGGTGTCGAACCCGGCGGTGGAGTCGAACGGCCGGTGCAGCAGCGCCACGTCGGCCCGCCCGTCGCGCAGCCGCCGCTCCTGCTCGCCCGGGCCGCAGAGTTCCACGTCGACGGGCAGCGCCCCCGGTTCCGCGGCGTAGGCGTCGAGCAGCTTGGCCAGCAGCTCCTCCGAGGCCCCCGCCTTCGAGACGAGCACCAGGCCCGGCCCCTCCCCCGCGGCCCGACGGGTGCGGCGCTCCGCGGCGTCGACCGCGTCGAGCGCGGCCCGACCCTCGGCCAGCAGGACGGCGCCCGCCTCCGTCAGCGAGACCTCCCGGGTGGTCCGCACCAGCAGCCGGGCACCCACGCGCCGCTCGAGCTGCTGGATCGCGCGCGACAGCGGCGGCTGGGCGATCCCCAGCCGGTCCGCCGCCCGCCCGAAGTGCCGCTCCTCCGCGACCGCGACGAAGTACCGCAGCTCCCGTGTCTCCACCCCGTCATTGATACCCCTGCGGTATCGATACGCACCGAGACGGTCTTGGACGAGGATCCGCGGCCGGGCGGACGATCGGGTCATGGACGGCGAGAAGACCACGGCCCTGGTCACCGGGGCGAACAAGGGCATCGGCTACGAGATCGCGGCGGGGCTGGGCGCCCTGGGCTGGCGCATTGGGGTGGGCGCCCGCGACGACGCCCGGCGCGACGAGGCCGTCGCGAAGCTGCAGGCGGACGGCGTCGACGCCTTCGGGGTGCCGCTCGACGTCTCCGACGACGCGAGCGTCGCCGCGGCCGCCGCGCAGCTCGACCGGCTCGACGTGCTGGTCAACAACGCCGGCATCACCGGTGGGGCGCCGCAGGACCCGACCACGATCGACCTCGACATCCTGCGGACGGTCCTCGAGACGAACGTCTTCGGCGTCATCCGGACGACGAACGCGATGCTGCCGCTGCTGCGTCGCTCGGCCTCACCCCGCGTCGTCGTGATGTCCTCGACCGTCGGGTCGCTGACCCGGCAGCAGGCCGGGCAGGCGGGGCCGATCGCGGTCGGCTACTCCCCCTCGAAGACCTACCTCAACGCCGTGACCCTCCAGTACGTCCGCGAGCTGGAGGGCACGAACATCAAGATCAACCTGGCGTGCCCCGGCTACGTCGCGACCGACCTCAACGGCCACCAGGGCCACCGGACCCCGGCCCAGGGCGCTGCCGTCGCGGTGCAGCTGGCGACCATTCCCGACGACGGCCCGACCGGCGGCTTCTTCGACGACGCCGGCCCGATCCCCTGGTGAACACCTGTGAGCAGTGATCCGTGCCTGGACACGGATTACTGCTCTCAGGACGAAGTCACCCCACCGTCGGCTTGTGGGAGGGCCGCCGCGCCTCGTAGGCGGTGATGTCCTCCTCGTGGCGCAGCGTCAGCCCGATGTCGTCGAGTCCCTCGAGCAGGCGCCAGCGGGTGTACTCGTCGACGGTGAACGGCACCGTCAGGTCCTCGGCCACCACCGTCTTCGACTGCAGGTCGACGGTGAGCTCCATGCCGGGCCGCGACTCGATCTTCTTCCAGAGCAGCTCGACGTCGGAGTGCTCGACGGTGGCCGCGAGCAGCCCGGCCTTCGACGCGTTGCCCTTGAAGATCTCACCGAAGCGCGGGGAGATCACCGCGCGGAAGCCGTAGTCCAGGAGCGCCCAGACGGCGTGCTCCCGGGACGAGCCGGTGCCGAAGTCGGTGCCCGCGACGAGCACCGATCCGCGGTCGTAGGGCGCGGTGTTGAGCACGAACGACGGGTCGGAGCGCCAGGAGGCGAACAGCCCGTCCTCGAAGCCGGTGCGGGTGACCCGCTTGAGGTACACCGCCGGGATGATCTGGTCGGTGTCGACGTCGGAGACCCGCAGCGGGGTCCCGATGCCGGTGTGCGTGGAGAACTTCTCCATGGTCGCGGTCCTCCTCAGGCCATCGTCAGGGTGGTGGGCGAGAGGTCCTCGGGCGAGGACAGCGTGCCGCGCACGGCCGTGGCCGCGGCGACCAGCGGCGACACCAGGTGGGTGCGCCCGTTCCGGCCCTGGCGGCCCTCGAAGTTGCGGTTCGACGTCGAGGCGCAGCGCTGGTACGGGGAGAGCTGGTCGGGGTTCATGCCGAGGCACATCGAGCACCCGGCGGAACGCCACTCGGCCCCCGCCCCGGTGAACACGGCGTCGAGGCCCTCCTCCTCGGCCTGCGCCTTGACCTTCATCGAGCCGGGCACGACGAGCATCTGCACGCCGTCGGCGACGTGGTGGCCCTGCAGGACGTCGGCGGCGGCGCGGAGGTCCTCGATGCGGGCGTTGGTGCACGAGCCGAGGAACACCACGTCGACCGCGACGTCGCGGAGCTTCGTCCCGGGCTCGAGGCCCATGTACTTCAGCGCCTTGCGCGTGGCGGCCGCGTCGTCGTCGTCCATCTCGGCGGGGTCGGGCACCGACTCGCTCAGCGGAAGGCCCTGGCCCGGGTTGGTGCCCCAGGTGACGAAGGGCGTCAGCGCGGCCGCGTCGATGTGCACCACGGCGTCGAACTCGGCGTCGTCGTCGGTGCGCAGCTCGCGCCACGCCTCGAGCGCGGCGTCCCACTCGTCGCCCTGCGGGGCGTGCGGGCGCCCCTTCAGGTAGGCGTACGTGGTCTCGTCGGGCGCCACCATCCCGGCGCGACCGCCGGCCTCGATGGACATGTTGCACATCGTCATGCGCGCTTCCATCGACATGTTCCGCACGGCCTCGCCGCGGTACTCGAGCACGTAGCCCGCGCCGCCGCCGGTGCCGATCTGCGAGATGACCTTGAGGATCACGTCCTTGGCCGTCACGCCCGGGCGCAGGTCGCCGGAGATCTCGATCGCCATGGTCTTGAAGGGCCGCAGCGGCAGCGTCTGGGTGGCGAGCACGTGCTCGACCTCGGAGGTCCCGATGCCGAACGCGAGCGCCCCGAACGCGCCGTGGGTGGAGGTGTGCGAGTCGCCGCAGACCACGGTGGTGCCGGGCTGCGTGAGCCCCAGCTCCGGGCCGATCATGTGGACGATGCCCTGGTTGCGGTCGCCCATCGGGTAGAGGCGGACGCCGAACTCCTCGACGTTGCGCCGCAGCGTCGCCACCTGGGTCGCCGAGGTCTCGTCGGCGATCGGGAGGTCGATCCCGATCGTCGGGACGTTGTGGTCCTCGGTGGCCACCGTGAGGTCGGGGCGGCGCACCGGGCGGCCAGCAAGCCGGAGCCCGTCGAAGGCCTGCGGGCTGGTCACCTCGTGCACGAGGTGGAGGTCGATGTAGAGGAGGTCGGGCTCCTTGCTGCCGCCCGGGGCCTCCCCGCCCGCCCGGACCACGTGCTGCTCCCAGACCTTCTCCGCGAGTGTGCGTCCCATCAGTCCCTGCCTGCGTGGTGGTGTCGTCCCACGATGTGGGACTACGATGTCGCTCTGTGGGACAGAATAGCGGAATCGGCGTGCTCGACAAGGCGGTGGGTGTCCTGCGCGCGGCGGCGGTCGCCCCCTGCGGGCTGGGCGAGCTCGTGGACCGCACCGGGCTGCCGCGGGCCACCGCCCACCGCCTCGCCGTGGGCCTCGAGGTCCACCGGCTGCTCGAGCGCGACCCTGACGGGCGGTGGCGGCCCGGCCCGGCCCTCGCCGAGATGGCCCACGGGCACCACGACCCGCTGCTCACCGCCGCCGAGGAGGTCCTGCCCACCCTGCGGGACCTGACCGGCGAGAGCGTGCAGCTCTACCGCCGCGAGGGCGACTCCCGCATCTGCGTGGCCGCGGCCGAGCCCGCCTCCGGGCTGCGCGACACCGTGCCGGTGGGGGTGCGCCTGCCGCTCACCGCCGGCTCGGGGGCCAAGGTGCTCGCGGCCTTCGCCACCGGCCCGTTGGTCGAGGACCGCGCGCCCGAGGACGTCTTCGACCCCGACCTGCTCGCCGAGGTCCGGCGGCGCGGCTGGGCGCAGAGCGTCGCGGAGCGCGAGGTCGGGGTGGCCAGCGTGTCGGCCCCGGTGCGGGGGCCCGACGGCACGGTGGTCGCCGCGGTGTCGGTCTCCGGGCCGGTCGACCGGATCGGGCGCAGGCCCGGCTCCCGGTGGGCGAACGACCTGCTCGCGGCCGCCCGCGCCCTCGAGCAGGCGCTCGCGTGACCCTTGCCCGCCGCCCTACCGTGGACCGCGTGACCGAGCAGATCACCAGCGTCGAGCAGCTCCGCGCCGTCGTCGGCGAGCCCGTGCGCCGGGCCGTCGTCAAGCAGCGGGACCGGCTCGACGACACCGACCGGGCCTTCATCGCCCGCAGCCCGTTCCAGATGATCGCGACCGCGGGCGCCGACGGCCGCGTCGACGTCTCCCCCAAGGGCGACCCGGCGGGGTCGGTCCTCGTGCTCGACGACCACACGCTCGCCGTTCCCGACCGTCCCGGCAACCGCCGCGTCGACGGGTTCCTCAACATCCTCGAGAACCCGCACGTCGGGCTCATCTTCCTGGTGCCGCGGCGCCCGGACACCCTGCGCGTCAACGGGACCGCCCGCATCGTCGCCGAACCCGCCTACGCGGAGGCGATGAGCCACCGCGGGCACGTGCCGGGCCTCGTCCTCGAGGTCACCGTGGAGGAGGTCTTCACCCACTGCGCGAAGGCGTTCCTGCGCTCCGACCTCTGGCGCCCCGAACGCTGGCCCGACGACGACCTGCCGAGCATCGCGCAGATGGCCGCCCGCACCACCGACGACATGACCCTGGCGGAGATGGAGGCCTACTACACCGAGGAGAACACGCGGGCGATCATGTACGGCACCACCCCGCCGTGACCGACGCCGACGACGTCCGCCGCATCGCCCTCGGGCTCGAGGACGTCATCGAGAACCCGAGCGACGGCTTCGACTTCCGCGTGCTGGGCCACGGGTTCGTCTGGTCCTACCCCGAGCGGTCCGGCGGCCGCCGGGTCCTGCGCACCGACGTCGCCGTGCTCTACGTCGGCGACGAGGCCGAGCGCCAGGCGCTCCTGCTCGGCGAGCCCGATCTCTTCTTCTCCACCCCCGCCTACGAGCACGCCCCACTGGTCATGGTGCGGCTGGCCGCGGTCGACCTCGAGCGGCTCACCGAGCTCGTCACCGACGCGTGGCGGATGCGCCGCGGCGAGTGACCCTCAGCGGGGGGACGCCCCGACCCGCACCCGCGGCCGGCCGCCGTCGTCGTCGGTGAGGAACCCTGAGAGGGCCCGGCCCTCCTCGGCGACGGCCGCCCGGTCGTCGCGGGAGAACCGCCGCAGCGGCGTCACGGTGACCGCCCCCTGCTGCTCGGTCCAGGTGCCCGCCACCCGCCCGTCGACGAGCACGAACCGCGTGCCCGCCACCGAGAGCCCGCGGTGGGCATCGTCGATGATCCGCCGACGGTCGTCGTACCCGAGGACCGCGTTGTCGAAGGCGGGCAGGAAGCGCACGGGGGCGGGCACGTCGGGATCGGGCCGGGGCGCGTCGGGGAGGTCGAGCAGCTCCCGTCCGCGCTCGTCGCGGAACGACACGAGCTCGCCGCGCACCGCCGCCACCGCGTCCGGCAGGCCCGCGAGGCCGCACCACGCCCGCAGGTCGGCCGAGGCGGCCGGCCCGAAGGCCGCGAGGTAGCGCCGGACCAGGTCCTGCCCCACCGGATCGGGTCCCGCCCCCGTTCCCGACGATGCCGCGGGCGCCCGCCCCAGCCACGTCTCCAGCAGGGCGTACCGCGCTCCCCCGGCCGTGCGCCACAGCCCCCGCGGCGGCACCTGCACCACCGGGACGAGCGCCGCGACGGCCGCCTCGCCGAGCGGGCGCGGGCCCCGGTCGGGCCAGCGCGACACCAGCGCCTTCCCGACCTCGGCCATCGTCGGCTCCCCGCCGGCGGCGATCACCTCCCGGCCCGCCGCGGCGAGCTCGTCGAGGTCGACCCCCGCGAGGTCGCCGCGGTACACCCCGAGCATCCGCTGGCAGAGCATCGCCTCGTGCCGCTCCCGCCAGGCGAGCGCGTCGGCCGCCGTCACCAGGTGCACGGTGCGGCGCATGAGGTGCGTGCGGACCACCCGCCGCTCGAGGAGCAGCGTGTCGAGCGTTGCCGGCTCGAACCCGCGCAGCCGCGACCACAGCCCGACGAACGGCTCCTGCGGCTCCTGGGCCTGCAGCCCGCCGAGGTGCGCGACCGCGTCGAGCACGCCAGTGTCCGACCGCTCGAGCAGGAGCTGCCGGGCGAGCGCCGCCCGGTTGAGCGCGCGGGCGTCGAGGGTCTCCACGGGCAGGAGCCTGCCGCAGGAGGCGGACCGTTCGTGTCCGCCTCCCGACGGCTTGCGCGCACTGCCAGGATCACCGGGTGCCGCGTCACCGTGAGACCCCGTGACCGCCCCCGGCCCGGCCGTCGACGCCCTGACCGCCCGCTTCGTCGCGGCCCTGGGCCGCCGCGCGGCGATGGCCGAGCTGATGGCGGTGGCGAGCCTCGGCGGGGCGCCGCAGCTGGCCGACACCCCGCCCGACCTGCCGGTCCTGGCGCACCTCGACGAGGCCGTCGCGCGGGTCGCCGACGAGGTCGACCCGCAGCTCGCCCGGGCCGTCGGGCTCCTCGGGTCGCGGGCCGCGTGGACCCGGACGGCCTCCTACGCCGCCGGCGAGGCGCTCTTCGCGGGCTACGCACACGCCTCCCTGCGCGGCGACGAGGACCTGGTCCTCGGCCTCGTCCTGCTCGGTCCGGAGGTGCTCTACCGCGCCCACCACCACCCCGCCGAGGAGTACTACCTCCCGCTCGGCGCGATCCGCTGGGACCACGGCGAGGGCTGGGTCGACGAGCCCGCCGGCGAGCTGATCCACCACGCGCCCTGGCAGCCGCACGCGATGGCGACGGGCGAGCGGCCGGCGCTGCTGGCCTACCTCTGGTTCGACGAGGTCGACGTCCCGTCGGTGTTCGTGGAGCCGTAGGGACCCCGGGAACGACGAAGCGCCGTGACCCGGTGCGGATCACGGCGCTTGCGTAGCCCCGAGGGGATTCGAACCCCCGCTACCGCCTTGAGAGGGCGGCGTCCTAGGCCGCTAGACGACGGGGCCCTAGGAGGAACAACGTTGGCAACCCTACAAGATCGCCGGGGCGTTGCCCGCAGCTGGGGTACCAGGACTCGAACCTAGAACAACTGAACCAGAATCAGCCGTGTTGCCAATTACACCATACCCCATGGCCGTCACCGGGCGTGACCATGCAGTCCGTCCGGCGACGCCGACAACTGTACCGAACACCGCCGACCGGGTTCGAGCACCCCCCACGGGTCACGGCATCCGCGCAGGTCACGTGCCCGGTCGGGGCCCGGACGCGGCTCTGTAAAGTTGGCAGGTCACCAGCGCACTCCACCGAGGGACATCCGTGAGCCCGAGCTTCGCCCCCCTGCCCGCCAGCGTCGACCTGCCGGCGATCGAGCAGGAGATTCTCGAGCGCTGGGACAAGCGCGACGTCTTCCGCCGGTCGCTCGAGCAGACGGCCCAGGGCGAGCCCTGGATCTTCTACGAGGGCCCGCCCACCGCGAACGGCACGCCCGGCACCCACCACGTCGAGGCCCGCGCCTTCAAGGACCTCTTCCCCCGCTTCCGGACGATGCGCGGGTACCACGTGCCTCGTCGTGCCGGCTGGGACTGCCACGGGCTGCCGGTGGAGCTCGCCGTGGAGAAGGAGCTCGGCTTCACGTCCAAGAGCGACATCGAGCGCTACGGCATCGCCGAGTTCAACGCCGCCTGCCGCGAGTCGGCGCTGCGCAACGTCAGCGCCTTCGCCGCGATGACCGAGCGCATGGGCTACTGGGTCGACCTCGACGAGGCCTACCTGACCATGGCCCCGCGCTACGTCGAGAGCGTCTGGTGGTCGCTCAAGCAGATCCACGACAAGGGCCTGCTGGTCGAGGACCACCGCGTCACGCCCTACTGCCCGCGCGACGAGACGCCGCTGTCCGACCACGAGGTGGCCCAGGGCTACGAGGACGACGTCGACCCCTCGGTCTACGTCCGGTTCCCCCTGACCGACGGACCGTGGGCCGGGGCCGACCTGCTGGTCTGGACGACGACGCCCTGGACGCTGCCGTCGAACACCGCGGTCGCCGTGGAGCGGACCGTCACCTACGTCCGGGTGGCCCGCACCGACGGACCCGACCTGGTGCTGGCCGAGGACCTCGTCGGGCACGTCCTGGGCGAGGACGCCGAGATCAGCGCACGGCTGACCGGCCAGGAGCTCATCGGCTCGCACTACACGCGGCCCTTCGAGCTGCTCGAGGCCGGGCGCTTCGGCGACGCCTTCCGCATCGTCCACGGCGACCACGTCACCACCGACGCCGGCACCGGCCTCGTCCACATGGCCCCCGCCTTCGGCGCCGAGGACCACCAGGTCGCGCGCGCCGAGGGCCTGGAGATGGTCAACCCGATCGGCTCCGACGGGCACTTCCTCGACGAGGTCCCGCTGGTCGGCGGCCTGTTCTTCAAGGGCGCCGACCCCACGCTCGTCGAGGACCTCCGGGAGCGCGGCGTGCTCTTCCGCGCCGAGGAGTACGAGCACTCCTATCCGCACTGCTGGCGCTGCCACACGCCGCTGATCTACTACGCGCTGCCCAGCTGGTTCATCCGCACCACGGAGATCCGCGACCGGCTCCTCGCCGAGAACGAGGGCACGAACTGGTACCCGCCGCACATCAAGCACGGCCGGTACGGCGCCTGGCTCGAGAACAACGTCGACTGGGCGCTCTCGCGCAAGCGCTACTGGGGCACGCCGCTGCCGGTCTGGCGCAACGACGCCGACCCGGCGGAGATCGTCGTCGTGGGATCGCTCGCCGAGCTCGGCTCCTACGCCGGCGAGGACCTCTCGAACCTCGACCCGCACCGCCCCTACGTCGACGACGTCACCTTCCCCGCCCCGAGCGGTACGGGGACGATGCGTCGGGTCCCCGACGTCATCGACGTCTGGTACGACTCCGGCGCCATGCCGTTCGCCCAGTGGGGCGCACCGCACCGCAACGAGGCCGAGTTCGAGGCGGCCTACCCGGCGCAGTACATCTGCGAGGCGATCGACCAGACGCGCGGGTGGTTCTACTCGCTGATGGCGATCGGGACGCTGGTGTTCGACCGGTCGTCCTACGAGAACGTGGTGTGCCTGGGCCTGCTGCTCGACGAGCACGGCCGCAAGATGAGCAAGCACCTCGGCAACGTCCTCGACCCGTTCGAGCTGTTCTCCACCCACGGCGCCGACGCCGTGCGCTGGCTGATGCTCGCGCAGGGCTCCCCGTGGGTCGACCGGCGCGTGGGCCACGAGACGCTCCGGGAGATCGTCCGGAAGGTCCTGCTGACCTACTGGAACACCGCCTCGTTCCTGGTCACCTACGCGAACGCCGCCGGCTGGACGCCGTCCGACCCGGCACCGTCCGAGCGCACCGCGATGGACCGGTGGGCCCTCGGGGAGCTGCGGGCGACCGTCGCCGAGGTGACCTCCGCGCTCGACGACTTCGACTCCAGCCGCGCGGGCCGCGCGATCGTCGCGTTCGTCGACGACCTGTCGAACTGGTACGTCCGCCGCTCGCGCCGCCGCTTCTGGAACGGCGACCCGGCCGCGCTCGCGACCCTGCACGAGTGCGTCGAGACGGTCAGCCGCCTGATGGCCCCGTTCACGCCGTTCACCACCGACTACCTCTGGACGCTGCTGCAGGGCGAGGGCGGGGTGGGCCTGCCCGAGGGCACGCCCGACTCGGTGCACCTCGCGCCGTGGCCCGAGGTCAGGAACGTTCCCGACGAGGAGGAGCGGCTGCGGTCGCAGATGGCGCTGGTCCGCAGCGTCGTCGAGCTCGGCCGTTCCACCCGCGCCGCCAGCGGGGTCCGCACCCGCCAGCCGCTCTCCCGGGCGGTCGTCTCGGCCCGCGGGTTCGGCGACCTGGCTGACACCGATCAGGGCCGGGAGCTCCTCGCCGAGATCGCCGAGGAGCTCAATGTGGCGCGGGTCGAGGCCGCGGGCTCCGACCTCGTCGAGATCGAGGTCAAGCCCAACTACCGCGCGCTGGGCAAGCGGTTCGGCAAGCAGACCCCCACGGTGGCCGACGCCGTGAAGGCCTCCACCGACGCCCCGGTCGACGGGGTGCTGACGGTGACCCTCGACGGGGCGCCGGTCGAGCTGTCCGGCGACGAGATCCTGGTGTCGGAGACGCCGCGCGAGGGCTGGGCCGTGCGCTCGGAGGGCGGGCTGTCGGTGGGGCTCGACACCGAGCTGACCGACGAGCTGCGCGAGGCCGGTCTGCTGCGCGACGTCCTGCGCTTCGTCCAGGACGCCCGCAAGCGCCTGGGCTTCGAGGTGTCCGACCGGATCGAGCTGTGGTGGACCGCGGGCCGCGCCGACACCGCGACCGCGATCCGGAACGGCTCCGACACCCTCGCCACCGAGTGCCTCGCGGTGGCGGTGACCGAGGGCGACGGGCCGGAGGGGCTCGCCCCGCAGGCCTCCGGGGACCTCGGCCTCACCGTGTGGGCGCGCGTCCCGGCCTGAGGGCGGGCGGCTACACCGGGATCGACCCGGCGAGGCCCGTGATCGACCGCAGCGCATGGTCGATCACGGGTTGCGCCGCCCCGCCCGCGCGGGTCATGGCGACGATCCGCCGGACCGGGGCCGCCGTGCCGGTGAGGCGCAGGCGCACCACGTCGGTCCCGGGGTGCACCGGGGCGAGCCGGGGCAGCATGAAGATGCCGAAGCCGTGGGCGACCAGCGCGGTGCCGGTGTCCCACTCGTCGGCGTAGTGGGCGACCGTCGGGCGGAAGCCGGCGGCCTGGCAGGCGGCGAGCGTGAGGCGGTGGTACGCGCTGTCGGGAAGGCAGGTGATGAACGGCTCGGACGCCGCGTCGCGCAGGGTCACCTCGGACCGGGTGGTGAGGTGGTGCCCCACCGGGACGGCGAGGTCGAGCGGGTCGTCGAGCACGGTGTGCTGCTCGAAGCGCCGGTCGGTCTCGGGCGGGACGCGGTCGTCGACCACGAGCAGCGCGAGGTCGCAGTCGCCCGCGAGCAGCAGGTCGATGCAGCGGGCCGGTTCCGCCTCCACCACCTGGATCACCGACCCGGGGAACTGCTCGCGCAGCGCGGCGGCCGTGGGGACGAGGAACCTCGCCGCGGCGGTGGAGAACCCGCACAGCCCGATCCGGCCCGGGGAGTCCTGGACCCCGGCCAGCTCCGCGCGGGCGAGTTCGGCGCGGGCGTGCAGCGCCTCGGTGTGCCGCAGCAGGATCCGTCCGGCCACCGTGGGCTCCATGCGCCGGCCGACCTGACGCACCAGCGTCGCCCCGAGGTCGTCGGAGAGCCCGCGCAGCTGCTGCGACACCGCGGACGAGGTGAAGTGCAGCGCCCGGGCCGCCGCGCTGACCGAGCCGTGGTGGGCCACGAGCTGCAGCGTCCTCAGGCGCGGGTCGATCACGTAGCGATGCTACGTGCTCGGTGAAGAAGCGTGCGCTGGTGCTAACACCCGCACCCACGCATCGTCATGGTCATGAGCGCCGCCGCGTCCCCGCCCTGCGAGACGGAGGCCTCGACGACCTCCCGGCTGCCGTCCCGGTCCGCCCGGGGGTGGGCGCTCGCGCTGCTCGCCCTGGGCGCGGCCGGCGCCGGTATCCCGAGCCCGCTCTACCCCGCCTACCAGGCACAGCTCGGCTTCAGCGACGCGACGCTGACGGTCATCTATGCGGTGTACCCGCTGGTCAGCGTGCCCGCGGTGTTCCTGCTGGGCCCCCTGGGCGACCGGCTGTCGCCGCGGCGGGTCATGCGCGGCGGGATCCTCGTGGCCGCCGCCGGCTCGGTCGCCCTCGCCCTCGCGGCGAGCACCGGCTGGCTGATCGCCGGTCGGGTCGCCTACGGCCTCGCGCTCGCCGTCATCACCGGCGCCGGGGTCGCGGTGGCGACCAGCGGCGCGGACAAGGTGCGCGCCGGTCTGGTGTCGGCGGCGGTGTTCATCCTCGGCACCGGCCTGGGCCCCGTCCTCGGGGGCGCGCTCACCCGCTTCGGCCCGGGTCCCGGCGTCGCCCCCTTCGGGGTGGCCGTCGTGCTGCTCGGCGTCGTGTTCCTCGGGCTCAGGACCGTGCGCGACCCCGCGCCGGGGCCGGTGACCGTGGAGGAGGCCCCCGGGGGCGGGACCGGGATGACCGGCACCGTTCGGCGGGCCCTCGTCGTCGCGGCCGTGAACGGTTTCCTCGGCTGGGCCGTGGTCGGCCTCTTCCTCGGGCTGATCTCCTCGGTCGCCGAACGCTTCCTCGGCCTCCGCGACCCGCTCGCGGCGGGAGGGCTCGCCGCGGCGCTCCTGGTCTGTTCGACGCTGACCGTCCCCGCGGTGACCCGCCTCGGGCCCCGCCGCGCCCAGCTCGTGGGCCTGGTCGCCCTGGCCGTGTCGCTCGTGGTCCTCGCGCCGGGCGTGAACTCCCTCGTCGCGGTGCTGATCGCCTGCGTCGTCGCGGGGCTCGCCAACGGGCTCCTCTACAGCGGGGCGACCACCGTCGTCGCCACGACGGCCCCGCCGGGGCGGGCCAGTGGCACGGCCGCCGCCGTCTACTCCGCCTTCTTCCTGGGCGCCGGGCTCCCGGCCCTGCTCGTCGGCCTCCTCACCATCGCGCTCCCCCTCGACGCGGCCCTGTCGACCATCGCCGTCGGGACCCTCGTGCTCACGGCGCTGATGATCGTCGTCGAGGTGAACACTCGTGAGCAGTAATCCGTGTCCGGGCACGGACTAGTGCTCACGAGCGCTCAGCGCACCGTCAGCCGCGGCGCCAGCACCCGGTGCTCGGGCGGGTGGCCGTCGAGGCGGCGGCCCAGGACCTCGACCAGCGTCCGGCCGAGCTCGTACTTGTCGGTGTGCACCGTGGTCAGCGGGGGGTCGAGCAGGGCGGCCATCATGATGTCGTCGTAGCCGACCACCGCGACCCCCTCCCCCGCGCGCAGGGCCCCGATCGCGAGCAGGTCGTTGAACGCGAACACCCCGGTGATCTCCGGGTGGCGGGCCCGCAGGTCCCGGACCCCCGCGGTCCCGCCGGCGACCGTCGGCGGGGCGGTGACGACGTGGCCGGCCGGGTCGGGGTGACCGTGCTCGGTCAGGACCTCGAGGAACGTCCGGCGGCGCTCGGGCTTGTTCTGCACCGCCCCGTCGAGCATCCCGAGCCGCGCGTGCCCCGCCGCGAACAGGTGCTCCACCGCGGCGCGGGTCCCGGCGGGGAAGTCGGACCGGACCGAGGCCACCTGGTCGTCCGGTGAGGGACGGTCGGCGACCACCAGCGGCACCCGCCGGCCGAGCGCGCTCAGCGACGCGTCGTCGAGGGCCTCGAAGAAGCCGATCGCGCCCGCCGCGCCGGCGTCGACGATCGCCCGGGTCGCCTCGGCCTCCGCGGCGGCGTCCGCGTCGGTGTTGTGCACGACCACGGCGAGCCCCCGGGCCGCGGCGGCGTCGAACACCCCGCGGGCGACGGCGGGGAAGAACGGGTTGGCGATGTCGGGCAGCACCAGCGCGAGGGTCCCGGCCCGCTGGGTGCGCATGCCGCGCGCGAACGCCGAGGGCCGGTAGTCGAGCTCCTCGATCGTCGCGAGCACCTTGCGGCGGGTCGCCGCGCTGATGTCGCCCTTGCCGTTCATCGCCCGCGAGACGGTCTGGCGGGACACCCCGGCCGCCCGGGCGACGTCGTCGATCGTGACTCGGACGAACGACCCGGAGTCCACGACGACCGACCTTAGAGGTCTCGCCGCGCCCCGGCCGCCGGCGCGACCTCACGCACCGTCGGCTCGGGCCCGAGCGCCGCCGCCCGGCACGCCCGGCCCACGGCGTCGACCGCCTCGGCGGGGACCAGCGCGAGCACCGACCCGCCGAACCCGCCCCCGACGATGCGCGCGCCCACCGCCCCGGCCCCGACCGCGGCGTCGACGAGCACGTCGACCTCGGGCACCGACACCGCGAAGTCGTCGCGCAGCGAGGCGTGCGAGGCCGCCAGCACGGGACCGACCGCCACCGGGCGCCCGGAGCCCACCAGGCGCACCACCTCGTGGACCCGCGCCTCCTCGGTGACCACGTGGCGGGCCCGGCGCCGCAGCGTGTCGTCGGCCAGGGCCTCGACCGCGTCGGGCGTCGCGTCCCGCAGCGCCGGCACCCCCAGCGCCTCGGCGGCGGCGACGCACGAGGCGCGCCGGTCGGCGTACCCGCCGTCGGCGAGGTCGTGGCGCACGCGCGAGTCGACGACCAGCACGACGAGCCCGGCCTCCTCGAACCCCAGCGCGACGTCCTCGGTGGCCATCGACCGGCAGTCGAGCAGCAGCGCCGAGCCCTCGCGGCACAGCAGCGACGCCGCCTGGTCCATGATCCCCACCGGCGCGCCCACCACGTCGTTCTCCGCCCGCCGTCCGGCCCGGGCCAGCGCCGGCCGGCCGAGGTCGGCGCCGGTCAGCTCGTCGACCGCCAGCGCGACCGCGCTCTCGAGAGCCGCCGAGGACGACAGGCCCGCGCCCAGCGGGACCTCACCGTGCACGACGAGGTCCCAGCCCTCGTCGTCGGGAACGCCCTCCTGCTGCAGCGCCCACAGCGTGCCCAGCGGGTACGCCGCCCAGCCGGTGGCGCTGCGGAGGGTCCCGACGACGAGGCTCACCGGTTCGGTGCCCGGGTCGTCCGAGCGGACGGTGACCAGCTCGTCGTCGCGCCGCCCGGCGGCGACCCACGTGCGGCGGTCGATGGCGAAGGGCAGGACGTGGCCCTCGTTGTGGTCGGTGTGCTCGCCGACGAGGTTGACCCGGCCGGGCGCGGAGAAGACGCCCTCGGGGTCGCGCCCGTGGGCCTCGCGGAACGCGTCCCGGGCCTGCTCGGCGCTCACGCGGGCACGTCCGCGGTGCTCGCGGCGGCGCGGAGCCGCTCGCCGGCGACCTCGGGGGCGACGTCGGTGAGGAACGCGCCCCCGAAGGTCTCCGAGCCCGCGAGGTACTTGAGCTTGCCCCCGCCCCGGTGCGGCGGGCAGATCTCGAGGTGCAGGTGCCCGAGGGCGCGCTCGTCGTCGTCGACGTTGACCGGCGCGGAGTGGATGCCCAGCAGGTAGGACGTCCGGAACCCGAAGAACGCGTCGTACCCGGCCAGCACGCGGGCCAGGACGCGGGCGAGGTCGTCGCGGGCGGCGGCGTCGAGCCCGGGCAGCGTGCCGACGTGCGTGCGCGACCAGATGTCGACCTCGTAGGGGAAGCGCGCCCACGGCGGGACCCCGGCGAGGAAGTGGCTGCCCTCGACGACCACCCGGGGCCCGCCGATCTCCTGCGCGACGACGTCGCAGAACACGCAGCGACCGGTGCGCCCGCGGTGGGCGGCGGCGGCACGCTGCTCGCGGGCGGGCCGGGGCGGGACGTCGGGGTAGGCGTAGATCTGGCCGTGCGGGTGGTGCAGCGTCACGCCCACCGCCTCGCCCTTGTTCTCGAACGGCAGCACGTACTGCACGCGCGGGTCGTCGGCGAGCGCCGCGAACCGGTGCGCCCAGGCGTCGACGAGCAGCCGGATGCGCGCCTCGCCGACCGAGGCGAGGGTGGCGTCGTGGTCCTCGGTGAAGACCACGACCTCGCAGTGGCCGTAGGCGGGCTCGACCGGCACGAGGTCGGTGCCCGCGACGTCGGGCGCGGGCGGGGTGGTCGACAGCGACGGGAACCGGTTGTCGAACACCGCGATCTCGAAGTGCTCGCGCGGGATCTCGGTCTCCGGTCCGCCCGGGCGCGTGGGGCAGAGCGGGCAGTCGGCGGTGGCCGGCTTGTAGGTGCGGTCCTGCCGGTGCGTGGCGAAGGTGACCCACTCGTCGTGGGTGGGGTCGTAGCGGCGCTCGCTCACGTCGTCCCCGCCGAGAAGTAGGTGATCGCCCGGCCGTCGGGGAGTCGCTCGGGCTCGATCACGGTGTCAGCACTGCGGCCATGCTGACACTCGACGTCACAATCGGACCCGGTACGGATCGGCTCGCCCTCGCCCGACGTCTCCATCGACCGCCCCTCCACGTCGCCACTTCACACCCACTTGACGCGCGACCACCAGCGGTACCACAGTGTGCGCGAGCTTACGATAACGTTCACGGGAACCTTCACGGAACCCCGACTCGCACCGAGGGGTCGCGATGCTGCGCCTGAATCCGGGATGGCTGGACTACACGCTCCTGGCCCTCTACTTCGTGGTCGTCCTGGGCATCGGCGTCGTCGCGCGGCGCGCCGTCGGCACCAGCGCCGACTTCCTGCTCGCCGGGCGCTCGCTCCCCGCCTGGGTCACCGGCCTGGCGTTCGTCGCCGCCAACCTGGGCGCCACCGAGATCATCGGGATGGCCGCGAACGGCGCGCAGTACGGCGTCGCGACCGTGCACTACTACTGGATCGGCGCCATCCCGGCGATGGTCTTCCTGGGCATCGTGATGATGCCCTTCTACTACCGCTCGAAGGTCCGGTCGGTGCCGGAGTTCCTGCGCCTGCGGTTCGGCAACTACACCCACGTCCTCAACGCCGTCGTCTTCGCGGTCGCGAGCGTGCTCATCGCCGGGGTCAACCTCTACGCCCTCGCGATCGTCCTCAACGCCCTGCTCGGCTGGCCGCAGTTCCTCGGCATCGTCGTCTCCGCCGCGGTCGTCCTCGTCTACATCGGCTTCGGCGGGCTCGGCTCGGCGATCTACGGCGAGGTGCTGCAGTTCTTCGTCATCCTCGCGGGCCTGATCCCGCTCGCGGTCGTCGCGGTGCGCTCGGTCGGCGGGTTCGGCGAGCTCACCCGCCGCGTCGAGGCCTCCACCCTCGGGGAGGGCGGCCTGCACGCCTGGCAGGGCACCGGCGTCGGCGACGTCACCAACCCGATCGGCGCGAACTGGATCGGCATCGTCCTGGGCCTCGGCTTCGTCCTGTCCTTCGGCTACTGGACGACGAACTTCGCCGAGATCCAGCGCGCCCTCTCGGCCAAGGACCGAAGCGCGAGCCAGCGCACCCCGCTCATCGCCGCGTTCCCCAAGCTCTTCATCCCGGCCGTCACGATCATCCCCGGCCTCGTCGCGCTCATCGCCATCCCGAACTTCGGCAACTCCGACTCCGGCGGCCTCGAGTACAACGACGCGATCCCCGCCCTCATGGGCCAGCTCCTGCCCGAGGGCGTGCTCGGCATCGCCATCACCGGCCTGTTCGCCTCGTTCATGGCGGGCGTGGCGGCCAACGTCAGCTCGCTCAACACGGTCGTCACCTACGACCTCATCCAGCCCTACCTCGCCAAGGGCCGCAGTGACCGGTACTACCTCAACGCGGGGCGGCTGGTGACGGTCGGCGGCGTCGTCATCGCGATCTTCACGGCACTGCTGGCCTCGTCGTTCAACAACATCATGACCTACCTGCAGTCGCTGTTCGGGATCTTCAACGCCCCGATCTTCGCGACCTTCATCCTCGGCATGTTCTGGAAGCGCACCACGGGCTGGGGCGGCTTCGCGGGCCTGGCCTCGGGCGTCGTCGCGGGCACCCTGATCTTCATCGGCGCGCAGTCCGGGGCCCTGACCTTCGGCTCCGACATCGAGGTGACCTTCTACCAGGCCGGCGCCGCGTTCTTCGTGGACCTGATCGTCACCGTGCTCGTCTCGCTCGCCACCGCGAAGCCCGAGCCCGAGCGGCTCGCGGGCATCGTCTACGGCGTCCCCGGCGCCGACGGCGTCGTCCCGACGCTGCGCCAGCCCAAGGAGAAGGTCTGGTACCGCAAGCCGGTGCTGCTCGGCAGCGTCGCGCTCGTCCTGACCGTCGTCCTCAACATCCTCTTCGCCTGAACCGGGAGCGTCAGCCATGAGCAAGCCCCTCGAGCCCGGCCGGCCGCAGGACACCGTGGTGACCGGCAGCCGCATGGCCCGGCTGTTCGACCTCCGCTACGTCATCGCCGGCCTGCTCGGCGTCTACGGCGTCGTCCTCGTGATCCGCGGCCTGCTCGACGGCCCCGAGCAGCTCGCCCGGGCCGCCGGCACCGCGGTCAACCTCTGGACCGGCATCGGCCTCGTCGTCGTCTCGGTGATCTTCCTGGTGTGGGCGCGCACGCGGCCGCTCGGGATCGAGGTGGAGGAGGCCGAGTAGCCCTTCCCGACGATGCCCGCGGCCCGGCGGGTCAGACCTCCGGGCCGACGTCGGGCACCGGGTCCATCCGCGGCACCCGCCCGTCGGCGAAGGTGATCGGCGGCAGCAGCGTGCGGACGGTCCCGTTCGGGGTGCCGACCTCGACGAACCGCCCCCGCTGCTCGTGCTGCGGGTGCTCGAGCACCTGGTCGAGCGTGCGGCGGCGGGCGTTCGCGATCCCCGCCTCCTCGAGGCGCTCGACGAACCGGTCGCCGGTGAGGTCGCGCAGCACCCCGTCGATCACCTCGTCGAGGGCCGGGCGGTTCGCCACCCGGTCGGAGTTGGTGGCGAACCGCTCGTCGTCGGCGATCGAGGCGTCGCGCAGGACGGTCTCGCAGAAGCGCTGCCACTCCCGCTGGTTCTGGATCGAGAGCACCACCTCCTGCCCGTCGCCCGTGGCGAAGGCGCCGTAGGGGGCGATGGCGGCGTGGCTCGTCCCGGCCCGCACCGGCGCGTTCCCGCTGCCCGCCGCGTAGTGCAGCGGGAAGCCCATCCACTCGCTCAGGGCGTCGAAGAGGCTGACCTCGAACGTCGTGCCCTCGCCGGTGCGCTCCCGGTCGTAGAGCGCCGCGAGGATCCCGGAGAACGCGTACATCCCGGCCCCGATGTCGGCGGCCGGGATGCCGGCCTTCGCCGGGTACTCCTCGGTGCCCGTCACCGACATCAGCCCGGTCTCGGCCTGGATCAGCGCGTCGTAGGCCTTCGCGTCGCGGTACGGGCCGGTGGAGCCGTAGCCAGAGATGCTCGCGTGGATCAGGCGCGGGTGGTCCCGACGAAGCTCGTCGGCGCCGAGGCCCAGCCGCTCGGCCGCCCCGGGCGCGAAGTTCTGGACGAACACGTCCGCGCCCGCGATCAGTTCCTTCACCCGCGCGAGCTGGTCGGGGTCCTTGAGGTCCGCCGTCACGGACTCCTTCGACCGGTTGAGCCAGACGAAGTGGCTCGAGAGGCCGCCGACCACCGTGTCGTAGTCGCGGGCGAAGTCGCCGCGGCCCGGGCGCTCCACCTTGATGACGCGAGCGCCGAGGTCGGCGAGATGACGGGTCGCGAGCGGCGCCGCCACGGCCTGTTCGCAGGACACGACGACGACGCCTTCCAGCGGGAGCGCACGGGGAGCGGCCATGCCGGTGATCGTGCCCGTCCCCGCCGCGGCGCGCCGGACGTCACACCGGAGTGCCGACGCGTGGTCGCGTCACGTGAACCGTCCGGCGTCGTTCCTCGAATGAGGGACACCTGTTCGGCTCAGCACCACCGTCCGAGGGAGCACGGCGTGAAGAAGTCCACGAGCGCAGCGACCGTCCTGGCCGTCGTGTCCACGCTCGGGATCGGCACCGCGTTGTGCCACCAGGCCCCCGCCCCGACGATCCTCGCCGCCGGCCAGGTCGTCACGGTCGCCGCCGACGAGGACTCCGACGACGGCTCGCCGCTCTCCGACCTCGTCTCCCGCGTCACCGGGTCGGACGACGGCAGCTCCGGCAAGAGCAGCTCGGACGACAGCTCGGACGACCACTCCTCGTCCTCCGACTCCGGCTCGTCCTCCTCCGACGCCGATTCCGACTCCGACTCCGACTCCGACTCCGACTCCGACTCCGACTCCGACTCCGACGGTGCCTCCTCGTCCTCCGCCTCGGACTCGCCGCGGTCGTCGTCCCGCGAGTCGTCCGGCACCGTGCTGCGCCGCACCCTCGAGGCCGCGCCCGCCGTCGAGGCGCTCCCGTCGGTCTCCACCCCCACCGTGCAGCTCCCGGCCGTCCGGGTCCCCGCCGCCGACCTCGGCGTGGCCCGCACACCGTCGATCGACCTCGGGTCCGCGCAGGTGCCCGCCGTCCGGGTCGCGCCCGCGGAGGCCGCGCCCCTTCAGGTCGGCGCCGTGCGCGCCCCGTCGGTGTCGGTGGGGTCGGCGCAGGTCGGCCCGGTCGCGGTCCCGTCGGTGTCGGTCCCGTCGCTCGGCACGCCCCCGGTGGCCGCGTCCGCGTCCGGCCTCGTGCCCCTGCGGGCGGTGACCCCGGCGCCGGGCGGCCTGGTCCCCCTGCGGGCGCTGTCCTCGGTGCCGTCCGCGCTGCAGCTCCCGCTCGCGAGGCCGATGCCGGTCGTGGCGCCGCGCGCCCTCGTGCCGCTCGCGGTCACCAGCCCGGCGCCCGCGCTCCTGCCCGCGCAGCTCACCGCCCCGCCCCGCGGCGACCAGGGCGTCCTGCGCGTCGCGCACCTCTCCCCGTCGACCGGTGTCGTCGACATGTACGTCAGCGGGCCCGGCCTGCCGTCGACGAAGGTCGCCTCCGACGTCGGCTACCGCGCGGTCTCGGGCTACCTCACCGCCTCCCCCGGCGTCTACACGCTCGCGGCCCGGCCGGCCGGTGCCGACCCGGGCTCACCGCCCGCCCTGACCGCGAACGTCGAGGTCGGGGTCCGGTCGGCCCAGACCGCGGCCTTCGCCGACGTCGGCCCCGGCGCCACCGTGCAGGCCGAGGTCCTCGACGACGGCACGCAGCCCGCCGCTCCTGGCAAGGCCTACGTGCGGGTGGTGTCGGCCGCCGCGAACGTCGGGCCCATGACCGTCGTCGCCCAGGGCGGCGGCCCGATCGCCTCCGGCGTCTTCTACGGGTCGAGCTCGCCGTACGCCCTGGTCGACGCCCGGTCCTGGACGATGGACGTCACGACGAGCTCCGGGGAGACCGCCCGGACGACGCTGCCGGTGTCGAGCACGTCGGTGAACACGGTCGTCGTCACGCGGGACCCGCAGGGCGCGCTCAGCGTCGCCGCGGTGCCCGACGCGGCGGCCCTCTTCGCCGCGCCCGCCGCCCCTGCTGCTCCCGCCCCGGCCGCTCCGGCCCCGGCGGCTCCCGCACCGGCCGCTCCGGCCCCCGCCGCACCTGCGGCTCCGGCCGCCCCTGCCCCGGCCGCTCCCGCCTCCCCCGCGCCCGCAGCTCCGCCGGCACCCGCGTCACCGGCGCCTGCTGCTCCGGCCGCGCCCGCCTCCCCTCCTCCCGCCGCGGCGGCACCGACGAGCACCACTCCGGCTCCGACCACCACCCCGGCACCGACTACCTCCCCGGCGCCCACGACGACCGCCGCCCCGCGGCCGTCCACCGCACCGCCCTCGTCGTCGGGATCCAGCCCG
This sequence comes from Actinomycetospora atypica, assembly GCF_042653685.1. Classification (NCBI taxonomy): domain Bacteria; kingdom Bacillati; phylum Actinomycetota; class Actinomycetes; order Pseudonocardiales; family Pseudonocardiaceae; genus Actinomycetospora; species Actinomycetospora atypica. The sequence goes on along the minus strand of NZ_JBHSIV010000003.1, from coordinate 233,468 downwards.
CCGCTCCCCCGCGGCGGCGACCCCGCGGGCTTCGGCGGCATGGCCGGCGCCCTGGTGCCGCTGCAGGCCCGCCCCGCGCCCGCCCCGGCCGCGCCCGCCGTGTCCGCAGCCCCGGCGGCACCCGCCCTGCCGTCCTGGGGCGCCCCGACCAGCCCGATCCGCCCCACCGGCCTCGTCGTGCCGGACGCGGGCATCGACGCCTCCGCCGTCGGGAAGCTCGGCCTCGACCGGGACGGCGAGCTGCAGGCGCCGGACACCCCGGACGACGTCGGCTGGTACTCGGGCGGCTCGGCCCCCGGCGACTCGGGCCCGGCGGTGCTCGTCGGGCACGTCGACTCCTACCGCGGCCCCGGCGTCTTCTGGAACCTGCGCACGTTGAAGCCCGGCGACCCGATCGACGTCCCCCGCAGCGACGGCACCGTGGCCCGCTTCGCGGTCGACCGGGTGGAGACCGTCGACAAGGACGCCTTCCCCACCCAGGCCGTCTACGGCCCCACCGCCGGCCCGAGCCTGCGCCTGATCACCTGCGGCGGGGCGTTCGACCGCTCGATCCGCTCCTACGAGGACAACGTGGTGGTCTACGCGTCGCCCCGCTGAGCGCCGGGATCCCGGGGGCCACCCCCGGGAACTCCGGGGGTTCTCCCCCTCGTTGACCGCGCGGGTCCGCACGAGAATCGATCTCGTCCGACCGTCCCGGTGACAGACACCGCGAGTGATCAGGAGACCGACGTGCGCAGCAACCTCTTCGCCCCCGAGAACCAGGAGCAGGAGTCGGCGCAGCCGGGGCTGCGGCTGCAGAACTCGAAGATGCTCAAGATCGAGCTCAACGGCGAGGCGATGGCCCGCCAGGGCTCGATGGTCGCCTACCAGGGCGACGTGCGCTTCGAGGCCACGGGGTCCGGCGGCCTCGGGAACTTCGTCAAGCAGAAGCTCACCGGCGAGGGCGTGCCGCTGATGAAGGTCAGCGGGCGCGGCGACGTGTTCCTCGCGAACGCGGCCGCCGACGTGCACCTGATCGACCTCGAGGGCCCCGACGACGCCCTGACCATCAACGGCAGGAACGTCCTCGCCTTCGACTCGTCGCTCTCCTACGACATCCAGATGGTCTCCGGGGCCGGGTCGATGGGCGGGGCCGGCCTGTTCAACTGCGTGTTCCGCGGCCGGGGCCGGCTCGCGATCACCTGCAAGGGCTCCCCCGTCGTGCTGACCGTCGACGCGCCCACCTACGCCGACCCGCAGGCCGCGATCGCCTGGTCGGCGGGCCTGCAGGTCGGGGTGCACCACGCCGAGCAGTTCGGGCTCCGGACGCTCATGGGGAAGACCACCGGCGAGGCCTTCACCATGGCCTTCGGCGGGCGCGGCTTCGTCATCGTCCAGCCGAGCGAGGAGATCCCGGTCGACGCGATCGCCGGGAGCGGGTCCGGCCAGGAGGCCGGCGTGGGTGGAGTGGGCGGGGTCCTGGGCAGCTTCCTGAGGTGAGCACCCGTGAGCACTGATCCGTGTCGGGGCACGGGTCAGTGCGCACGGGGCTCCGCCACCCTCGTGCTGGAGGTCCCGGACGAGGCGGTCGTCAGCCGGTGAGGCCCGCCCCGGAGCTCCTCGGCGGGATGGGGTGACAGATCGTCCACTAGACGATCCCGCTCTGGACGTTACGGGGCGACGTCCTCCCCGAGCTGCTCACGGACCCGGGGACCGCCCGCGGCGAGCAGCAGCGTCGGCAGCCGCGGTCCGGTGTCCGACCCGACGAGCAGCCGGTAGAGCAGCACGAAGAACCGGCGCTGGGCGGCCTTGAGCTCGTCGGTCGGCTGGGTGTCCATCGGCAGCCCGGCCTGCTGCTTGGGCACTCCGTAGACGAGGGTCGTGAGTCCCTCGAGCGACCAGTCCTGCTCGAGCCCGTCGAGCAGCAGCCGCAGCGACTCGCGGTCGGTCTCGTCGAGCGAGCCCAGCAGCGCCGTGTCGGGCGCGGGCAGCAGCCGGGTGTGCGCCTCCTCGGGCATGTAGTGCTCGACCCACTGCTCGGCGCAGTCGAGGCGCGGGCGCAGGTCGTCGAGGGTGACCGGCTCCTCCGGGTCGCTCGACACCAGGCCGGTGAGGATGCGGCCCAGCTGCTGCGGGTCGCCCGTCGTCACGTCGACCACCGAGGTGAGCGTGCGGAACGAGACCGGCTGCGGCGTCGTCGGGAGCGTCCGCTCGGAGGTCGACACCGCGCGGGTGTGCCCGAGGGTCTCGATCGCCCCGGTGGTGCCCGCGGCGACCTTGCGCGTCATCGCGTCCCACTCGTCGTAGAGCCGCTGCAGCTCGGCGTCGAACGCGACCTTGATCGCCTGGTTGGGCCGGCGCCGCGCGTAGAGCCAGCGCAGCAGCGGCACCTCGAACACCTCGAGCGCCGAGGCCGGAGTCGGCACACCGCCCTTCGACGACGACATCTTCGCCTGCCCGGAGATCCCGACGAAGGCGTACATCGGGCCGATCGGCTGCCGCCCCCCGAAGATCTCGGAGACGAGCAGGCCGCCGACCTCGTAGGAGGAGCCCGGCGAGGAGTGGTCGACCCCGCTCGGCTCGAAGTCGACGCCCTCGAAGGCCCACCGCATGGGCCAGTCGACCTTCCACACGAGCTTGCCGCGGGTGAACTCCGAGAGCAGCACCGTCTCCGACGACCCGCAGGCGCAGGTGAAGGTCATCTCGGTGGAGTCGTCGTCGTAGGCGACGATCGTGGTGTCGTCGCGCCCGCAGGTCCCGCAGAACGGCTTGTAGGGGAAGTACTCCCCCGTGGCCGACCCGACGGCCTCGTCGTCGGGACCGTCCTCGGCCTCGGCATCGTCGGGAAGGGTCTTCTTCGTCCGGAACCGCCCGAGCACCGCGTCGATCCGCGAGCGCTCGCGCATCGCGAGCAGCGTCGGCGCCACGTACGCGCCCGAGGTGTACATCTGCGTCTGGCTGATGCCGCGGAACGGGACCCCGAGGGTCTCCAGCGCCGTGATCATCGGGGCCTTGAAGTGCTCGGCCCAGTTCGGGTGCTCGCTGCCGCGCGGCGCGGGGACGGCCGTGAGCGGCTTGCCGATGTGCTCGGCCCACGAGTCGTCGATCCCCTCGACGCCCTTGGGGACGCGGCGGAAGCGGTCGAAGTCGTCCCACGAGATGAGGTGCTCGCAGGCGATGCCGCGGCGGCGGATCTCGTCGGCGACGAGGTGCGGGGTGAGGACCTCGCGCAGGTTGCCCAGGTGGATCGGGCCGGACGGGCTGAGACCCGAGGCGCAGACGATCGTCCGGTCGGGGTCGGCCCCATCGATCTCCTTGTGGGCTGCGACGACGTCGTCGGCGAGCGTCGCCACCCAGTCCTGCGACGTCGACTCGGCCTCGCCGCCCCGCTTCCTGCTCACGACGTCGACCGGTCGCGCACCGGGTTGGTCAGCGTGCCGATGCCCTCGACGGTCACCGAGACGGTCTGCCCGTCGACCATGGGCCCGACCCCGGCCGGGGTGCCGGTGAGGATGGTGTCGCCGGGCAGCAGCGTCATCACGCGGCTGATGTAGGCGATCTGCTTCTCGATCCCGTGGATCAGCATGCTGGTGCGCGACGACTGCACGGTCGCGCCGTCGAGCTCGGTGGAGATCGCGAGGTCGGACGGGTCGAGCGAGGTCTCGATCCACGGGCCGAGGGGGCAGAACGAGTCGTAGCCCTTCGCCCGGGTCCACTGCCCGTCGGCCGACTGCAGGTCGCGGGCGGTGACGTCGTTCGCGACGGTGTAGCCCAGGATCACGTCCTTCGCCCGCGCCTCCGGGACGTCGCGGCACGGCCGGCCGATCACCACGGCGAGCTCGCCCTCGTAGTCGACCCGCTCGGAGTCGGCGGGCCGCTGGATCGGCAGCCCGGGGCCGATGACGCTCGTCGAGGGCTTCATGAAGATCAGCGGGTTGGCCGGGGCGTCCCCGCCGCCCATCTCGGCGACGTGCTCGGCGTAGTTCTTCCCGATGCAGACGACCTTCGACGGCAGGATCGGCGCGAGCAGCCGGACGTCGGCGAGCGGCCAGGTCCGCCCGGTGAAGGTCGGGTCGCCGAACGGGTGCTCCGCGATCTCCGCGGCGATGTCGCCGGCGGTCGGCTCACCCCCGGCGGCGGTGGGCGACTGGAGGGCGACGAAGGAGACACCGTCAGCGTGGGAGATCCGGGCGAGACGCACGGTCGCCCACCCTATCCCCGGCCGCGGTGCCGCCGGATCACGTCCCCGGCCGCCGTCGGCGGCTGCTCGTCGACCCACTGCCAGGGGTCCTCGAGCGCCCGGCCGAAGTCGGCGTTGAGGGCCTCGACGGTGGTCGTGCGCAGCGCCGCGAGCCACACCCCCTGGTCCGCCCACAGCCACGCCAGCCGCGGTCCCTCCGGGTGCGCCTCGCGCAGGGCCCGCGCCACCGTCGCGTGCAGGACGGTGCTCAGGGCCTTGATGTGGCCGAGGTAGTCGAGCGTGCGCTCGTCCTCGCCCACCTGCAGGCGCAGGTGCGTCCGCCCCTCGAGGGTGGCCTCGACCTCGAGGAGCCGCAGGGGCAGGGCGTCGCCGACGAGGCGGGCGAGGTCCTCGACCTGCTCGGTGAGGGTGTCGGCGAACTGCTCGGTCTGGGAGTCGTGGAAGGCGAGCGCCCCGAGGTGGTCCTCGGGCCGGAACCCGGGGCGCCAGTACGCGGCCTCCCCGATGCCGCCCAGGACCGCCTGCAGGGTCACCGGCTCCCCGTGGTCGGCCGTGGTCTCCATCAGGTCGACCGGCCGCGGGGCCCGCGGCGCGAACAGTCCGGCCCGGTCCGCGATCCCGACGATGCGCGCCAGCTCGGCCCGGCCCGACGGGGAGAGCTCGGGGGGCTCGATCGGAGTCATCGTCTCCGGTGCGGGCCCGGTCACCGGTGCCGGCCCGCTCTCCGGTGCCGACCCGGTGCGGGGTCCGACGCGCCACCCGTGGACCGGGCCCGAGTCCTGCTCCGCGCGGGTCTCGCGGGCCCGTCGGGCGTGCCGGACCGCAACGATCGAGAACCCGATCAGCGCCACGGCGGCGAGCCCGACGAGCGGGAGCCGCGAGCCCTCGAGGCTCCCGGGGCCCAGTGCGAGATGGAGGAGGTAGCCCGCGACGACGACGCCCCCCACGCCCCAGAGCAGGGCGAGGAGGTCGTCGAGGTTCCGGCGGGACACGGAGCGGTGCTACGCGAGCGAGCGGGTCCCGGCGGCGCTGGAGACCAGGGCGGCGAGGCGGTCGCCGACCGCCGAGGTGCCACCCGGGTTCTGGTGGTCGCGGGTGGCGAGGTCGAACGCCACCGCGGCCTCGATCCGGCGAGCCAGCTCGGGCTCGCCCAGGTGGTCGAGCATCAGCGCCACCGACAGCACGGCCGCCGTCGGGTCGGCGATGCCCTTGCCGGCGATGTCGGGCGCGGAGCCGTGGACCGGCTCGAACATGCTCGGGTTGGCCCGCGAGACGTCGAGGTTGCCCGACGCCGCGAGCCCGATGCCCCCCGTGACCGCGGCCGCGAGGTCGGTGAGGATGTCGCCGAACAGGTTGTCGGTGACGATCACGTCGTAGCGCGACGGGTCCATGACCAGGTGGATCGTCGTGGAGTCGACGTGCTGGTAGTCGACCGCGACCTCGGGGTGCTCGAGCGAGACCTCCTCGACGACGCGCGACCACAGCGAGCCGGCGTGGGTGAGGACGTTCGTCTTGTGCACCAGCGTCAGCTTGCGGCGGGGGCGGTTCGAGGCGCGGGTGAAGGCGTCGCGGACCACCCGCTCCACCCCGAACGCGGTGTTGATGCTGACCTCGGTGGCGATCTCCTGCGGCGTGTCCTTGCGGAGCAGGCCACCGGTGCCCGCGTACGGGCCCTCGGTGCCCTCGCGGACCACGACGAGGTCGATCTCCGCCTGGGCCGACAGCGGCCCGCGGACCCCGGGGTAGAGCCGGGCCGGACGCAGGTTCACGTGGTGGTCGAGCTCGAAGCGCAGGCGCAGCAGCAGGCCGCGCTCGAGGATGCCGCTGGGCACCGACGGGTCGCCGACCGCGCCGAGCAGGATCGCGTCGTGCTCGCGGAGCTCGGTCAGCACCGACTCCGGCAGCAGCTCACCGGTGGAGTGCCACCGCGCGGCGCCGAGGTCGTACTGGGTGGACTCGATCTGCGGAGCGACCTCGGAGAGGACCTTCAGGGCCTCGCCGATGACCTCGGGCCCGATGCCGTCACCGGGAACCACCGCGAGTCGCATGTCCGGACTTCCTCCCCCGACGGGCCGACCTCTATGGTGCGACCGGGCTCACCTTCGGTGGAGGCTACCGCGCGTGTCCTCCTCACGACGCACCGGATCACCCCATAGGTGGTGTCGTCGGCCTGTCCGGGTCAGTCGAAGGGGATCAGGCGGGTGGTCCGGGCCCCGATGGCCTCGCCGATCGGCGCCAGCACCTCGTCCGGCACGGTCCGGTCGACGCGCAGGAGCATGACCGACGACGCGCCGTCACGGGTCTGGGACATCTGCGCGGCCTCGATGTTGACCTCGGACTCACCCAACAGGGTGCCGACCGCCCCCATCGCGCCCGGCCGGTCGGTGTACTCGAAGAGCAGCACCGTGCCCTCGGCGCGCAGGTCGAACGAGCGCCCGTTGATCTCGACGAGCTTCTCCACCTGGTCGGCGCCGGTGAGCGTGCCCGACACCGAGACCTGCTCCCCGCCGTCCTGCAGGGCGCGCAGCGTGACGACGCTGCGATGGTTGGGGCTCTCCGGGGCGGTCTCGATAGCCACCGAGACCCCGCGCTCCCGGGCGAGGGCCGGGGCGTTGACGAACGTGACGGGTTCGTCGACGACGCCGCCGAACACCCCACGGAGCGCGGCCAGCTCGAGCACGGCGACGTCCTCGTGCGCGAGCTCGCCACGGACCAGCACCGTGACCGACGACGGCTGCCCGACGAGCGTCGAGAGCAGCGTCCCCAGCTTCTGGGTGACCCCGAGCCACGGCCGGACCTCCTCGCCGACCGCGCCGCCCTGGACGTTCACGGCGTCGGGCACGAAGTCGCCGCGCAGGGCCCGCAGGACGCTGTGCGCCACGTCGGTGCCGGCGCGGTCCTGCGCCTCGGCCGTCGACGCGCCGAGGTGCGGCGTCGCGGTGACCTGCTCGAGCTCGAAGAGCGGGCTCTGCGTGGTCGGCTCGGTGACGTAGACGTCGACGCCCGCGCCCGCGACCTGGCCCGAGCGGATCGCCTCGGCGAGCGCGTCCTCGTCGACGAGCCCGCCGCGGGCGGCGTTCACGACGATGACGCCCCGCTTGGTCCGCGCGAGGGCCTCCTTGCCGATCAGGCCCTGGGTCTCGGGGGTCTTCGGCAGGTGGATCGTCATCATGTCGGCGCGGCCCAGCAGCTCGTCGAGGGAAACGAGCTCGATCCCGAGCTGCGCGGCCCGGCTCTGCGGCAGGTAGGGGTCGTAGGCGATGACGTGGGTGTCGAAGGCCTTGATCCGGGCGGCGAAGAGCTGGCCGATCTTCCCGAGCCCGATCACCCCGACGGTCTTGCCCTGGATCTCGACGCCCGAGTACTTCGAGCGGGCCCACTCGCCGCGGCGCAGGCTCGCGTCGGCGGCGGGGATGTGCCGGGCCGTCGCGAGCAGGAGCGCGAGGGCGTGCTCGGCCGCCGAGACGATGTTCGAGGTCGGGGCGTTCACCACCATCACGCCGGCCGCCGTCGCCGCGGGGACGTCGACGTTGTCGAGCCCCACCCCGGCGCGCCCGACCACCGTGAGCCGCTGCTGGGCGGCGAACACCTCGGCGTCGACCTGCGTGGCGCTGCGCACGAGCAGCGCGTCGGCGTCCCGCACGGCCTCGAGGAGCGCGGCCCGGTCGGTGCCGTCGACGTCCCGGACCTCCACCTCGTCGCCGAACACCTCCAGCGTCGACGGGGCGAGCTTCTCGGCCATCAGGACGACGGGCTTCGACATGCTGCTCCCCGGGTCGGCGACGGTGCTGACGGTCGGCCATCGTGCCCGGGATCACGTGCTGGCAGCAATGGTCGGTCCCGGCCCGGACGCACGACGGCGGGCGCCCCCTCGTGGGGACGCCCGCCGCCGGTCGCGCGACGCCGAGGCGTCAGAGCTTGTTCTTCGGGATGAACGGCATCAGGTCGCGGAGCTTGGCGCCGACCTGCTCGATCTGGTGGGCCTTGCCCTCGTCCTCGAGCTTGGTGAAGTTCGGGCGGCCGTTGTCGTCCTCGGCGATCCACTCGCGGGCGAAGGACCCGTCCTGGATCTCGGTGAGCACGCGGCGCATCTCGTCCTTGACCGCGGAGTTGATGATGCGCGGGCCGCGGGTGAGGTCGCCGTACTCGGCGGTGTCCGAGCAGCTGTAGCGCTGGCCGTAGATGCCCTTCTCCCACATGAGGTCCACGATCAGCTTGAGCTCGTGGAGGCACTCGAAGTAGGCGATCTCGGGCTGGTAGCCGGCCTCGACGAGGGTCTCGAACCCGGCCTGGACCAGCGCCGAGGTGCCGCCGCAGAGCACGGCCTGCTCGCCGAAGAGGTCGGTCTCGGTCTCCTCGGTGAAGGTCGTCTTGATGACGCCCGCGCGGCCGCCGCCGATGGCCGCCGCGTAGGAGAGTGCGAGGGCCTGGGCGTTGCCCGAGGCGTCCTGCTCCACCGCGATGAGGCAGGGGACGCCCTTGCCGTCGACGAACTGGCGGCGGACGAGGTGGCCCGGGCCCTTCGGCGCGACCATGGCCACGTCGACGTCCGACGGCGGCTGGATGAGGTCGTAGCGGATGTTGAAGCCGTGACCGAAGAAGATCGCGTCGCCCGAGTTCAGGTTGGGCGCGATGTCCTCGGCGTAGATCGTCCGCTGCTTGGTGTCGGGCGCGAGGATCATGATCAGGTCGGCCTCGGCGGACGCCTCGGCCGGCGTGAGCACCCGCAGCCCCTCCTCCTCCGCGACGGCGCGCGACTTGGAGGACTCGGGCAGGCCGATCCGGACGTCGACGCCCGAGTCGCGCAGCGAGAGCGCGTGCGCGTGGCCCTGGCTGCCGTAGCCGATCACGGCGACCTTGCGGCCCTGGATGATCGACAGGTCGGCGTCGGCGTCGTAGAAGATATCGACACTCATGGAACTGCGGTTTCCTCTCGGTACGACTTATCGGTTGGCGGCGATGGCGCGCGGCCCGCGGGCGAGCGCGACCATGCCGGACTGGACGATCTCGCGGATGCCGTAAGGCTCGAGCATCCGACGCAGCGCCGACAGCTTGTCAGCGGTGCCGGTGGCCTCGATCGTGACGGCGTCGGGGGCGACGTCGACGACCTTGGCCCGGAACATCTGGGTCACCTCGAGCACCTGGGAACGCACCGTGGCGTCGGCGCGCACCTTGAGCATGACCAGCTCGCGCTGCACCGACGAGGCGGGCTCCAGCTCGACGATCTTGATGACGTTCACCAGCTTGTTGAGCTGCTTGGTCACCTGCTCGAGGGGGAACTCGTCGACGCTCACGCAGATCGTCATGCGGGAGATGCCGGTCTCCTCGGTGGGGCCGACCGCCAGCGACTGGATGTTGTAGCCGCGCCGCGAGAACAGGCCCGAGATGCGGGCCAGGACGCCGGGCTTGTCCTCGACGAGGACCGAGAGCGTGTGGGTGGTCACCGGTCCTCGTCCTCACGCTCGATGTTCGTGACGACCTCGTCGGCCCCGCCCGTCTCCGGGTCGTCGAACAGCGGGCGGATGTTCCGCGCCGCCATGATCTGGTCGTTGCCGGTGCCGGCGGCGACCATCGGCCACACCTGCGCGTCGGCGCCGACGGTGAAGTCGATGACGACGGGCCGGTCGTTGATCGCCATCGCCTCGTTGATGACGCGGTCGACGTCGTCCTTGGACTCGCAGCGCAGGCCCTCGCAGCCGAGCGCCTCGGCGAGCATCACGAAGTCGGGCACGCGGTGCTTGTGCGTGCCGAGCTCGGTGTTGGAGTAGCGCTCCCCGTAGAACAGGGTCTGCCACTGCCGGACCATGCCGAGGTTGCCGTTGTTGATGACGGCGACCTTGATCGGGATGCCCTCGATCGCGCAGGTCGCGAGCTCCTGGTTGGTCATCTGGAAGCAGCCGTCGCCGTCGATGCACCACACCGTGGTGTCGGGCTGCCCGACCTTGGCGCCCATGGCCGCGGGCACGCCGTAGCCCATGGTCCCGGCGCCGCCGGAGTTGAGCCACGTCCGCGGCTTCTCGTAGGCGATGAACTGCGCCGCCCACATCTGGTGCTGGCCCACGCCGGAGGAGTAGATCGCGTCGGGCCCGGCGATCTTCCCGATCCGCTCGATCACGTACTCCGGGGAGAGCGTGCCGTCGGCGGGCTCGTCGTAGCCGAGCGGGAACGTCTCGCGCCACGAGTTGAGCTGGTTCCACCACGGCGTCAGGTCGGGCCGCGGGTCCTCGCCGGCCCGGCTGCGCAGCGCGGCGGTCAGCTCGCCGATCACCTCGCGGGCGTCGCCGACGATCGGCACGTCGGCGACCCGGTTCTTGCCGATCTCGGCCGGGTCGATGTCGGCGTGCACCACCTTGGCCTCGGGCGCGAAGGTGGAGAGGGTGCCGGTGACGCGGTCGTCGAACCGGGCGCCGAGGGCGATCAGCAGGTCGGAGCGCTGCATGGCCGCCACCGCCGCGACGGTGCCGTGCATGCCGGGCATGCCGAGGTTCTGCGGGTGCGAGTCGGGGAACGCGCCCCGCGCCATCAGGGTGGTGACGACGGGCGCACCGGTCTCGTGGGCGAGCTCCAGGAGCTCCGGGGACGCCTCGGCCTTGAGGACGCCGCCGCCGACGTAGAGGACCGGGCGCCGGGCCTGCGCGATCAGCCGCGCGGCCTCCCGGATCTGCTTGCCGTGCGGCTTCGTCGTCGGGCGGTACCCGGGCAGGGCCATCTCGACGGGCCACGAGAACGTCGTCTGCGCCTGCAGGACGTCCTTGGGCAGGTCGACGAGCACCGGCCCCGGGCGTCCCGACGAGGCGATGTGGAACGCCTCGGTGATCGCGCGCGGGATGTCCGCCGGGTCGGTGACCAGCATGTTGTGCTTGGTGATCGGCAGGGTGATGCCGCAGATGTCGGCTTCCTGGAACGCGTCCGTGCCGATCATGGCGCGCCCCACCTGCCCGGTGATCGCGACGATCGGCACCGAGTCGAGCATCGCGTCGGCCAGCGGCGTGACGAGGTTCGTCGCACCCGGCCCCGAGGTCGCGATGCAGACGCCGACCCGGCCGGTGGCCTGCGCGTAGCCGGTGGCGGCGTGCCCGGCGCCCTGCTCGTGGCGCACGAGGATGTGGCGCACGATGGTCGAGTCGTAGAGGGGGTCGTACGCCGGGAGGATCGCGCCCCCGGGGATGCCGAAGACGACGTCGCAACCCACGGACTCGAGAGAGCGGACGAGGGACTGTGCCCCGGTGGCGGGGACGGGGTCGACACGGGCCGGACGCGGCGCGGCGGGCCGGGCCACGGGCTGGGCAGCGGTGTCCTGCTGCTCGCTCGGTGCTCCGGTACGCGGCGCCGGACGGGGTCTGGCTGTGGTCATCGGTGATCAGCCTCTGGGTGGGACACGGACGGGGGCCTGGCGAGACGCCCCGGACACGACTGCGCCCGAACACGAAAAAGCCCTCGCCGCCGGTGGCGGAGAGGGCAGGCGCGTCAGCGAACTCGGGCGACGAGCACGAGGCTCGTCAGGCGCTGACGCGCCCGGCGAGTACGAGAATTCGCTGCATGGCGATCACGGTAGCACGCGGTCCGCCCGGTCCGGACCGCCTCCCACGTCACACCGGCGCCCGCGGCGGGCACCGTCCGCACGGCCCGGGCGGACGTCGGCTGGCACCATCGCGGGCGTGGCAGACCAGCAGGCGGCGACGACCGCCGAGCCCGCCCCGGCGACGTTCCGGGCCGTCCCGAGCGTCGCCCTCGTGGCGGTCGCCTTCCTCGCGCTGTGCCTCTCGCCCATCGCCTTCCAGGGCGGCGCGTGGTTCCTCCTGTTCCTGGGTCCCCTCGCGGTGGCCGCGTGGGTCCTGCTGGGCCGGACCCGGGTCGACACCGCGGGGCTGCACGTCCGCGGGATCACCGGCACCCGCTCGCTGCCGTGGGAGCAGGTCGCGACGCTGCGCCTCTCGGGGAAGCGGTGGGTGCACGCGGTGCCCGAGCAGGGCGCCGAGCTCGAGCTGCGCGGGGTCCGGATCCGCGACCTCGGGCGGGTCGGCGAGGCCAGCGGCGGCCGCATCAGCGCGCCCACGCCCGCGGAGGCGGAGGCCGCCGCCGAGCACGCCCGCGAGCTGGAGGCCGCGCGGCTGCGGATCGCCAAGCTCAAGGAGCAGCGGGGCGCCGGGGGCGAGGCCGGTCCCGACGATGCGCTTCCCGACGATGCCGCGGCGGAGACCGCGGTCGGGAGTCCGGAGAGCGCCGACGACGACGAATCCGCACCGGGCCGTCGTCCGGAAGGCCGGGCGTAACCTCCGATCGGTAGTCCCTGACCGAGGAGGATCCTTCCGTGCCGCCGCTCCGTTCCCGCGTCACCACCCAGGGCCGCAACGCCGCCGGCGCCCGCGCCCTGTGGCGCGCCACCGGCATGACCGACAGCGACTTCGACAAGCCGTTGATCGCGATCGCGAACTCGTACACGCAGTTCGTGCCGGGCCACGTCCACCTCAAGGAGATGGGCGAGCTGGTGGCGGGCGCCGTGCGGGAGGCCGGCGGGGTCGCGCGCGAGTTCCACACGATCGCCGTCGACGACGGCATCGCCATGGGCCACGGCGGGATGCTGCACTCGCTGCCGTCCCGCGAGGTGATCGCCGACTCGGTCGAGCACATGGTGCAGGGCCACGCGGTCGACGCCCTGGTCTGCATCTCGAACTGCGACAAGATCACCCCGGGCATGCTCAACGCCGCGATGCGGCTCAACATCCCCACGGTCTTCGTCTCCGGCGGCCCGATGGAGGCCGGCAAGGCCGTCGTCGTCGAGGGCGTCGCCCAGGCCCCGACCGACCTCATCACCGCGATCTCGGCGTCCGCGTCGAGCACGGTCGACGACGAGGGCCTCACCGAGGTCGAGCGCTCGGCCTGCCCCACCTGCGGCTCCTGCTCGGGCATGTTCACGGCGAACTCGATGAACTGCCTCACCGAGGCCCTCGGGCTCTCCCTGCCCGGCAACGGGTCCACGCTCGCGACGCACGCCGCGCGGCGGGAGCTGTTCCTGGACGCCGGGCGCACGGTCGTCGAGCTCGCCCGGCGCTGGTACGGCAACGACGACTCGTCGGCGCTGCCGCGCGAGATCGCGAACCGGCACGCCTTCGAGAACGCGATGGCGCTCGACGTCGCCATGGGCGGCTCGACGAACACCGTCCTGCACATCCTCGCCGCCGCCCACGAGGCCGGGCTCGACTTCACCCTCGCCGACATCGACGCGGTCAGCCGCCGGGTGCCGTGCATCAGCAAGGTGGCGCCGAACTCGGACTTCCACATGGAGGACGTCCACCGCGCCGGCGGGATCCCGGCGATCCTCGGCGAGCTCGACCGCGGCGGGATGCTGCACCGCGACGTCGTGGCCGTGCACGCCTCCAGCCTCGACGAGTGGCTGGGGCACTGGGACATCCGCGGTGCGCAGCCGTCCGACGAGGCCGTGGAGCTGTTCCACGCCGCGCCCGGCGGCGTGCGCACCGTCGAACCGTTCTCGACGAGCAACCGGTGGTCCTCGCTCGACACCGACGCCGCGACCGGCTGCATCCACGACGTCGCGCACGCCTTCTCCGCGGACGGCGGCCTGGCCGTGCTCACCGGGAACCTCTCCCCCGACGGCGCGGTCATCAAGAGCGCCGGCCTGCCCGAGGACGGGCGCCACTTCCAGGGGCCGGCCCGCGTGGTCGACTCCCAGGAGGAGGCGGTCTCGATCATCCTCAAGCGCGAGGTGCAGCCGGGCGACGTCGTCGTCGTGCGCTACGAGGGCCCCGCGGGCGGCCCCGGCATGCAGGAGATGCTGCACCCGACGGCCTTCCTCAAGGGCGCGGGCCTCGGCGCCGTGTGCGCGCTGATCACCGACGGCCGGTTCTCCGGCGGCTCGTCCGGGATCAGCGTCGGGCACGTCTCCCCCGAGGCGGCCCACGGCGGGGTGATCGCGCTGGTCGAGCAGGGCGACCAGATCCTCATCGACGTCGACTCCCGGCGGATCGAGCTGCTCGTCGACGACGAGGTGCTCGACGGGCGCCGCGCGAAGATGGAGGCCTCGGAGCGGCCGTGGCAGCCCGCCACCGACCGCGGCCGGAACCTCACGGCGGCGCTGCGGGCCTACGCGAAGCTCGTCACCTCGGGCGCGACGGGCGCGGTCCGCGCGATCTGACGTCCGGCGGCCATGATCGTCGGGACGTGGCGGGTCCGAGGCCTGGGCGTCCGGATCCGCCACGTCCCGGTGATCGTCGTGGGGTCGGTCAGGCCCGCATCGCGATAAGCACCGTGAGACCGGTGGCGACGCCGACCAGCAGGCACGTCAGGCCCACCGGGGTCTGAGCGCGGTACCAGGGCCGGTCGGCGTCCCCGCTGATCCGGCCCGGACCCGCGAGCACGACGACCGCGGCGAGCGCGAGCCCGAACAGGGGCGCCTCGACCGGGCCCACCGCGCCGGCCGACCACGCGGCGCCGACCGAGGTCACCACCGCCACCAGGTGGATCGCGAGCAGTGCCGACGCCGCGAACGACGCGAACACCCCCACCATCACGAGCAGCCCGGCCACGAGCTGCACCCAGCCCAGGGCCGCCGTCAGCTCGGCCACCGGACGGAAGCCGAGCCCGCTCAGCAGGGTCTGCGTGGCGACGGTGCCGTCGCCGTGCCCGCGCGGGAGGTCGAACAACGTGCGGGCGCCGCCGAGGAGGGCGGTCCCGCCGAGCACGAGGCGGGCGACGAGCAGCCCGACCTCCGCCGCCCAGGGCCGGACCGCGACCACGGTCGTCGTCGGGATGGGCTCGTCGACCGTGGAGGCGCCGCTCTCCTCGCGCCACGGGAACACGGTGGTGTCGCTCGGCGCGCTCTCGAACCCCAGGAACGAGAGGTCACCGGCGGGCACACGGTCACGACTCCACAGGCTCACGACCGGGGAGCGTAGGTCGACTCGTTCGGGTGACCACGACGCCACGCGGCACCCGGCCGCACCGGTTCGGGCAGCCGCCCGATCGTCCTAATACTGACCGACGACGAGGTTCGGCGGGTCCTCCCCCGCGACGACCGCCTCGAGCTGCGGCACGACGACCCGGTACGCGCGGTCGAGGTGGCCGGGCACGCTGCCGCCGACGTGCGGGGTGATGAGCAGGTTCGGGGCCGTCCACAGCGGGTGGTCGGCGGGCAGGGGCTCGGGGTCGGTCACGTCGACCACGGCGCGCAGCCGCCCGGCGCGCAGTTCCGCGAGCAGGGCGTCGGTGTCGACGACGGGGCCGCGGGCGGCGTTGACGAGCAGGGCGCCGTCGGGCATGGCGGCGAGGAACTCGGCGTCGACCAGGCCGCGGGTCGCGTCGGTGAGGGGCACGAGCAGGACCGTGACGTCGTGGTGCGGGAGGAGGTCGGGGAGCTCGTCCGCGCCGTGCACCCCGTCGCGGGCCCGGGTCCCGACGAGGGTGATCGGGCCGACGTCGAAGGGTTCCAGACGACGGGTGGTCTGCTCGGCGAGGTCGCCCGCGCCGACGAGCAGGACGCTCTTCCCGGTGAGGGTGTCGGTGAGGTGCTGGTCCCAGTGCGCGTCGGTCTGGTTCCGCACGAACTCCGGGATCTCCCGCAGCACGGCGAGGATCGCGGCCAGGACCCACTCGGCGGTGACGCCGCCGTGGGCGCCGCGGCAGTCCGAGAGCGCGACCCCCTCGGGCAGCACCCCGACGAACTTCTCCGCGCCGGCCGAGAGGAGCTGCACGAGCCGCAGCTCGGGGCAGGCCTCGATCAGCCGGCGGGCCTCGTCCTGGCCGAGGAAGCCGGGGACGAACACCTGCGCCTCGGCGGCCTCCGGGGGCAGCCCCTCCGGACCCTGCGACTCGTCGTAGCGCACCGGCCGGACCCCGTCGACCTTCGCGAGCTCGCGCTCGCCGACCTCGTCGGGGACCAGCACCGTCAGGGTGTTCTCGCTCATCGGGTGAGCACGCTAGTCCCTCACGGTGCGTTCAGCCTGGGGCGCCTACGCTGACCGGTCGTGTCGGGGCGAGCGGAGCGACGGGGTCCACACCCCCTGCGCAGGTCGGCGCTCGTCGTCGTGACCGCGGTGTGCCTGGCCCTGCTCGCGGGGTGCGCGCAGTTCCCCGACGCCTCCTCCGAGCCCTGGCGCGACAAGCCCGAGATCGGCGCGGAGCGCGCCCCGCAGCCGCAGTCGCCCTCCCCGTCCGAGCCGTCGGCCCCCGCCGCGCCGCCCGGGGGTGCCTCCGGGCCGCCGGGGCCGTGCGTCGACCCCGACCCGCAGGTCGTCGCGACCTGCCTCGGCGCCGTGTCGGCGGTCGTCACCCTCCCCGGCGGCCAGGCGGCCCTGGTGGCGGAGCGGACGACCGGCCGCATCCTGCGCGTGGCGCCCGAGACCACGCCGCAGCCGATCGCGACGGTCTCCGTCGACGCCGCGGGCGACGGCGGGCTCACCGGCCTGGTGCTCTCCCCCACCTACGCCGAGGACCAACTCGTCTACGCCTACGCGACCACCTCGTCGGGCAACGCGGTGCTGCGGATCGCCCCGGGCGACGTACCCAAGCCGGTGCTCACCGGCATCCCGCGGGGCTCGTCGGGAAACCGCGGCGCGATCGGGGTGGAGCCGAACGGGACGCTGCTCGTGGCGACGGGTGACGCAGGCAGCGGGACCGGGCTGGCCGGGAAGCTCCTGCGGATCGACCCGTTCGGCCGGCCCGCGCCCGGCAACCCCGATCCGGCGTCGCCGGTGGTCGGGTCGGGCCTGCGCTCCCCCGGCGACGTCTGCCCCGACGTCAGCTCGAACACCACCTGGGTCACCGACCGCGCGGGCTCCCGCGACGTCCTGCTCGGGGTCCGGCCGGGGGTGGCGCCCGGGACCGCGGCCGCCGCGGCGCCGGGGTGGACCTGGCCGGAGCGCCCGGGGGTCACGGGCTGCGCGGCGGGCGGCGGGACCCTGCTGGTCGCCCTGTCCGACGGCCGCGCCGTCTCCGCGCTCAAGCCCACCGCCGAGGGCCGGTTCGTCGGGGCGCCGGAGGAGGTCCTGCAGAACACCTACGGCCGCCTCTCGGGGGCCGACCTCGCCTCCGACGGCATGCTCTGGCTGGGCACCGCCAACAAGGACGCCGGCGGCACCCCGGGCTCCACGGACGACCGCGTGATCCGCATCCGTCCGCCGTCGGGCGGGGGCTCGGGCCCGGACTAGAGGTGCGCAAGCGCCCGTGAGCACTATTCCGTGTCCAGACACGGACTAGTGCTCACAGGCCGGAGGCACACCACGGCCCCGCCCCCTCGGCCCGGGGCAGCGGGCGGAGGTGACGGGGCCGTGGGTCGGGGAGCGGACGGGCGTGGAGCCGGGACGACGCCGACCGGGTCGGAGTCGGTCGGGAGTCGTCCCGACGAGGCCCGCCGCAGCGGGGTCCGGGCGGGGGAGGCCCGGACCCCACCCCGCACGCGACCGGACGATCGGGGAGACCTGGTCGGTGCGGGGGGCTTCGGATCAGCCGAAGGAGAGCACGCTCGGGAGCTCGGAGGGCGCCGAGGAGGAGAGCTTGCTCCCCCAGTGCTGCAGGTCGTTCTTGCCGTTGTCGACGGCGTGAGTGACGTCGTCGCCCATGAGGCCGAGCTGCTCGCCGGCCTCGTCGGCGGTGAGGCCGTCCTCCGCCGCGGCGGACCAGTTGTCCTTCGCGTGCGTGAGGTCGTTCCTCGTGTTGCTGACGGCGTGGCCGGCGTCGGCGACGACGTCCGCCGGCAGCGACGACGACGCCTTCTCCTTCAGCGAGGAGGCCACGTCCGAGGACCGGTGCTGCAGGTCCGTCACGTGACCGGCGTCGGCGAGCTGGTGCGCGCCGCTCTGCAGGTCGTGGGCCGGGAGCTGCGGCGCCTCGTGGGCGAACGCGAGCGATGCGGTGCCGCCGGTCAGCGCCAGCGCGGCGGCGGCCGTGAAGGCGCCCCGTCCGGCGAGGCGTGCGGCGTGGGACGCCACGGTGTGAGCGTGGGGAGCGTGATGAGCGCCCATGCGGAGGCCTCCTCCTATCGGTGTCCGTGAATCGACCGGTCGGTGGATCGGACAGTGATCCAACCGGAGTTCAGCTACGAGCTGTTCTCTGCGAACTCCAACGGGTGAGCGCCGTGTCGGTTACGGTCCGGTCACGGACGGCCCGGATTGTCACCGAGAGCGACCACGGGCGACTCCCGGTGATCATGTCGAGAAACGCGTGAAGGGCACCTCCGATCGCTCGGAGATGCCCTTCGACGGCGGGAGGGACGGGCCTACGAGGTCGCGGCCACCCGCTCCAGCACCAGCTCGTTCACGCGGGCCGCGTCGGCCTGCCCGCGGGTGGCCTTCATGACCGCCCCGACGATGGCGCCCGCGGCCTTCGTCTTGCCGTCCCGGATCTTCTGCGCGACGGCGGGCTGCGCGGCGAGGGCCTCGTCGACCGCGGCGGTGAGCGCGGAGTCGTCCGAGACCACGGCCAGGCCGCGTCCGGCGACGACCTCGTCGGGGGTGCCCTCCCCCGCGAGCACGCCGTCGACGACCTGGCGCGCCAGCTTGTTCGTCAGCGTCCCCTCGGACACCAGCGCGACGACCCGCGCGACGTCGGTGGGGGTGATCGCGAGGTCGGCGAGCTCGACCCCGGCGGTGTTGGCCTGCTGGGTCAGGTACGAGACCCACCACGAGCGGGCCGCCTCCGGCGGGGCACCGGCGTCGACGGTCTCGGCGATGAGGTCGAGGGCGCCGGCGTTGAGGAGGTCGCGGAGTTCCTCCTCCGAGAGGTCCCACTCGGTGCGGATGCGGGCGCGGCGCTCCCACGGACGCTCCGGGAGGGACGCGCGCAGCGACTCGATCCAGTCGTGCGACGGCTCGATCGGCACCAGGTCGGGCTCGGGGAAGAACCGGTAGTCGGCGAAGGTCTCCTTCGGCCGCCCGGCCGACGTGGTCCCCGACTGCTCGTCGAAGTGCCGCGTCTCCTGGGTGATCGAGCCGCCCGAGAGCAGGACGCCGGCGTGGCGGCCCATCTCGTAGCGCACCGCCCGCTCCACCGAGCGCAGCGAGTTGACGTTCTTCGTCTCGGTGCGCGTCCCGAACTCGGTGGCACCCTTCGGCATCAGCGACACGTTCGCGTCGCAGCGCATGGAGCCCTGGTCCATCCGGACGTCGGACACCCCGAGGCCCTTGATGACGTCGCGCAGCGCCGACACGTAGGCCCGCGCGATCTCCGGGGCGCGCACCCCGGCCCCGACGATCGGCCTCGTGACGATCTCGATCAGCGGGACGCCCGCGCGGTTGTAGTCGAGCAGGGAGTACGACGCCCCGTGGATGCGGCCCGTCGCGCCGCCCATGTGCAGCGACTTGCCGGTGTCCTCCTCCATGTGCGCGCGCTCGATCTCCACCCGCCACGTCGTCCCGTCGTCGAGCGGCACGTCGAGGTGCCCGTCGAAGACGATCGGGTCGTCGTACTGGGAGATCTGGAAGTTCTTCGGCATGTCCGGGTAGAAGTAGTTCTTCCGGGCGAAGCCGCTGCGCTCGCGCACCTGGCAGTCGAGGGCCAGGCCGATCAGCACGGCGCTCTCCACCGCCCGCCCGTTGACCCGCGGCAGCGACCCGGGCATCCCCAGGCACACCGGGCAGACGTGGGTGTTCGGCTCGGCGCCGAACTCGTTGCGGCAGCCGCAGAACATCTTCGTGGCGGTGTTGAGCTCCACGTGCACCTCGAGCCCCATCACGGGGTCGAAGCGCTCGCAGACCTCCTCGACGGTGTAGGGAGCCGCGTCCACGGTGGTCGTCATACGTTCTCCAACACGGCCGGGTCGGGGATGGTCGAGGCGAAGGGCGTTCCCGACGACGAGTCCCGCGCGAGCTCGTAGGCGGCCGCCACCCGGTAGGCGCGGTCGTCGGCCAGCGCGGGCGCCATGATCTGCAGACCGACGGGCAGGCCGTCGTCGGCGGAGAGCCCGCACGGCACCGACAGGCCCGCGATCCCCGCGAGGTTGGCCGGGATCGTGCAGAGGTCGGCGAGGTACATGGCCACCGGGTCGTCGACGCGGTCGCCGATCGGGAACGCGGTGGTCGGGACGGTCGGCGACACCAGCACGTCGCAGTGCTCGAAGGCCGCGGCGAAGTCGCGGACGATCAGCGTGCGGGCCTTCTGGGCCTTGCCGTAGAGCGCGTCGTACGAGCCGGCCGAGAGCGCGTGGGTGCCGATCATGATGCGGCGCTTGACCTCGGGCCCGAAGCCGACCTCGCGGGTCAGCGACATGACCTCGTCGGTGGAGTGGGTCCCGTCGTCGCCGACCCGCAGGCCGTAGCGCATCGCGTCGAACCGGGCGAGGTTCGACGACGCCTCGCTGGGCGCGATGAGGTAGTACGCCGGCACGGCGTAGGTGAACGACGGGCAGGTGACCTCCACGACCTCGGCGCCGAGGTCGGTCAGCACCCGCGTCGCGTCGGTGAACGCCGCGAGCACCCCGGTCTGGTTGCCCTCGTTCGACAGCTCCGTGACGACGCCGACGCGCACCCCGGCGAGGTCGCCGCGCGCACCCGCGAGGGCCGCCTCGACGACCGGCGGCAGGGGCGCGTCGATGGTGGTCTGGTCGGCCGGGTCGTGGCCCCCGATGAGCTCGTGCAGCATCGCGGCGTCGAGGACGGTGCGCCCGCACGGGCCGATCTGGTCGAGCGACGACGAGAACGCGACCAGGCCGTAGCGCGAGACGGTGCCGTAGGTGGGCTTGACGCCCACGGTGCCGGTGAACGCGCCGGGCTGGCGGATCGAGCCGCCGGTGTCGGACCCGAGCGCGAGCGGGGTCTCCGCGGACGCGGTCGCCGCCGCCGACCCGCCGCCGGAGCCGCCGGGCACGCGGGTGGCGTCCCAGGGGTTCCGGACGACGCCGTAGGCCGAGTTCTCGTTCGAGCCGCCCATCGCGAACTCGTCGAGGTTCGTCTTGCCCAGCGGGACCAGCCCGGCGGCGCGCAGGCGCGCGACCACGGTCGCGTCGTAGGGCGGGCGCCAGCCCTCGAGGATCCGCGAGGCGCAGGTGGTGGGCATGTCGGCGGTGGCGATGTTGTCCTTGATCGCCACCGGGACGCCGGCGAGCGGGCTCCGCACGGTGCCCGCGGCGATCTCGGCGTCGACCGCCTCGGCGGCCGCGAGCGCGCCCTCGGCGTCGACGTGCAGGAAGGCGTTGAGGGCCGGCTCGACCGCGGCGATGCGGTCGAGGTGGGCCCGGGTGACCTCGACGGAGGAGATCTCGCGGGCCTGGACCCGGCGGGCGATCTCGGCGGCGTCGAGCCGGATGACGTCGGTGGGGCTCACAGTTCCTCCCCCAGGATGCGCGGCACGCGGAAGCGGCCCTCCTCGGCGTCGGGGGCGCCGGCGAGGGCGGCCTCCCGGGTCAGGCTGGGCTCGGCCTCGTCGGGTCGCAGGACGTTGGTCAGCGGGGCCACGTGGCTGGTCGGCGGGACGTCGTCGGCGATGTCGGAGACGCGACCCACGGTGTCGAGGATCGCGTCGAGCTGCCCGGAGAACACGTCGAGCTCGTCGTCGGTGACGGCCAGGCGGGCCAGTCGGGCCAGGTGCGCGACGTCGCTGCGCGTGATGTCGGACATGATCCTCCGTGTCGGGACTCCCGGGCGCCGGGCGCACGGGGTGGACCGATCCATCCTAGGCTCCGCGCGTCGCGTGCCCGACGCGCGTGTCCGGGGTCCGGCGGGTTTGAACGGACCCCGCGCTGCCCACCTCCCCGCCGGGTCCGTCCCGCCACCGCGGCACCGGCTCTCGCCCCGGCCGTCCCCGGACTGGCACACTCGCCGCGCCCGACGCCGGGAGGCGCTGGGCTCGTCGGCGTGCCCGCCCCCCGGACGGGAGGTGGCGACGGCCGACAGGACGGAGGAGACGTGACCTACCTGCTGCGTGTGGTGCTCCCGGACCGACCGGGCACCCTCGGCGCGGTCGCGTCGGCCCTCGGGCAGGAGGGCGCGGACATCCTCAGCGTCGACGTGGTGGAACGCCACCAGGGCGTGGCGGTCGACGACCTGGTGGTCGACCTGCCCTCGGCCCGCCCGCCCGACGTGCTCATCACCGCCGCCGAGTCGGTCCGCGACGTCACCGTGGAGTCGGTCCGGCCCTTCTTCGGCCCGCTCGACACCGCCCGGGAGCTCGAGCTCGTCGAGGCCGTCGCGGCGGCGCCCGAGGAGGGCATCACCCGGCTCACCGACGCGGTGCCGCGCATCTTCCGGTCGGCGTGGGCCCTGGTGGTGGAGGCCTCCACCGACGACGTCTGGGGCGACAGCGGCAGCACCCGGGTCCGCCGGGTGGCCAGCAGCTCCGCGGCCCCGGAGACCGAGGCGGAGTCCCTGCCGTGGCTCCCGCTGCGGCGCGCCGCCGTGCTCGACCCCGCCGCCGGCCACACGGTGCCCCCGGCCTGGACCGACCTCGACACCGAGCTCGCGGCGGCCCCGCTGGGGCGCGCGGACCGGGCGCTCGTCGTGGGCCGCCCGGGAGGCCCGGGCTTCCGCCCGTCGGAGCTCGCGCGGCTCTCGCACCTCGCGGGCATCGTCGCGACCATCACGGGCTGAGCGTCGGACCGGCCGGGAGCGTCAGCGCCGGTGGTCGGGCCGGCCGCGGAAGCCCCCGAAGCCACCGCCCCAGCCCGACCGGCGTCTCTCGGCCAGCCGCGGGCTCACCGCCTGCCCGAGGGCGTAGCGGACGAGCTCCTCGTTGCCGGTGGCGAGCCAGGTGCCGTCGGGGCCCTTGAGGGTGTCCTCGAAGCCGATGCGGGTGTCGAGGTTGTTGCGGCGGGCGTAGTCGAGCACCGGCCACGCCCCGGCCTCCTCGCCGTGGAGCAGGATCGGCACCTGCATGGGGCCGAGTGCCTTGAGGATGCGGACCGCCTCGGCGACCGCGGTGTCGGGATCGGTCACCGTGACCTCGGCGAGCACCCGGACCGTGCCGGCCGGCACCCCGGCCTGCTTGAGCTGCACGGCGTCGCCCGTGGTCCACACCCCGAGCTCGATGCCGATGCCCACGGAGTCGAGCGCCTCGCACACGATCTCCCAGCCGCGCTCGTGCACGTTCACCGACGCGACGTCGGGCCGGGCGTAGCCGGGCAGGCCGGCCCACTGCTGCACCAGCTCGGTGCGCTTGAAGGGGTTCGGCTCCACCCAGCGGGCGGTGGTCACCCCGATCTCCATCGACGGGGCGGCCTGGCGGATCGCCGACACCACGGCCCCGATGGGACCCGGGTCGAGGCTCTCCTGGCCGTCCACGTCGCGCGGGTGGACGTGGAAGCTCGTGACCCCGAGGGCGGCCACCGCGCGGGCGTCGCGGGCCAGGTGGCGCGGGGTCATGGGGACGGCGGGATAGACGTCGGCGGGGCGGGCACCGTTCGGGACGCACTGCAGCACCGCGGTGTCACCTCCCCCTCGTCACCCGTCCCGGGGACCGTCCGTCCGACCGAGTGAGTCCAGTCTTCAACCTCTTGGGCCCTGACGGCAACGTCTGCACGTGCGTCTGCACGAGTTCGTCGACGATGCCACCCGTCCGCCCCATCGGACGCCGCTCCGTGACCACCAGTCTGCCCGCCCGCCGACCGTGATCGGTACGCCGCCGGGCGCGCCGGGCCTACCCCTCGGCCGTCGGCGGCTCCTCCCGGTCCGGCGCCGGCTCCTCCTGGACCGCTGCCGGCTCCTCGCCGGCCGCCGGTGGCTCCTCCCCCGTGACCAGGGCCACCTCCCGGGCGGCGTCGGGGCCCTGCTCGAGCAGCACCCGGAACCCGTCCTCGTCGAGGATCGGCACCTTGGCCGCGACCGCCTTGTCGTACTTCGAGCCGGGCTCGTCACCCACCACCACGAACGCCGTCTTCTTCGACACCGAGCTCGCCGCCCGCCCGCCCCGGGCGAGGATGGCCTCCTTGGCCTCGTCGCGGGAGAACTCCGGCAGCGACCCGGTGACCACCACGGAGAGCCCCTCGAGGGTCCGCGGCACCGACTCGTCGACCTCCTCGACCAGGTCGACGCCCGCCTCCCGCCACTTCGCGACGACATCGCGGTGCCAGTCGACCGCGAACCACTCCCGCACCGCCGTCGCGATGGTGGGGCCGACCCCGTCGACGCCGGCCAGCTCCTCCTCGCTCGCCGCGTCGATCGCCTCGACCGACTGGAAGTGCCGCGCGAGGGCCTGCGCCGCCGTGGGCCCGACGTGGCGGATCGAGAGACCCACCAGCACCTTCCACAGCGGGCGGTGCTTCGCCGACTCGAGGTTGGCCAGCAGCTTGCGGCCGTTGGCCGAGAGGTTCCCCGCCTTCGTCCGGAACAGCGGCACCTGCGCGAGGTCGTCCTCGGTGAGCGCGAAGACGTCGCCCTCGTCCTGCACCGCCCCCGCCTGCAGCAGCGCGGTGGCCGCCTCGTAGCCGAGGACCTCGATGTCGAAGGCGCCGCGCCCGGCGACGTGGAAGAGCCGCTCCCGCAGCTGGGCGGGGCACGACCGGGAGTTCGGGCAGCGCAGGTCCTTGTCGCCCTCGCGCATCTGGCGCAGCTCGGTGCCGCACTCGGGACAGTGCGTCGGCATGACGAACGCGTGCTCGCTGCCGTCGCGGGCCTCGACCACCGGGCCCAGGACCTCGGGGATGACGTCGCCCGCCTTGCGGATGATCACGCGGTCGCCGATGAGGACGCCCTTGCGCTCCACCTCGCCCGCGTTGTGCAGCGTCGCCATCGACACCGTGGAGCCCGCGACCAGCACCGGGTCCATCTCCGCGAACGGGGTGACCCGGCCGGTGCGCCCGACGTTGACGCTGATGTTGCGCAGCGTCGTCGTCGCCTGCTCCGGCGGGTACTTGTAGGCGATCGCCCAGCGCGGGGCGCGGGCGGTGGAGCCCAGCCGCCGCTGGAGCGACACGTCGTCGACCTTGACCACCACGCCGTCGATCTCGTGCTCGGCGTCGTGCCGGTGCTCGCCCCAGTAGCGCGTGTGCTCGATGACCGCGTCGACGCCGTGCAGCACGCGGGTGTGCGTGGACACCGGCAGCCCCCACGTGGCCAGCGCGTCGTAGGCCTGGGACTGCCGCTCCGGCGTGAACCCGCGGCGCTTGCCGAGCCCGTGGCAGATCAGCCGCAGCGGGCGGGTGGCCGTGACGCGCGGGTCCTTCTGGCGCAGGCTGCCGGCCGCGGAGTTCCGCGGGTTGGCGAAGGGCTGCTTGCCGGCGGCGACGAGCCCGGCGTTGAGCTCCCCGAAGTCCTCCACCCGGAAGAACACCTCGCCGCGGACCTCGATGAGCTCGGGCACCGGGAACTCGTCGGTGCCGGCGAGCTCGGTGGGCACGTCGGCCAGCGTGCGCATGTTGAGCGTGATGTCCTCGCCGGTGCGCCCGTCGCCGCGGGTCAGCGCCCGGGTGAGGTGGCCGTTCTCGTAGAGCAGGTTGACCGCGAGCCCGTCGATCTTGAGCTCGCAGAGGTACTGCAGCTCCTCCTGCGGGTGGTCGAGCTCGCGCTGCACCCGCAGCACCCACTCGCGCAGCTCCTCGGCCTCGAACGCGTTGTCGAGCGAGAGCATCCGCTCGAGGTGGTCGACCGCGACGAAGTCGGTGGAGAAGCCGCCGCCGACCCGCTGGGTGGGGCTCGAGGGCGTGACCAGCGACGGGTATTGCTCCTCGAGGCCCAGCAGCTCACCGAACAGCTCGTCGAACTCGCCGTCGGTGACGATCGGCGCGTCGAGCACGTAGTAGCGGAACTGGTGGTCGGCGACGACCTCGGACAGCTCCTTGTGCCGGGCCTGCACGTCGGCGGGCACGTCAGGGGTGGTGGCCACGCCGGACGTGTTGGCAGGGGACTCGCTGGTCACGGGGCCGAGGGTAGCCGCGGGGACCGACAGTCACGCCCGTCCGCGACCCTCACCAGCTCGTCGGGGGATCCGCGAACGCCCGGGCCAGCTCGACCGTGCGCCCCATCGCCGCGCGGGCCCACGCCGGGCTCGCGCCCGCGAGCCCGCACGCCGGGGTGACCACGGTCCGGTCGGCCAGGCGGGCCCGGTCGAAGCCGAGGCGGTCGGCGAGGTCGAGCGCCGGGCGGGCGAGGGCCTCCAGCTCCGGGCGCCCGTCGGACACCGAGGGCACCAGCCCCAGCCACAGCTCGGTCGGGGTGTCCCACAGCTCCCCCAGGGCGTCGAGCACCGAGGCCGACCGGTCGAGCGCCGTCAGGTCCACCGCCACGGCGTCGGCCCCGGTGGCCCCGAGCAGGGCCAGCGGCGGCGTCGGGTGGCAGCAGTGCACGACGACCCCGCCCGCCCCGGCCTCCCGCGCCGCCGCCACCAGCACCGACAGGCCCGCGCGGGCGTCGGTGCCCGACACCGTGCGGACGGTGCCGTACCCGCTCGGGGTCGGCAGCGACCCGGCGAGGACCGCGGGCAGGGTCGGTTCGTCGATCTGCACGACGACCTCGGCGCCGGTGCGGCGGCCCAGCTCGGCCACGTGCAGGCGCAGCCCCTCGGCGAGGCTCTCGGTGAACTCGGCGACGGCGCCGCGGTCGGTCAGGACCCGGTTGCCGTTGCGGAGCTCGACGCCCGCGGCGAGCGTCCAGGGCCCGGCGACCTGCGTCTTCACCCGTCGCGGTGCGGCCCCGGTCTCCCCCAGCGCCGAGTCGAGCGCGTCGACGTCGCGGGCGATCAGGTCGGTGCCGCGCCGGTGCTGGCCCCCGGGCCGCTGCGTCACCCGGTAGCCCGACGGCCACACCTCCACGGCCAGGTCGACCAGCAGCGCGCACGCCCGACCGGTCATGTCGGCGCCGACCCCGCGGTCGGGCAGCTCGGCCACGTGCGGGAAGTCGGGCAGCTCCCCGACGACGAGACGTGCGGCCTCGTGGTGGTCGGTCCCGGGCAGGGAGCCGATCCCGGTGGCACGCTCCTCGGGACGCCACGGGTCGGGCGGCGCCACCGGCACCGAACTGTCGTCCGGAAGATCGCTCACCCCGCCAGGTCTACCAGGGAGGACCGTGGAACAGCGCGACGCCGCACTGCTCGGCATCGGTGCCGCGGGCGGCGTCGTCGGCGGTCTGCTCGGCGGCGGCAACGGGGTGCTCACCGTGCCCGCGCTCGACCGCTTCACCACGCTCACCCGCCCCCAGGTCCACGGCACCTCCACCCTCGCCGCCACGGCGGTGTGCGTGGTCGGCGCGGTCGTCTACTGGCTCGTGGGCGGCACGGTCGACCTGCGCGTGGGCGCGGGGATGATCGTGGGCGGCATGGTCGGCGGGGTGGTCGGCGCCCGGCTGGTCGCCGTGGCCTCGGAGACCGTGCTGCGCGTGCTGCTGATCGCCGTCCTGGTGCTCACGGCGACGAAGCTCTTCCTCGACGCGGTCGGGCTCGACCCCGCGCGGGGAGCGGCGGTGGTCCCGCCCGACCTGCTCGCGACGGCCTGGTTCGTGGTGCCGGCGAGCCTCGTCGTCGGGACCGTCGTCGGCGCCTGGGCCGGGGCGATGGGGCTCGGCGGGGGCCTGCTCGCGGTCCCGGCGCTCGTCCTGCTCTTCGGGGTCGACCTGCACACCGCCGCGGGGACCTCGCTGCTCGTGTTCGCCCCGAACTCCCTGGTCTCGGGCGTCGCGCACCTGCGCCAGGGGACGGCGTCGCTGCGGATCGCGACCCTGGTGGGCGCCGCGTCCGCGCCCGGCGCCGCCCTGGGGGCCCTGCTCGCCCTCGCGCTCGACACCGTCGTCCTCGGCGTCGTCTTCGGCACCTTCGCGCTGCTCATGGCGGTCCGCGAGGTCGTCCTGCTCCTCCGGCGCCGGGCCGTCGTCGGGCCGTAGGGCACCCTGGAGGGCCTCATGACCCTTCTCGACGAGGCCGGCTGGCGCGCCCGGGCCGACGCCCACGCGGAGCGCGCCGACGCGCTCACCGCCGCCCACCGGGCTCGTCGGGACCGCCGGGAGTCCCACCCCGTCGAGGACTTCCTCTACACCTACTACCCCACCCGCCCGAACCGGCTTCGCGTCTGGCACCCGGGCGCGGGCGTCGTCCTGGCCGGCAGCGACCGGGCGGGGTGGCGGCACTACACCGCCGACGGCTCGCGGATCGACGTCACGACGATCCGGCCGGCGACGATCGCGTTCGTCCGTTCGCTGCTCACCGCCACGGCCGCCCGCGAGCCGCACCTCGGCTGCTTCGGGCTGCACGAGTGGGCCATGGTCTACCGCGACGACGAGACCCGGCACCCCGTCCCGCTGCGCCTCGGCCCCGACGGCACCGACGCCGTCGTCGAGAACCACCGCATCCGCTGCACCCACTTCGACGCACATCGGTTCTTCACCGCCGCGGCCGTCCCGCGCAACACCGAGGCACCCACCCGCGAGAGCCAGGTCGCGCTGGAGCAGCCGGGCTGCCTGCACGCGACGATGGATCTCTACAAGTGGGCGACGAAGCTCGGCCCGCTCGTGCCCGGCGAGCTGCTGCTCGACTGCTTCGAGCTGGCGCGCGACGTCCGCACCCTCGACATGCGGGCCTCGCCCTACGACCTCGCCGCCCACGGCTACACCCCGGTCCGCATCGAGACCGCGGCCGGCAAGGCCGAGTACGCGGCCGCCCAGCGGGGGTTCGCGGAGCGCGGCGCCGTCCTCCGCGAACGGCTCCTGGACGCACTGCCCGCGCCATGATCGTCGGGACGTGGCGGATCCGGACGCCGACCGTCCGGATCCGCCACGTCCTGGTGATCATGGTCGGCCTACCCCGACGCCAGCACCCCCGCGACGAGGTGCGACGGCGCGGGCGCCGGCGCCCCGGCCCGCAGCCAGGCGCAGCACTCGGCGACGTCGGCCGCCTCGTGCAGCGGCCCGATGACGAGCGCGGGCCGAGCGGGCGGCGGTGCACGTCGCAGGGCTGGACGAGGACGGTCGACCCCGCCGACGACGTCGCCGTGGAGCACCCCTGCAGGCAGCCCGACCGCACGAGCACCCCGTGCGGCGTCTCGCGGATCGCCGCGCGCAGCTCGTCGTCGTGCTCGGCCGGGGAGGCGGCCGCGTGCGGGCACGCCGCCACCCCGCAGGCCACCACCGTCACGCCGGTCACCGGGTCCGCCCGTAGCGTCGCTGGAACTTCTCGATCTGACCGCCGCGCTCGATCGGCCGGGCGGTCCCGGTCCACACCGGGTGCGACGAGGAGGAGATCTCCACGTCGAGGACGGGGTAGGTCTCGCCGTCGGTCCACGTGATCGTCGGGAGCCGCCGGGTGCCGACGATCGTGGACCTCGTCAGGAAGGTCTCGCCGGAGGTCTGGTCGCGGACGACGACCGGGCCGTACTCGGGGTGCAGGTCGCGCTTCATGCCTGGTCTCCTCGGGTGTTCTCGGCGGGCGCGCCGGGGGCGAGCTCGCCGCAGGGGTCGGTGTGGGTGGTGCCGAAGGGGTCGTCGAAGCCGCGCCAGGCGTCCTCGCCGAGGGCGATCTCCTCGTCGGTGAGCAGGGCGGCGTCGAGGGCCGCGACGACGTCACCCGGCTCCGCGTCGTGGACGAGCACGACGAGCTGCTGCTCCCGGTCACCCCAGCGCGGGTCCCAGCGCAGGGAGGCCGAGGCCCGGCGGAGGGCGTCGACGTCGTCCCACGCGAGCGAGTCGGCGAGCCACCGCCCGGCCGTGCCGACCTGCAGTCCGCCGCCGGCCGACTCGACCCACAGCGCGTGCTCCGGCCGCGACGCCACCCACACGCGGCCGCGCGCGCGGATCGTTCCGGTCAGCAGCACGTCGATCGCCTCGTGCAGGCGCTGCGGGTGGAAGGGGCGGCGCAGGCCGACGTGCAGCAGGGACACCCCCACGTCGCGCGAGAGCGGCGGCTGGCCGCGCAGCAGCGGCCCGTGCGGGTCGTCCGGGACGCCGCGGCGGGCGTCGGGGTGCAGCTCGGCGAGCACCGGGCCCACGTCGGGGACCAGGGCGGGGTGCGCGGCGTCGAGTCGGCGGGCCTGCGGGGCCAGGCGGGCGAGGACGGCGTCGCGCCGGACCCGCTCCCACGGGTCGGGCGACCCGACCACGACGAGCACGTCCGCGAACTCCGCCTGCCCGACGACGATCTCCGCGACCGTGCGGTCGTCGTCGGCGGTCACGGCGCGCCCGCGGTCCGCCAGCGCCTCGCCCGAGCCCGCGTCCTCGAGCCACGTGGCCCCGTCGAGCACCGCGACCACCCCGACGAGCTCGAGGACGTCGGTGACCACGGGCTCGACGTGCGCGAGCGCCTCGCAGACGGACTCGGGCTCCATGCCGGGGTCGAGCAGCACGACGACCCGTCCGACCTCCCCGTCGACCGCTAGGTGGTGCAGCAGGGGCAGGAGGTCCTCGCGCAGCGTGCAGGAGACGCACCCGTGGGCGAGCTCGACCGCGTCGGTGCGCCACCCGCCCCGGTGCCGCACCGAGCGCGTCAGCACCCCCTCGCCGAGGCGGCGCAGGTCGTGGGCGACGAGCACGGTGCGCGGGTCCGCCGCGGCCATCGCCTCCCCCGTGGCGAGCACCGCGTCGCGGTCGACGCCGCAGACGACGACGAGCGGCCGTGGACGGTCGGGCATCGGGAATCCTCCTCGGTCGGCTAGCGTTAATGGTAATCGTTACCAGAAACGAGGAGGAGCCGTGGCCCGCAACGAACTGAGGCCGATCGTCAAGATGCGCTCGACGGCCGGCACGGGGACGACCTACGTCACCCGCAAGAACCGCCGCACGCACCCCGACCGGCTCGTGCTGCGCAAGTACGACCCGCAGGTGCGCGCGCACGTCGACTTCCGCGAGGAGCGCTGACGCCCTGCCGGGGCGTCCCGAGAGAGAGTGAGGCGGCCGTGAAGGTCCGTGCGTCGTTGAAGGCCCTCAAGTCCAAGCCGGGGTCGTCCGTGGTCCGCCGCCACGGCAAGGTCCTGGTGATCAACAAGCAGAACCCGCAGTGGAAGGCCCGGCAGGGCTGACCGTCAGGACCGGGTGGGGTCGGTGACCCGGAGCAGGAGCGCGACGAACGCGTCCGCCTGCAGCCGGGCACCGGTCCGCACGTCCGCGCCCCGGCGCTCGTCGTCGGCCGCCAGCTCCGCGCCGATGCGTTCCATCGCGCGCAGCAGCGGCTCGGCGAGCTCCGGGGCGATGTCGCCGGTCAGTTCCAGGTCGCCGTCGTCCCGACGACGCGTGCGGACCGCGGCGAGGGCGTCCCGCAGGATCGTGCGGGGCTCGCCGGCGACGAGATCCGCGTCGTCGGGATCGCCGCTCAGCGCCGGGCCAGGCGCCGGCCCGCGCGCGGGCCGTACTCGATGCCGTAGTGCTCGAAGATGGCCGGCTCGTCCTCGATCGGCAGCTCCCCGTCGGTCTCGATCGACGGGGCCTCCTTCGCGAGGTCCTTCTCGACGGTGACCTTCACGTGGTCGGGGTGCACCAGCGCGCCGTGCAGCGGCACGAACGCCAGGCGCTTGCTCGAGAACATCCCGAGCGTCACGGTGACGAACGACGGCTGGTCGGTGGCCGTGTCGTAGTACACCGCCTCGAGCTCACCGATCTTCGACCCGCTCGGGTCGACGACCTTCTTGCCCAGCCAGTCGCGGATGTTCTCGGCCTCGAAGCCCATGGCCGGTGATCCTAGGGGTGCGGTCCCGACGACCGCGGCGCCACGCTCAGGCCGCGGCGGCGATCGTCGCGGAGCCCAGCACCCGATCGCCGTCGTAGACCACGACGGCCTGGCCGGGCGCGACCCCGCGCAGCGGCGTCGCCAGCTCGGCGCGAAGCCCGTCGCCGTCCACCGCGACCCGGGCGGAGGCGAGCCCGCCGTGCGCGCGCACCTGCACGACGACGTCCTCGACGACCCCGGGCTCCCCGTGCCACAGCGGCGCGTCGGCCCGCAGCGTCGTGACCTCGAGCGCCTCCGCCGTGCCCACGCGGACCTGGCGGGACACCGGCTCGATCCCGAGGACGTAGCGGGGACGACCGTCGGGCGCGGGCCGGTCGAGCCCCAGCCCGTGGCGCTGGCCGACGGTGAAGTTCTGGACCCCCTCGTGGCGCCCGAGCACCGCGCCCGAGGCGGCGTCGACCAGCTCCCCCGGCGCGGCGTCGATCCTCTCGGCGAGGAAGCCCCGGGTGTCGCCGGAGGGGATGAAGCAGATGTCGTGGCTGTCGGGCTTCTCCGCGACGACGAGGCCCCGGCGCGCGGCCTCGGCCCGGACCTCGGACTTGTGGGAGTCGCCGAGCGGGAACATCGCGTGTGCGAGCTGGCCCGCGTCGAGCACCCCGAGGACGTAGGACTGGTCCTTGTCGGGGTCGACCGCGCGCCGCAGGACGCCGTGCTCGAGGCGGGCGTAGTGGCCCGTGGCGACGGCGTCGAAGCCCAGGGCGAGTGCCCGGTCGAGCACCGCGGAGAACTTGATCCTCTCGTTGCAGCGCAGGCACGGGTTCGGGGTGCGGCCGGCCGCGTACTCGGCGACGAACGGCTCGACGACGTCCGCGGTGAACCGGGCGGCCATGTCCCAGACGTAGAACGGGATGTCGAGCACGTCGGCGCAGCGCCGGGCGTCGTGCGAGTCCTCCACCGAGCAGCAGCCGCGGGCGCCCTCGCGCATCGTCGCGGGCTTGGCCGACAGCGCGAGGTGGACGCCGACGACGTCGTGCCCCGCGTCCCGGGCGCGCGCCGCCGCGACGGCCGAGTCGACCCCGCCGCTCATGGCGGCCAGGACCCTCACGGGGTGGCTCCGCCTCGTGAGCAGTGATCCGTGCCGGAGCACGGACCAGTGCTCACGGGCCGCAGGCACCTCATGAGCGCGCGAGCGCCCCGCGCGCCCGCTCCACCACGGGGCCGATCGCCGCGACCGCGGCGTCGACGTCGGCGGCGGTCGAGTTGTGGCCGAGCGAGAAGCGCAGCGACCCGCGGGCGGCGGCCTCCTCGACCCCCATCGCCACCAGGACGTGGGAGGGCCGGGCCACCCCGGCGGTGCACGCCGAGCCGGTGGAGCACTCGATCTCGTGGGCGTCGAGGAGCATGAGCAGGCTGTCGCCCTCGCAGCCGGGGAACGAGAGGTGCGCGTTGCCGGGCAGGCGCGCGGGCCCGCCGGCGACGGGGGCGGCGTCGAGCGCCACGCCGTTCAGCGTCGCGTCGGGGATCACGCCCACGAGCCGGGCCACGAGGTCGTCGCGCAGGGCCGCGAGATCGACGGCGCGCTTCGGCGCGGACTCGACCGCGGCCTGCACGGCCGTGGCGAGCGCGACGGTGCCGGCGACGTCGAGGGTGCCCGAGCGCACGTCGCGCTCCTGGCCGCCGCCGTGCAGCAGCGGCACGCAGGTGGCGTCGCGGCGCAGCAGCAGGGCGCCCACCCCCACGGGCCCGCCCAGCTTGTGGCCGGTGAGCGAGAGCGCGTCGGCGCCGCACGCCGCGAAGTCGACCGGCAGCGACCCCACGGCCTGCACGGCGTCGGTGTGCAGCGGGACCCCGAACTCGTGGGCGACGTCGGCGAGTGCCCGGACGTCGTTGACCGTCCCGACCTCGTTGTTCGCCCACATCACGCTGACCACGGCGACCTCGTCGGGATGCGCGGCGAGGGCGGCCCGGAGGGTCTCGGGGTGCAGCCGGGCGTCGGCGTCGACGGGCAGGACGTCGAGCGTGGCGCCCTCGTGGGCGGCCAGCCACTCGGCGGCGTCGAGCACGGCGTGGTGCTCGACCGCCGAGACGACGACGCGGGTGCGGCGGGGGTCGGCGGCGCGGCGGGCCCAGTACAGGCCCTTGACGGCGAGGTTGTCGCCCTCGGTGCCCCCGGTGGAGAGCACGACCTCCGTGGGCAGCGCGCCGGTCGCGGCGGCGATCGTCTCGCGGGCCTCCTCGACCGATCGTCGGGCGCGGCGCCCGGCGGTGTGCAGCGAGGAGGGGTTGCCGACGCGGCCGAGCGCCTCGGAGTAGGCGGCTACGGCCACGGGGAGCATCGGCGTGGTGGCCGCGTGGTCGAGGTACGTCATCGCCCTTCGAGCCTAATCCTCGTAGGAAGATGTGCACCCGGGAACCCGTCCCGGACCACACCCCGGACGCACGGAGGGGGACCCCCGGCCCGGGGGTCCCCCTCTGCGTGACGTGCTCGTCGGAACGGGTCAGGCCCGCTTGCCGACCTCCTCGGAGAGCTGCGGGGCCACCGAGAACAGGTCGCCGACGATGCCGAAGTCGGCGATCTCGAAGATCGGCGCCTCCGGGTCCTTGTT
Source organism: Actinomycetospora atypica (assembly GCF_042653685.1). Taxonomy (NCBI): domain Bacteria; kingdom Bacillati; phylum Actinomycetota; class Actinomycetes; order Pseudonocardiales; family Pseudonocardiaceae; genus Actinomycetospora; species Actinomycetospora atypica. The sequence goes on along the minus strand of NZ_JBHSIV010000003.1, from coordinate 199,166 downwards.
GACGGCGACGATCGTCTTCGAGGTCTGCATCCCGGCCCGGTGCTGGATGGCGCCGGAGATGCCGAGGGCGATGTAGAGCTGCGGCGACACGGTCTTGCCGGTCTGCCCGACCTGGAACTGGTTCGGGTAGTAGCCGGAGTCGACCGCGGCGCGCGAGGCACCCACGGCGGCGTGCATCTGGTCGGCGAGGGTCTCGACGACGTTGAAGTTGTCGGCCGAACCGACACCGCGACCACCGGCGACGACGACGCTCGCCTCGGTGAGCTCGGGGCGGTCGCCACCGACGATCGGCGCCCGGTTGGACACCTTCGCGGCGCGCGAGCCGTCGATCGCGGGGACCTCGACGGTCTCCTGCGTGCCGGCGGCGGCGTGCTCCTCGACCTCGATCGAGCCCGAGCGCCACGAGACGACCGCGGTGTCGGTGGTGACGTGCGACTGCACGGTGAACGCGCCACCGAAGATCGAGTGGGAGCCCGAGCGCTCGCCGTCGATGTCGACGAGGTCGTTCAGCCAGCCCGAGTTGGTGCGCACGGCCAGGCGGCCCGCGACCTCCCGGCCGTCGGCACCCGCCGGGATCAGCACCGCCGGGGGCGACACCCGCTCGACGAGGGCGGCGAGGACGTCGACCTGCGGGGTCGACAGGTAGTTCTGCGCGTCGTCGGACTCGGCGACGTAGATCTTCTCCGCGCCGTGGGCGGCGAGGCCCTCGGCCAGGGTGGAGACCGTGCCCGGCGTCCCGACCAGGACCGCGGAGGGCTCGCCGATGCGGCGGGCCGCGGTCAGCATCTCGTAGGTGTTCTTCTTGATCTCACCGTCGACGTGGTCGACGAGGACCAGCACTTCAGCCATACCGATTCTCCTCTATCGCTCGCTCGTGGACGGGGCTCAGATGAGCTTCTGGCCGACGAGGAACTCGGCGATCTTGGCGCCGCCGTCACCCTCGTCCTCGACCTTCTGACCGCCGGACTTCGGCGGGCGCGGGGCGAAGGAGTCGACCTGCACGAGCGAGCCGGCGAGCCCGACCTCCGAGGCGTCGAGCCCCAGGTCGGCGATCCCGAGGGTGCTCACCGGCTTCTTCTTGGCCGCCATGATCCCCTTGAACGAGGGGTACCGCGGCTCGTTGATCTTCTCGCCCACGCTCACGACGGCGGGGAGCGACGCGGTGACGTCGCAGGTGCCCTCGTCGGTCTCGCGCTTGACCGTGGCGGTGCCGTCGGCCACGGAGAGCTCGTTGGCGTGGGTCAGCGACGGCCAGCCCAGCAGCTCGCCGAGCATCCCGGCCATGGCCCCGCTGCGGCCGTCGGTGGCCTCGTTCCCGGCCAGCACCAGGTCGACGTCGCCGACGGTGCCGATGGCCTTCGCGAGCACCTTGGCGGTGGCGACGGCGTCCGAGCCGTGGATGGCCTCGTCGTTCACGTGGACGGCCTTGTCGGCGCCCATGGAGAGGGCCTTGCGGATCGCGTCGGTGGCGCGGTCGGGGCCGGCGGTGAGGATGGTGACCGTGGCGTCGCCACCGGCCTCCTTGATCTTGAGCGCCTCCTCGACGGCGCGCTCGTTGATCTCGTCCAGCACGGCGTCCGACGAGGCGCGGTCGAGGGTCTTGTCGCCCTCGGAGAGCGTGCGCTCGGACCAGGTGTCGGGCACCTGCTTGATCAGTACGACGATGTTCATGGGTCCTCTGTGACCTCCTGTACTCACACGTCTGGCGGTCCCGGCCTGGACTTACCGGTCGGTAACAAACGCCACTGACCTGACTGTCCCACGTCGTCGGCATCGGGGCGACGTGGCGTACCCCTCTCATGTTACCGACGAGTAGGTAGTAGGGAGCTACTGGCCGGTAACTTCGTGGCAGTACGGTGAGGCGGTCATATCGGATTCTCGGTAGGAGAACGTCGTGCCCGGTCTGTTCCAGAAGGTCCAGCAGTTCCTCAAGAGCCCGCAGGGACGCAAGGTCTCCGACCAGGCCAAGCGCTACGCGTCCGACCCCAGGAACCGCCAGAAGGCCACCGACATGTTCAAGAAGTTCGGTGGCGGCGGCGGTCGCAAGCCCTGATCACGAGCCTGATCACGACGAACCCCTCGGAGCACCGCTCCGAGGGGTTCCGTGTGTCCGGGGGTCACGAGTCCCAGACGGGCCCGTAGGCCGGGATGCCGCGCCGGCGCAGCTCGCCGACCACCCGCAGCGTCGTCCGCTTGTTGGAGATGCAGACGACCGCCTCCGCGCCGGTCTCGGCCACGGCCCGCTGCGCGAGCGCGACGAGGTCGGGCTTGCCCTCGGCGTCGGTGTCCCAGAACGTCGCCCCCGGGTCCGCGGCCCGGATCTCGGCGACCAGCCCGGCACCGTAGGTCGCCTCCGGGTTGCGGGTGACCCAGACGAGGTGCGCCGGGGTCGGCTCGCCGAGCAGGTGCGGGAGCACGGGCGCGATCCCGCTGCCGGTGGCGATCCAGACGACCGACCGGAACATCCGCGACACGCTGCCCACGCCCGTCGTCGGGACCCCGCGCACCCACACCGCCTCGGGCCGGTCGTCGATGAAGCGGGCGGTCCAGTCCCCGGCGCGGGAGACGGCGAGCCGGAAGTCCGTGCGGTCGGGCCGGGCGACGGTCGCGAAGGCGTGCCACTGCCCGAGCGGGTGCCGGGCGATCCGGGTGGCCGAGCCGATGCGCACCGCACGGCCGCGATCGGCGGTGACGAGGGCGACGTGGTCCGACGGCGACTCGATCGTCACCGGCACGCGCCGCAGCTGCAGCCACGGCACCACCGCGGCGACGGCGACCAGGGCGAGGACCCAGGTGCCGGGGGTGGTGAGCAGGGCGGTCGTGAACGGCACGGAGGCGTCGGCCGCGAGCACGCCGGTCAGGGCCGCGAAGAGGACGAGCAGCGCCCAGGCACCCCAGCGGTGGGAGTGCTCGAACCGGTCGTGCCGGCTCTCGCGGGCACTCGGCCGGGCGAGGACGGCCATCGTCGCGAGCACGGCCAGGACGGCCACCGCGATCGCGAGGACCGCCGGCCGCAGCGGCGTCGCGGGGGCGAGGGCGGTCAGCGCGGTGAACGCCGCGAACCACCCGATCGCCGAGATCGCCGCCCCGACGTGCACGCCCGCGCCGACCTGGTGCACCTGCGCGATCGCCGCCCGCACCCGTAGCGGCCACCGCACCGGGGTCCGGGTGGCCAGGGCGAAGAGGCCGTTGACCACGTCCTGCTGCCGGATCAGCGCGGCGAGCCCCACGTCGAGGCTCGCCGTCGTCGCGGCGAGCGCGGCCGCCTGGGCGAGCGAGGTCGCGGCGACGAGGACGACCAGGGCCGCGACGGCGTTGATCCCGACGACGGCCGCGAGCCAGCAGCGCATCGGGCGGGTGGCGAGCCGGGCCGGGTCGGCCTCGCGCCGGTCGGCGGGCGCGGCGGCGAGGGCGGGGACGGGTGCGGGGACGGGCAGGGTGGCGACGCTCATGACGTGTCCCTCTCGGGCGGCGGCCGGGTGTCTCCCGGCCCGTCACGAAGCGTCGTCCGCGGGGCGGTCCTCCCCCGTCGTCCCGTCGGCCCGTCCCGCGGCGGACGGCCGTGTCCTCCGGTCGGGGGACGGCCGCCCGCCCCGGGAGCGTCAGCGATGGCACGTCGCTGACACCGGACGTCAGGCAGGCGCCACGCTCGAGACGCCCCGGGACGGACCTACTCGGCGCGGCGGTGGCGGCCGCCGGACTCCCGCACGGGGTGCGGCAGGTGGCGCGGCCGGTCCGCCGCGACGGCCGGGAGCGCGAGCACCGGGCGGGACGGGGCGACCGCGCGCTGGGCGGCCACGCCGCGGCTCCGGAGGAGCTGGATGAGGGCCTCGTACCACTGGGCGAGCACGGCCCACGGCGTCGGCTGCGGGGCGCGGAGTTCCTGACGACGCCGGCCGATCAGCTCCCGGCAGGGCCGGCAGACCTGCTGGGCGGTGGCTCCCAGCGGCGCCGGGTCGACCACCACGCCGCACAGGCCCACCGGGTGCTGCCCGGTCCGGTTGGCCTGCTCGAGCTCGGTGGCCATCACGGCGTGCTCGAACCGGTCGGCCCGCGAGGTCATCGACAGCGGACGATCACCGGGCACCGGCGGCGGCCAGGAGCCCCACCCGACAGGCGACCGCTCGACCGCCGAACGCGTCCCGGACACCGCTCGGCGCGCCTCGATCGACATTCGACCATTCTGCGGCCCGGACGGGCGGCTGGGCGGACGAGGCCTGCCCCCGTGCGAGTGAACCTCGCCTCCCTGACCGGAGCGGGCGGGGGCTGCACGGGTGAACCGCGCCGTCGAAACGGGCGTGGGAGTGATCTTCCCGCGATGGACCCTCCGAGGACCACAGGTTAGCCTCGCCTAACTCAGTGTCCCGATCGTTCCGGAAGGACCCCGATGTCGCCTCCCCCGCGTGACGACGTGCTCGACGTGGTGGGGGTCGGCTTCGGCCCGTCGAACCTGGCGTTGGCGATCGCCCTCACCGAGCACGGGCAGGCGCACCCCGACACTCCCCTGCGCGCCCGGTTCCTCGAGCGCCAGGAGCAGTTCGGGTGGCACCGCGGGATGCTGCTCGAGGACGCGACGATGCAGGTCAGCTACCTCAAGGACCTCGCGACGCTGCGCAACCCGCGCTCCGGCTTCTCCTTCGTGTCCTACCTGCACGACAAGGACCGCCTCGCCGACTTCATCAACTACGGCAGCGCCTATCCCACGCGCCGGGAGTTCCACGACTACCTCGAGTGGGCGGCCGCCCGGATCCCTTCGGGCACGGTCGAGTACGGCACCGAGGTGACCGCGCTGCGGCTCGTGCCCGGCCCCGGGGGGCCCGCCGACCTCGTCGAGATCGAGGTGGAGCAGGGCGGCTCGCGGCACACGCTGACCGCCCGCAACGTCGTCCTGGGGACCGGCCTCGTCCCGCACGTCCCCGAGGGCACCCCGCTGGGCGAGCGGGTGTGGCACAGCAAGGACCTCCTGGTCCGGCTGCCGGCCCTCGACGCGGAGCCGCGCCGGGTCGCCGTGGTGGGCGCGGGGCAGAGCGCGGCCGAGGTGGTCGAGCACCTGCACCACCGGTTCCCCGACGCCGAGGTCGCGGCGGTCTTCGCCCGCTACGGCTTCAGCCCGGCCGACGACAGCTCGTTCGCCAACCGCATCTTCGACCCCGACGCCGTGGACGACGTCTTCAACGCCGCCCCCGCGGTCCGCGACCGCATCCTGGGCTACCACGGCAACACGAACTATTCCGTGGTCGACGGCGAGCTCATCACCGCGCTCTACCGCGAGCACTACAAGGAGCGGGTGGCCGGGCGCGAACGGCTCCGCTTCCACAACGCCTCGCGCGTGGCGGCCATCGAGGCGCGGGACGACGGGGCCGACGTCGTGGTGGAGTCGCTCATCGACTCGACCCGCGAGGTCGTCGAGGCCGACCTCGTCGTCTACGCCACCGGCTACCGCACGAGCGACCCCCTGGAGATGCTCGGCGACGCCGCCGCCGACTGGCCCCGCGACGAGCAGGGCCGGGTCGACTTCCACCGCGACTACCGCGTGGTCACGCCGCCGGAGGTCACCGCGGGCCTCTTCGCCCCCGGGGCCACGGAACACACGCACGGCCTGACCTCGACGCTGCTCTCCAACGTCGCGGTGCGCGCCGGCGAGATGGTGGCGTCCATGGCCTCGTCGCGGGACGGGGCCCGGTCCGCCGCCGTCTGACGACCTCCGCGGGGCGAGGCTCAGGCGGGCAGCGTCGCGCCCTCGGCGACGGCGGCCAGCTGCGCGGCGACGCTCCCCCAGCCGTCCTCGAACCCGAGCTCCTCGTGCCGGGCACGGTCGGCCGGGTCACCGTGCTGGACGACGATGCGGTACGCGGTGCCGTCGGGGTGCTCGCCGAACGTGATCTCGGCCGTCATCGCCACGGGTGCGGGCCGGGTCGGCCGTCGGCCGCTGTCGAGCGCGTTGGTGAACACGAGGCGCTCCATCTCCTCGACGACGACGAAGCAGGCGTCCATGTGCGGCACGAAGACGCCGCCGTCCTCGCTCATGCGCGTCACCATGCCTCCTCCCGGCCGCACCTCGAGCCGGTCCACGCGGCAGTGCAGAGGAGCGGGCAGCCACCACGTCGCGAAGGCCGAGGGATCGGTCCAGGCGTGCCACACGGTCGCTCGCGGCGCCTTGATGACCCGCTCCAGGGCGAGGTCGAGATCGGGGTTCACGGGTTCTCCTCGGGATCGGTGACGAACTGTTCGAGCCGGTCGGTGCGCTCGTCCCACAGCTGCCGCTGCTCGTCGAGCCAGCCGGTGACCAGGGCGAGACGGGCGCGGTTGAGCTCGCAGGTGCGGACCCGGCCGGCCTTGGTGGTGCGGATGAGGTCGGTGGCCTCGAGGGTGCGGATGTGCTTCAGGAAGGACGGGAGGGCCATGGGGACGTCCCGGGCGAGGTCGCCGACCGATGCCGGCCCACGACCCAGCCGCGTGATCACCCCTCGTCGTGTCGCGTCGCCGAGGGCGGCGAAGACCCCGTCGAGCGACTCGTCCTGCAGTGCCACGCGGACGAGTCTGGCGCCGCACAACACTTAGCGCAAGAGCTAAGTGTTGCCGGGTGCGAGGATCGGGCCGTGGAGGACACGCTGCCGCTGACCGGGGAGCGCACGATCCCCGGGATCGCGCACGAGAACTACTGGTTCCGCCGGCACGAGGCGGTCTACCTCGCCCTGCTCGACGACTGCCGCCATGCCCTCGTCCTGGAGGCCGGCGTCGGCGAGGGCTACGGCGCGGCGATGCTCGCCGAGGTGGCCGACCGCGTCGTCGGGCTGGAACTGGAGACGGAGGCCGCCTCCCACGCCGTCCGGCGCTACGGGCTCGCCGTGGCGCGCGCCGACCTGCAGGCGCTGCCGCTGCCCGACGCGTCGGTCGACGTCGTCGTGAACCTGCAGGTCGTCGAGCACCTGTGGGACCAGCCGGGGTTCCTGCGCGAGTGCGCCCGCGTGCTGCGCCCCGGCGGGCGGTTGCACTGCTCGACGCCGAACCGCCTCACGTTCTCGCCGGGCAACGGTCCCGACGACCGCCCGCTCAACCCGTTCCACACCCGCGAGCTCGCGGCCGCGGACCTGCACGCGCTGGTGACCGACGCCGGGCTGGAGGTCACGACGATGCGCGGGCTGCACCACGGCGCCGCGCTGCGCGACCGCGACGCCCGCCACGGCGGGTCGCTCGTCGACGCCCAGGTGGCGCTCGCCCTCTCCGGCGAGCCCTGGCCCGCGGCGCTCTCGGCCGACGTCGCGGCGGTCGCGGTCGAGGAGTTCGACCTGCGGACCGAGGACGTGGACGCCTCGCTGGACCTGGTGGTCAGCGCCGTACGGCCGGGGCCGGAGCGGGAGCGGGCTTCTCCCACAGCTCGCCGCCGGTGAGCACGTAGACGAACGGCACCACCGGCACGAGCGCGAGGACCGCCCAGACGAGCTTCGCGGTCCCGCTGAGCTCGGGGCGGACCATGATGTTGAGCCAGACCAGCACCACCGCGATCGGGTGCAGGAAGCAGACGAGCAGTTCGGCGATCTTCTTCATCTCAGTGCCGCCTCGTGCGGGCGGTCCTGGAGCGACCGCCGGGTCCGGTCGACCGTAGCGACGCCGACCACTCGCCGACACCCTGCGCGACGAACGGTTCCGGAACTGATGCCCCACCCGGCCCAGTGACCTCGACCGGCAGTCACAGCGCGTCGCGCCCGTACCGTCGGGCACCGCGGGACGGTCGCCGTCTACCCCTCGGTAACCTGCCCGGACAGCGACGAGGAGGGTCATGAGGAGCGAGGGCACGTTCTGCCTGGTCCTGCACTCCCACCTGCCCTGGCTGGCCCGCCACGGCGCCTGGCCCGTCGGCGAGGACTGGCTCTACCAGGCCTGGGGGCACTCCTACCTCCCCGTCGTCGACGTCCTGCACCGTCTGGCCGAGCGCGGCCACCGCGACGTCCTCACCCTCGGCGTCACCCCGGTGCTGGCCGCCCAGCTCGACCACCCCTACTGCCTGCGCCAGATGCACTCCTGGCTCGCCGACTGGCAGCTGCGCGCCCACGCCGCCCACCCCCACCTGCCCGACACCGCGGTCCGCGAGCACCGGGCGGCCGGCGCGGCCCTGGAGTCCTTCGAGCGCACCTGGCGCCACGGCGCGTCCCCGGTGTTCCGGGGGCTCGCCGACGCCGGCGTGGTGGAACTGCTCGGCGGCCCGGTGACGCACCCCTTCGGCCCGCTGCTGCCCGGGCGCGTGCGGCGCTTCCTGCTCGACGGCGGGCTGCGCGACACCGCCCGCCGCCTCGGGGCGCGCCCCGAGGGGATCTGGGCGCCCGAGTGCGGCTACGCCCCCGGCATGGAGCACGACTACGCCGCGGCGGGCGTGCGCCGCTTCCTCGTCGACGGTCCCGCCCTGCACGGCGACACCGCGGCCGCGCACCCGGTCGACGGCACCGACGTCGTCGCGTTCGGCCGCGACCTCGAGGTGACCTACCGCGTCTGGTCGCCGCGCGCGGGCTACCCCGGCGGGCCCGACTACCGCGACTTCCACGCCTTCGACCACGCCTCGGGCTTCAAGCCCGCCCGCGTCACCGGGAAGCGGGTCACGGAGAAGGCGCCGTACGAGCCCGAGCGGGCCGCGGCCGCCGTCGAGCGCGACGCGGACGACTTCGTCGCGACGGTCGTCCGTCGGCTCCGGGGCCTGCGGGAGCGCCGGAGCGGCCGCCCCGGCCTCGTCGTCGCGGCCTACGACACCGAGCTGTTCGGGCACTGGTGGCACGAGGGCCCGGCGTGGCTCGAGGCCGTCCTGACGAGGCTCCCGGAGGCCGGCGTGCACGTCACCACCCTGCGCGGCGCGGTCGAGGCCGGGCACGTGGAGGAACCGGTGGTGCTGCCGGCGTCGTCGTGGGGCTCGGGCAAGGACTGGCGGGTCTGGGACGGCGCCGCCGTGCGCGACATGGTCGCGGACAACCTCGACGTCGCGCGTCGCCTCGAGGCCGCCGTCGACGGGGTGCCGCGCTCCCCCGCCCGCGACGCGACCCTCGACGCCCTCGCCGTCCAGGCCGCGCTCGCCCTGTCGAGCGACTGGGCGTTCATGGTCACGAAGGACTCCGCCGCCCACTACGCGCGCCGCCGCGCCGCGCAGCACCGCGACCGGGTCCGCGAGCTCACCGACCTGCTGCCCGCGGGCCGGCACGACGAGGCCCTGCGGCGCGCCCGGCAGTTCGCCGCCCAGGACGACCTGTTCGGCCACCTCGACGCCCGGGCGCTCGCGCGGACGCGGAGCCGGGCGCTGGTGACCGCGTGAGGGTCCTGCTGGTCTCCTGGGAGTACCCGCCGGTGGTGGTCGGCGGGCTCGGCCGCCACGTCGGCGCCCTCGCGACGCACCTCGCCGACGCGGGCCACGAGGTCGTCGTGCTGACCCGGCAGCCCACCGGCACCGACGCCTCCACCCACCCGACGACGGACACGGTCGTCGAGGGCGTCCGGGTGCTGCGGGTGGCCGAGGACCCGCCGCACCTGGAGTTCGTGCGCGACCTCGTCGCCTGGACCCTCGGGATCGGGCACGCGATGCTGCGCGCGGCGACGACGCTGATGCGCGACTGGCACCCCGACGTCGTCCACGCGCACGACTGGCTCGTCGCGCACGCCGCGATCGGCCTGCGCGAGCTCACCGGGGCGCCGCTGGTCGCGACGATCCACGCCACCGAGGCCGGGCGGCACGGCGGCTGGCTCTCGGCGCCGCTCAACCAGCAGGTGCACTCGGTGGAGTGGTGGCTCGCCAACGCCGCCGACGCCGTGGTGACCTGCTCGCACGCCATGCGCGAGGAGGTCGCCGGGCTCTTCGACGTCGACCCCGAGGGCGTCACGGTGCTGCACAACGGCATCGACCCCCGCCCGTGGTCCGACGGCGCCGATCCGGCGGGCGGGGCGCCGGTGCTGGTGACGTTCGGGCGCCTCGAGTGGGAGAAGGGCATCCAGGACGTGATCGCGGCGCTCCCCGCGATCCGCGGCGCCCACCCCGGCACGCGGCTGATGGTCGCGGGCACCGGGTCGCACGCCGGCTGGCTCGCCGACCGGGCCCGGGAGGCGCGGGTGCGCCGGGCGGTGGTGATGCTCGGGCACGTGGCCGACGACCGCCTCGTCTCGCTGCTCTCGAGCGCCTCGGCCGTGGTGCTCCCGTCGCGCTACGAGCCGTTCGGCATCGTCGCGCTGGAGGCCGCCGCGGCCGGGGCGCCGCTGGTGGCCTCGCGGGCCGGCGGGCTCGGCGAGGTGGTCCTCGACGGCGTCACCGGTCTCTCCTTCGACCCCGGCGACGTCGGTGGCTGCGCGCGGGCCGTGGTCGCGGCGCTCGACGACCCCGTCGCCGCCCGGCGCCGGGCCGAGGTCGCCCGCGACCGGCTGACCACCGACTTCGCCTGGCCCGCCATCGCGGCCGACACCGTCGCGCTCTACCGCGCGACGCCTCGTCGGGAACGCCCCGAGCCTCTCGGCCGGCCGAAGATCCCGGGCGGGAACGTGTTCGGCCGCCCCTGAGGTCAGGACCGCGTCCGGGCGGCCTCCGCGGTCTTGCGGGCGATGTCGGCGAGCGCGGCGCGCTCCGCGGCGGCGGCCTCGTAGTCGGCGACCCGGTCGCGGACCACGCGCGCCGGCGCGCCCACGGCCACCGCGTGGTCGGGGATCGTCCCGCGCACCACGGCGTGCGCGCCGAGCACGCAGCCCCGCCCGACGACCGCTCCGCGCAGGATCGTCACCTTGGTGCCGACCCACGTCTCCGGCCCGACGCGCACCGGGGTCTTGACGATGCCCTGGTCCTTGATCGGGGTGTGGATGTCGGCGTAGCGGTGGTCGAAGTCGCAGACGTAGATCCAGTCGGCAAGCAGGGTGGCGTCGCCGAACTCGATGTCGAGGTAGCCGTTGATCGTGTTGTCGGCCCCGAACACGGCCTTCTCCCCGATCCGCAGCGAACCCTCGTGGCAGCGGATCCGCGTCCGGTCGCCGATGTGGGTGAAGCGCCCGATCTCCAGGCGCCCGAGCCCCTCCCGGCACTCCAGCTCCACGCCGCGGCCGAGGAACACCAGCCCCTTGAGCACGATGTGCGGCTGACGGACCCGGACCTTCAGCAGGCGCCAGTAGCGCACGAGGTACCAGGGGGTCCATGCCCGGTGGCGCACGATCCAGCGCAGCGAGGCCAGCGAGACGAGCCGTGCCTGCTCCGGGTCGTTCCGGGTCGCCCATCCGCCCACCCGCGGAAGGGTACGGGCAGGATGGCGCGGTGATCTCGGTGGCCGTGGTGGGCAGCGTGAACCTCGACCTCGTCGCCCGGCTGGAGCGTCTACCCGGCCCCGGCGAGACCCTCACCGCGCACGACGTGACCCGGGTGCCGGGCGGCAAGGGCGCGAACCAGGCGCTGGCCTGCGCCCGTCTGGGTGCCTCGGTCCGGCTGGTCGCGGCCGTGGGCTCCGACCCGCTCGCCGACGAGGCCCTCGCCCTGCTGCGCGACGGGGGTGTCGACCTGAGCGGCGTGGTGGCGGTGGACGCGCAGCCCACCGGCACCGCGATGATCCAGGTCGACGACCAGGGCGACACCACGATCGTCGTCGACACCGGCGCCAACGGGACGCTCACCCTCGACGGGCCGCCGGAGGCCGACGTCGTCCTGACCGTCCTCGAGGTTCCCGACGAGGCCGTCGCCGCGGCCATGGCCGCCACCGGGTTCACCGTGCTCAACGCCGCCCCCGCCCGGGAGGTCCCCGAGGCCGTGCTGCGGACGGTCGACCTGCTGAGCGTCAACGTCGACGAGCACGAGGTCCTCTCCCGCACCGCCGACCTCGACGCGCTCCCGGCCGTCGTCGTGACCCGCGGCGCGTCCGGGGCCACGCTGTACCGCCACGGCTCCGTGGCGGCCGAAGCGGTGCCGCCGGAGGTCGAGGCGGTCGACGGCACCGCCGCCGGCGACGCGTTCACCGCGGCGCTCGCCCTGGCGCTCGTCGAGGGTCTCGACGACGAGGCCGCGCTGCGGCGGGCCTGCACGGTCGGCGCCCTGACCGCCACCCGGGCCGGCGCGCAGCCTGCCCTGCCCACCCGCTCCGAACTCGAGGAGTTCTCCGCGTGACACCGCTGATCATCGACACCGACCCGGGCGTCGACGACGCGTTCGCCCTCGCCGTCGCGGCCCTGGCCCCCGAGGTCGACCTGCGGGCGGTGACCTCGGTGCACGGCAACGTCGGGGTGGAGCAGACCACGCTGAACGCCCGGCGCCTGCTCGGCTCGTTCGGCCGGCCCGACGTCCCCGTGGGCCGCGGCGCCGACCGCCCCCTGGTGCACGTGCTCGACCGCCGCGCCGACGACGTCCACGGCGGCGACGGCCTCGGCGGGCGCTCCGAGGACTTCGGCCCGGCCGTCGACGAGTCGCCGCTGCGGGCCGTGGCGCTCATGGCCGCGGTGCTCGAGGAGGCGACCGAGCCCGTGACGATCGCCGCGATCGGGCCGTTCACCAACGTCGCGACCCTGCTCTCGGCGCGGCCCGACCTCGAGTCGCGGATCGGCCGGTTCGTGCTGATGGGCGGGTCGATCGCCTACGGCGGCAACGTCACCGCGGCGGCGGAGTTCAACGTCTGGGGCGACCCGGAGGCGGCGCGCCGCGTGCTCGCCGGGTCGACGGTGCCGACGACGCTGGTGCCGCTCGACCTCACGATGCGCATCACGCTCTCCGCCGAGTGGCTCGACGACCTCGCGGAGGCCTCCCCGATCGGGGCGGCCCTCTCCTCGACCCGCGAGGCCTACCTCGCGGCGTACGCGGCGCGGTTCGGGACGCCCGCGATCGCGGTGCACGACGCGGTCGCGGTGCTCGAGGCGATCGTCCCGGGGACCGTGCAGACGATGCCGGTGCCGGTCGACGTCGACACCTCGAGCGGCCCGGGGCGCGGCGCGACGATCGCCGACATGCGCGGGTCCGAGGCGGTCGAGCTCGGCCGGCCCGTGGACGTCGCGCTGGACGCCGACGCCACGTTCGTCCGCGCTGAGCTGCGTCGCCGGTTGTGCGCTCCGCGCTCGTGAGCACTTAGCGGGGCTATAGCCCCGCTAAGTGCTCACGAGTGCATCGCACACATAGGCCTGCGCACCACGGCCCACCCGGGCGAGGACGACCGTCGCCGCGTTCGGCCCGGCGAGCTTGAGGCGCGGACGCAGCCGGTCGGGCTCGACGTCGAGGCCGCGCACGAGGATCTCGACCCGCCCGACCTCGCGGCGCCGCAGCGTCTGCCGCAGGGCCTTCTCGCCGTACGGCCCGTGCTCGAGCACCCGGAACGCGCGGATTCCCGACGGTGGCCGTGGTCCGGTCAGGTAGGCCAGGTGCGGGTCGAGCTGGGCGAGGCCGTGGCGGGCCGCGTAGTGGCGCACCAGGCCCGCCCGCACCACCGCGCCGTCGGGGTCGACGAGCCAGGCGTCGACGTCGGTGACCGGGCAGGTGTCGTCGTCGAGGTCGGTGAGCTCGTCGCCCTCCCCCGCGGTCCGGAGCACCGTGGCGCGACGGCGCGGGGCATCGTCGGGAACCAGCCCGGCCGACCACAGCGCCGCCTCGCGCACCCGGCCGTCGAGGGAGACCAGCTCCACCTCGCGGGCCCAGGGGACGAGGCCGAAGTCGAGGCCGGGAGCGGTCGAGACGACAAGATCGTGGCGGCGTCTGTGACGTTCAGTGTCAGCATGGCCGCAGTGCTGACACAGCAGGTCGAGGCGCGGGGCCATCTCGGACGGGCGCCGCACCCGCCGACCCGAGGCCGTCCGCCGGGCCGGGTCGGCCACCAGGATCGAGTCGCGGGTGACCGGGGCGAGGGCGTCGGCACGCACCAGGCGGGCGCCGGGCAGGTTCGCGCGGGCCATCGCGAGGCGGACCGGGTCGAGGTCGGAGCCCACCACCCGGTCGAGCACCGCTGAGAGCGTCGCGACCTCGACACCCACCGAGCAGGTCACGTCGTGCACCACCCGGCCGCCGGCGACCGCGGCGATCCGGCGCGCCCGGTGCTCGGCGACCGGCAGCGCGGTCGCCTGCTCGAGGGCGTCGGCGGTCCACAGCCAGCCGTCGGGCAGCCGGCCGCGGGCCCGGGCGCGCAGCAGCGCCGTCTCGAGCAGCGCCGCCGCGTGCTCGTCGCCCACCCGGCGACGAGCCGCGGCGACGTCGGCGAGCCGGTCGCCCGACGGGGCGAACGCCTCCAGCGCCGCGCGCCCCGCGGCCGTCGTCAGGAAGGCGACGTCGGCCGCGGAGAAGCCGTAGGCCACCTAGAGGGCGTCCGGCGGCGCCGGCTTCACCCCGGTGACCAGGGCGTTGTAGAACAGCCCCCGCGGGAGGACCCGCGAGAGCACGTGCTCGTCGAGCCACGAGAGCCGCTGCCAGCCCCGGTAGGCGAACATCGCCCACGGGAACCCCAGCTTCTCCGGGGGCACGGCCGCCTCGAAGGTCCGCACCGGCCAGCCGAACAGGGCCGCGGCGAACTCCTCGGTGACGCACCGGACGTCGACGGCGCCGGCCCCGAGGGCGAAGCGCTCCAGGCGCTCGGGGTCGAAGACGTGCTGGTCGACGACCGCCTCGAGCGCGGCGGCCCGCGACGACTCGTCGAGCTCCGCCTGCGGACGACGCCAGCCCTGCAGCGGGCCGAGCTTCGTCAGGGTCGTCGTCGCCCACCACGTCGCCTGGCCGAGCTTGCGCGCGTACAGGTCGCCGATCCGCGTCGGCTCCCCCGCGAACACGAACCGCCCACCGGGCTTGAGCACCCGGAGGATCTCGCGGAACGCCTGGTCGAGGTCGGGGATGTGGTGCAGCACGGCGTGCCCGACGACGAGGTCGACGGAGTCGTCCGGCATGGGGATCGTCTCGGCGTCGGCGACCTTCCCGTCGACGTCGAGCCCGAGGCCCTCGGCGTTGCGGACCGCGACCTCGACCATGCCCGGGGACAGGTCGGTCACGGTGCCGCGCTTCGCGATCCCGCCCTGCATGAGGTTGAGCAGGAAGAACCCCGTGCCGCTGCCCAGCTCGAGCGCGTGCTCGAACGGGCCGTGGTCGGGCGAGACCGCCCGGAAGCGGTCGACCGCGAAGGTGATGCAGCGCTCGTCGTACGAGATCGACCACTTCTCGTCGTACGTGCCCGCCTCCCAGTCGTGGTAGAGCACGTTGGCGAGCTTGGGGTCGTTCCGCGCCGCGTCGACCTCGGCCTGGGTCGGGTTGGCGTTCGGGGCGGCCATCAGCGGCCCAGGAACTGGGCCTTGCCGGGCCCGTTCTCGATGAAGCTGCGCATCCCGATCACCTGGTCCTCGGTGCCGAACAGGGCCGCGAACACCTCGGACTCGAAGTCGAGGCCGTCGCGCAGGTCCATGCCGAGACCCCGGTCGACGGCCGCCTTCGCCGCCGCGTACGCGCGGGTCGGGCCGTTCGCGAACTGGCCGGCCCACGCGGTCGCCCGCGAGAGGACCTCGTCGGGGGCCACGACCTCGTCGACGATCCCCAGCTCCAGCGCCTCGGGCGCCTTGACGAAGCGGCCGGAGAAGATCAGGTCCTTCGCCTTCGCCGGCCCGATCAGCCGGGCGAGGCGCTGGGTGCCGCCGCCGCCCGGGATGATCCCGAGCAGGATCTCCGGCAGGCCGACCGTGGCGTTGTCGCCGGCGATCCGGCGGTCGCAGGACAGCGCGATCTCGAACCCGCCGCCGAGCGCGTAGCCGGTCAGCGCGCAGACGGTCGGCTTCGGGATCTCCGACACCGCGCCGAACCCGTGCGAGAGCTCGCGGCTGCGGGCCGCCATCTGCGCGTAGGTGAGGTCGGCCATCTCCTTGACGTCCGCGCCGGCCGCGAGGGTCTTCTCACCGCCGTAGACGACGACCGCGCGCACGTCCTCGCGCTGCGCCGCCTCGGAGGCGATCTGGGCCAGCTCGATGTTCACCTGGCGGTTCACGGCGTTCATCGGCGGACGGTCCAGGCGGATCGTCCCGACCCCGCTCTCGACCTCGAGTCGCACGAACTCGGTCACGTCTGCTCCTTCAGGTAGATGCCGATCAGACCCTATCGGCGGTATGCGGAGAACCGGCCGCGGCGGCTCAGCAGCTCGAGCGGCTGGTCGAACGCGGCGGACAGGTTCTCCGAGGTCATCACGTCGTCGAGCAGGCCCTGCGCGACGATGCCGCCCTCGCGCAGCAGCATGCCGTGCGTGAAACCCGGCGGGATCTCCTCCACGTGGTGGGTGACCATCACCATCGTCGGGCCGTCGGGGTCGGCGGCGAGCGCGGTCAGCCCGGCGACGAGGTCCTCGCGGCCGCCGAGGTCGAGCCCGGAGGCCGGCTCGTCGAGCAGCAGCAGCTCCGGGTCGGTCATCAGGGCGCGGGCGAGCAGGGTGCGCTGGCGCTCGCCGCTGGAGAGGGTCCCGTACTCGCGGTGGGACAACCGGTCGGCGCCGAGCACCTCGAGCATCGCCTCGGCGCGCCCGTCGTCGAGCGCGTCGTAGGTCTCGTGCCAGGTGCCGAGCACCCCGTAGCCCGCGCTGCGCACCACGTCGAGGACGGTCTCGTCGGCGGGGACCCGCCCGGCCAGCGACGCCGACGCGAGCCCGATCCGCTCACGCAGCTCGAAGACGTTGACCCGGCCCATCCGCTCGGAGAGCAGGTCGACCGTGCCCGTCGTCGCGTGCATCTCGGCAGCGGCCAGGCGCAGCAGCGTCGTCTTGCCGGCGCCGTTCGGGCCGATGACCACCCACCGCTCGTCCAGCTCGACGGTCCAGTCGATCGCCCCCAGCAGCGTGTTGCCGCCGCGGCGCACCGAGACGCCGCGCATCCGCACGATCTCGTCGGCGTGCGGGCGGTCGTCGGCGAGGTCGCCGGGGGTGGTCGGGGGGACCGGCTGGGCAGTCACAGTGGCCATCCTCTCCGATCCGGGTCGGCGCGAGCGTGCCGGGGACCGGTGGGTATCGGGCACCATCTCCCGTCATGCGTACCTCCAGCCACTCGGGTACCGACCGTCGCGGTGTTCGGCTCGCGGAGGACGGGACCCTGTCGGTCCTCGTGCCCGCCACGACGACCGCGGAGGCCGTGGAGGTGTGCCTCCTGGACGGGAGACGAAGCGGAGCGGAGCTCGACCCGGGTGGGGAGCGGCGCATCGAGCTCGTTCCCGACGAGGCCGGCTGGTGGCGCGGCACGGTGCCCGACGTCGCGCCCGGGACCGGCTACGGACTGCGGGTCCACGGCCCGTGGTCGCCCGCCACGGGGGTCCGGACGAACCCGGCGAAGCTGCTGGTGGACCCGTGGGCGCGGCAGGTCGGGGGCCGGTTCATCGACCTCGACGCGGCCCTGGCCTACTCCGGCGACCCGTTCACCGGCGCCGTCTCCACCGTCGACTCGGCCGGGCACGTGCCGTACGCGCTGGTCCCGGCGCCCGAGGGCATCGTCGGGAAGGACCGTCCGGACGTCCCCTGGCGCGACACCGTGCTCTACGAGACCCACGTGCGCGACCTGACGATGCGCCACCCGGAGGTGCCGGCGGAGCTGCGCGGCACGTTCGGCGGCGTGGCGCACCCGGCGGTGCTCGAGCACCTGACGCGGCTGGGCGTGACGACCGTGGAGCTGCTGCCGGTGTTCGCGAACGCCCCCGAGCCCTCGCTGATGGCGCGCGGACGGCGCAACCACTGGGGCTACTCGACGCTGGCCTACCTCGCCCCCGAGCCGCGGTACGCGGCGGTGCCCGGCCGGGAGATCGCCGAGTTCCGGGCGATGGCCGACGCGCTGCACGCCGCCGGGCTCGAGCTGGTGCTCGACGTCGTGTTCAACCACAGCTGCGAGGGCGGGGTCGACGGGCCGTCGCTGTCGTGGCGGGGGCTCGACGGGCCGGGCTGGTACCAGCTGGGCCCCGACGGCCGCGACATCGACTTCACCGGCTGCGGGAACACCTTCGACGCCGGGTCGCCGCTGGTCACGGCCCTCGTCGTCGACTGCCTGCGGTACTGGGTGACCGAGATGGGCGTCGACGGCTTCCGGTTCGACCTGGCCTCGACGCTCGGCCGTCCCGGCGGCTCGGGGTTCTCGCGCGACGCCCCGCTGCTCGTGGCTCTGGCCGAGGACCCGGTGCTCTCGCAGGTGAAGCTCATCGCCGAGCCGTGGGACTGCACCGGCGAGGGCTACCAGGTGGGTGGGTTCGGACCGGTGTGGGCGGAGTGGAACGGGCGCTACCGCGACGGGGCGCGCGACTTCTGGCGGGGCCACGGCGCGGTGTCGGAGATCGTGACGCGGCTGGCGGGCTCGTCGGACATCTACTGGCCCCGCCGCGGCCCGGCGGCCTCGGTGAACTTCGTGACCGCGCACGACGGCTTCACCCTGCGCGACCTCGTCTCCTACGACCACAAGCACAACGAGGCCAACGGCGAGGACAACCGCGACGGCACCGAGGACAACCGCTCCTGGAACTGCGGGGTCGAGGGGCCCTCGACCGACCCGGCGGTGCTCTCCCTGCGGGAACGCCAGATGCGCAACCTGCTCGCGACGCTGGGCCTCTCGGCGGGCACCCCGATGCTGCTCGGCGGCGACGAGCTCGGCCACACCCAGCACGGCAACAACAACGTCTACTGCCTGGACGACGAGACGTCGTGGCGGGACTGGTCGTCCTCGGAGCTCACGGGGTTCGTGTCGCGCGTGCTGGCCCTGCGCCGGTCGGTGCCCGAGCTGCGGCGCGACGACTTCTTCTACGGCCACTCCGACCTGGCCGTCGGCGAGGTGCCCGACATCGTGTGGCTCGCCGAGGACACCCGCGAGCTCGGGGCGGAGGACTGGGGGCGGCACCGGGAGACGCTCGTGGTGCGGGTGCGCTCGGCGTCGTCGCTGCTGATGGTGCTCCACGCGGGGACCGGCCCGGTCGACGTGCAGCTCCCGGCGTGGCTGGGCGACCCGGCGTGGGTGCCGGAGCTGACGTCGGGCACGGCCGACGGGGCGCCCGACTCGATGGAGCCGGTCGCGGCGGGGTCGGTGGTCACCGTGCCGGGGCGGACGTTCCTGGTGTTCCGCTCGGCGTAGGCGCCCGGGTCGGCCCTCGCCGGCCCCGTGATCGGCAGGGCGGGCCAGGTCAGGGTGTCAGCGCGGAGATCTCGTTCCCCGGCGCGGAATGGGGCCGGGACCGATCGGTCCGCGCCGTCCGACGAGATCTTCGACGAATCTCGGTGGAACCGCGGGAGCCGTGCGGCACTCCGAGCCGGTATGAGTAGGGAATCGGAGTACCGGCTGCGTCTGCTGATGAGCCGTCAGGACGGCCTCGTCACCCTCGACCAGGCCCGCGACCACGAGGTCAGCCGCGAGGCTGTGCAGCGACGGGTCGCCGCGAAGGAGTGGATCCGGGTCGGGTACCGCGTCTACCAGGACGCCTCCCACCAGCCCAGCGATCGGGCCACCGTTCGCGCGGCGATGCTCTCCCTGGGCGAGGACGCCGTACTCGTCGGGGCGGGCGCCGCGTGGTGGTGGGGTCTCCGGGAGGACCGACCCCGCCGGTTCCGGATAGCGATCGGCGAGGACCACGGCCGGCGGCGTCGGCCGGGCGTCCAGCTCGTCCGGCGGACGGTGCCCGCGAGCGACCGCACGACGTACCGGGGACTCCGCGTCACGACGACCGTCGCCACCGTCCTGGACGCTGCCGTCGAGCTCGGGACCGCCGAGGGCGCGAAGGTCTTCGACGCCGCCCTGCAGCGGCGGAAGGTCACCGTCGGCGCCCTCCGCGCGGGACGAACCCGTCGCTCGGGCCGGCCCGGCGCCACCCTCCTCGCGAGGTTGGTCGCCCTGGCCGCCGGCGGTGCGGTCTCCGAGGCGGAACGCGTCGCCCACGGCCGTCTGCGACTCGCGGCGGTCGTCGGGTGGGTCGCGAACCTGCCGGTCGAGGTCCCGGGCTTCGGCCGGGTGGTGCTCGACATCGGGTTCCCGGACCAGAAGGTGTTCGTCGAGGTCGACGGTTGGGCCTACCACCGCGACCTGCGCGCCTTCGTCCACGACGCCGCCCGCCAGAACGCCCTGACCGCGGCGGGATGGACCGTCATCCGCACGAACTGGCACGAGCTCACCGGCAGCCCCGAGGCCTTCGTCGCCGCGCTCCGCCGGGTCCTGGCCGAGCGATCCTGAGCAAGATCTCGTCGCGCGGCGCGGAATGGGGTCAGGACCGATCGGTCCGCGCCGCTCGATGAGATCTTCCACCGACCTGGGCGGCCGCCACCGACCCCGACCCCACCCGGCCGCAGCGACCCGGCCGCGGGACCCCGACGACGGACCCGGCCCCGGGCCCGTCGTCGGAAAGCCACCTACGCCGGGAGGACCACCTTGCCGAGCTCCACCGGCGAGGCCAGCAGCTCGTTGGCCGGCAGCACCCGCACCGTGTAGCCGAGCACCCCTGCGTGCGGGAGCGCCACGGTCACCTCGAACAGGTCGGAGCTCCCCGACTGCCCGACCGCCGTCATCGGCTCCACCACGGACGCCGAGAGCTCGTCGGCGTCGTCGGCACGCCCGACGACCGCCTGCACCAGCACGTCGTGCGGCTCCAGCCCGCCGAGCTCCACCGAGGCCCGCACCGTCATGGGCGCGCCGAGCACCGGGGTGTCCGCGGCACCGGAGGCGTCGACCTCGGCGACCCGCACCGACGGCCACGCGGCGTCGAGGCGCGCCCGGTAGTCGGCGAGCTCCTTGGCGCCCGCGAACCCGCCGGCGGTGACCTGCGCCGCCGCCCGGGCCGCCGGGGCGTACCAGTCGGTGACGTAGTCGGTGACCATGCGCGTCGCCTGGACCTTCGGCGAGAGCGTGGCGAGGGTGTGGCGGACCAGCGTCGTCCAGCGGTCGGGCACCCCGTCGGCGCCGCGGTCGTAGAACAGCGGCGCCACCTGGGTGGACATCAGGTCGTAGAGGGCGGCGGCCTCGATGTCGTCGCGGCGGTCGGGGTCGTCGACGCCGTCGGCGGTGGGGATCGACCAGCCGTTGCGGCCGTCGTAGAGCTCGTCCCACCAGCCGTCGCGCACCGAGAGGTTGAGCCCGCCGTTGAGGGCGGACTTCATCCCGGAGGTCCCGCACGCCTCCAGGGGGCGCAGCGGGTTGTTGAGCCAGACGTCGCAGCCCCAGTAGAGGTAGCGGGCCATCGACATGTCGTAGTCGGGCAGGAAGACGATGCGGTGGCGGACGGCCGGGTCGTCGGCGAAGCGGACCATCTCCTGGATGAGCCGCTTGCCCGAGTCGTCGGCGGGGTGCGACTTGCCGGCGATCACCAGCTGCACCGGGCGCTCGGGGTCGAGCAGCATCGCCTTCAGGCGCTCCGGATCGCGCAGCATGAGGGTGAGGCGCTTGTAGGTGGGGACGCGGCGGGCGAAGCCGATCGTCAGCACCGACGGGTCGAAGATGCGCTCGGTCCAGCCCAGCTCGGGCTCGGAGGCGCCGCGCTCGAGCCACGAGCGCCGCACCCGGCGACGCACCTCGTCGACGAGGCGGGCGCGCAGCGTGCCGCGCATCTCCCACAGCAGCGCGTCCGAGACGCCGAAGAGCTCCGGACCCGCCCCAGAGGCGCCGGACGTCAGGCCGAGCATCTCCCGCGCGGTCCAGGTGGGGCCGTGGACGCCGTTGGTCACCGAGCCGATCGGCACCTCCGGCGCGTCGAACCCGCCCCAGAGCGACGAGAACATCCCGCGGGAGACCTCGCCGTGCAGCTTCGAGACGCCGTTGGAGCGCTGGGCCAGACGCAGGCCCATGTGCGCCATGTTGAACATGGCGGGGTCGGGCTCCCGGCCGAGCGCGAGCACCCGGTCGACGGGGATCCCCGGCAGCAGGTCGCCGGAGAAGTAGTGCTCGACGAGGCCGATCGGGAAGCGGTCGATCCCGGCGGGCACGGGCGTGTGCGTGGTGAACACGGTGCCGGCGCGGACGGCGGCGAGCGCCTGGTCGACGTCGAGCCCCTCGCCGGTCACGAGCTCGCGCATCCGCTCGAGCCCGAGGAAGCCCGCGTGTCCCTCGTTCGTGTGGAACACCTCGGGCGCCGCGTGGCCGGTGACGCCGCAGTAGGCGCGGACGGCCCGCACCCCGCCGATCCCGACGAGGATCTCCTGGCGCATGCGGTGCTCGGAGTCGCCGCCGTAGAGCCGGTCGGTGATCTGGCGCAGGTCGGCGTCGTTGTCCTCGATGTCGGCGTCGAGCAGCAGCAGGGGCACCCGGCCCACCGAGGCCACCCACACCCGCGCCCGGAGCACCCGGGAGTCGGGCATCGCGACGTGGACGAGCAGCGGCGCGCCGTCGGAGCCCGCCAGCAGGTGCAGCGGCAGGCCCTGCGGGTCGAGCGCCGGGTAGGTCTCCTGCTGCCAGCCGTCGAGCGAGAGCGACTGCCGGAAGTAGCCGGAGCGGTAGAGCAGCCCGACCGCGATGAGCGGAACTCCCAGGTCGGAGGCCGCCTTGAGGTGGTCGCCGGCGAGGATGCCGAGGCCGCCGGAGTAGTTCGGCAGCACCTCGGAGACGCCGAACTCCATCGAGAAGTAGCCGATGCCGGCGGGCAGGCCCGTCCGGCCCTGGTACCAGCGCGGCTCGGCCAGGTAGGTCTGCAGGTCCTCGGCGGTCTCCCGGACCCGCCCGACGAAGCCCTCGTCGGCCGCGAGCTCGGTCAGCCGCGCCGGGTCGACCTCCCCCAGCAGGCGCACCGGGTCGCCCCCGGTCGAGCGCCAGGCCGACTCGTCGAGCGAGGCGAACAGATCCTGCGTCGGACCGTGCCAGGTCCACCGCAGGTTCGTCGCGAGGTCCTGCAGCGGCGCGAGCGCGGCCGGCAGCTGGGCGCGGACGGAGAATCGACGCAGTGCTCTCACGGGGTCGAAGCCTAGGCAAACCCTCCCGACGCGCCGTCATCGCCCGTCGCGCCTGGATCGATTCGCTGGCTACCCTGCGTGGCGTGAGCGTGCTGGGGAGATGGTGGCCGTCCGGACGACGTACCGGCGAGGGCACCGACGAGGGTCCGGACACCGGGCGGAACGAGGGCTTCGACCTGCTGCCGAGCAGCGAGGGAGAGTCCGCGGGACGCCGTAGCGAGCCGTGGAGCGGGCGCTTCCGTGCGATCGTCACGGGCCGTCGTCCGGAGACGGACGGTCCCGACGACGACCGCGGTCCGGCCGCGAGCCCGGGTGACGAGCCGCGACGTGGGTCCGACGGGGCCGCCGCGGCCGAGGACCTCCCGCCGCGCTACGACCCCCGCGACCCGACCGGCCCCACCCGCCGGGTCACCGGCTGGGGATCGGCCGGCGAGGTCGAGCTCGGGCCGCCCCCGCCGCCCGACGCCCCGGTGAACCCCGGCGCCCCCTCGGGCCCGATCCCGCTGCCCGGCCACTCCCGCTCCTCGGTCGCGCTCGCCGACGACGGCCCCCGTCGCCGTCCCGACGAGTCCTCGATCGCCACCGGCCCGACGATCCCGTCGACGCCCGTCCCGCCGGTCCGGCCCCCGCGGCCCGCTCCCCCGGCCGCGCACCCCCCGGCCACGCATTCCCCGGCCACCCAGTCCCCCGCAGGCCGCGCCCCGACGGGACCCGCCGGTCACGCACCGTCGGCCCCCGCCCCGAGCGGCCCGGCCCCGGCCGCCCCCGCCTGGTCGCGGTCGTCGCCCACCGGCGGCTTCCGCGCGGTCGTGCCGCCATGGCGGCGACCGGTGGTGCCGCAGCCGGAGGGCTCCCCCGTCCGCGATGCCCGCGAGGACGCCCGCGACGACGCGCCCACCGCTCTGACCGGCCGTCCGACCGCTCCGGCCGCATCGAACCCGGCCGGTTCGGGTAGGGCGCGAGGTATGAGTCCGTCGTCATCCGATCGGCCGACCACCTCCGACGGTGCGTCGACGCCCACCCCGGCGCCGTCGCCGTCGCCCGCCACGCCCGCTCCCGCCGCTGCGTCGACCGGCCCGGCCGGGGACGCACCGACGGTCACGACGCCCTCGTACTCCTCGCTGCTCGGGCGCCACTCGCGCCCCGACGGCGAGGCCCCCGCCGACGACCTGCCCATCGGTGCCGCGGCGGCCGCGGCCGCCGCCGGGACCACGGCCGTCGTCGGGAAGACCGACGACACCCCCGCCGACGACACCCCGGCCGGCGACACCCCCGCCGACGAGACCCCCGACGAGACCCCGGCGCCCGTCGTCGCCGAGCACGACACCCCCGGCCCCGACTCCCCCGCGGAGGACACCTCCGCGGTCGAGGAGCCGGAGGTCGCGACCCCGACCACCGCCGAGACCACCCCCGACCCGACGCCCGAGCCGGCGCCGGAGTCCACGGTCGCCGCCGCGCTCGCGCAGGCCGACACCACGGCCGAGGCCGCCGAGCCCACCCCCGCGCCCACGCCGACCGTCGACCTCGCCACCGAGCGCGCCCGCCTCGCCGAGGGCCGGCTGGGGATCGACGACGTCACCCCCGAGGTGTCGGGCGGGCGGTTCCCGTCCAAGGCCGTCGTCGGGGAGGTCGTCCCCGTCTCCGCGACGATCTGGCGCGAGGGCCACGACGCGATCGCCGCGACTCTCGTCTGGCAGCGCTGCGAGCCGGTCAACCACGCCGACGCCGAGGCCGTGCGCACCGCCGGCGTGGTGGGCGCCGAGCGCAGCGTCCGCATGGTGAACCTGGGCAACGACACCGACAAGGCGGCCGCGAGCCTCGTGGCCGACGCCGAGGGCCTCTGGCGCTTCCGGGTCGACGCGTGGAGCGACCCGTGGGCCACGTGGGTGCACACCGTCGAGGTGAAGGTCGCCGCCGGTCAGGGCGCGGGCGAGCTCGCCAACGACCTGGAGAACGGCGCCCGCCTGCTCGACCGCGCGGCCGGCCAGATCGAGGACCGCGCCCAGGTCTCCGACGTGCCCGACCAGCCCGCCGGCGAGGCCACCGGGCCGATCCACATGCCGCCGTCGATCACGTTCGCCACGGCGTTGCGCGAGGCCGCGTCGTCGTTGCGCGACACCGAGCACGGTGTGATGGAGCGGCTCGCCGGGGCGCTGTCCGAGCCGGTCCGCCGGACGATGGTGGAGCGGCCGGTCCGCGAGCTCCTCACCCGCGGGGCCGACCACCACGTCCTCGTCGAGCGGGCCCGCGCCCTCGACGGCGCCTGGTACGAGTTCTTCCCGCGCTCCACCGGCGGGTGGGACGAGGAGGGCAACGCCGTCCACGGCACCTTCGCCACCTCGCACGCCCAGCTCGAGCGGGCCGCGGCGATGGGCTTCGACGTGGTCTACCTGCCCCCGATCCACCCGATCGGCACGGTCAACCGCAAGGGCCCGAACAACACGCTGACCCCCGGGCCGCAGGACGTCGGGTCGCCGTGGGCGATCGGCTCGGCCGAGGGCGGGCACGACGCGGTGCACCCGCGGCTGGGGACGATCGAGGACTTCGACGCGTTCGTCGCCCGCGCCCGCGAGCTCGACCTCGAGGTGGCCCTGGACTTCGCGCTGCAGTGCGCGCCCGACCACCCCTGGGCGGCGACCCACCCGGAGTGGTTCACGGTGCGTCCCGACGGGACGATCGCCTACGCCGAGAACCCGCCGAAGCGCTACCAGGACATCTACCCGGTCAACTTCGACACCGACCCCGACGGCATCTACCACGAGTCGCTGCGGGTGGTCCTGTACTGGCTGGAGCACGGGGTCCGCGTCTTCCGCGTGGACAACCCGCACACCAAGCCGGCCGACTTCTGGTCGTGGCTGATCGGGAAGGTCCACGAGGTCGACCCGGGCGTCGTGTTCCTGGCCGAGGCGTTCACGCGCCCGGCGCGGCTGTTCGGGCTCGCGAAGTCGGGCTTCAGCCAGTCCTACACGTACTTCACGTGGCGGACCGGGCGCGACGAGCTGCGCGAGTTCTTCGAGATGCACCGCGACCGCATCGACGAGGCCCGCCCGAACTGCTTCGTCAACACCCCCGACATCCTCCACGAGTCGCTGCAGACCGGCGGGCCCGGCATGTTCGCGATCCGGGCCACGCTCGCCTCGATGCTCGCCTCGAGCTGGGGGGTCTACTCGGGCTTCGAGCTCTTCGAGTGGCAGCCAGTCAAGGAGGGCAGCGAGGAGTACCTCGACTCGGAGAAGTACCAGCTCCGCCCGCGCGACTTCGACCGCGCGCTGGCCGAGGGGCGCAGCCTGCAGCCGTGGATCACGCGGCTCAACGAGATCCGCCGGGCGCACCCCGCCGTGCGCCAGATGCGGACGCTGCGCTTCCACGACACCGACAACGAGGCCCTGCTCGCCTGGTCCAAGTCCGACCCGGTCACCGGCGACATCGTCCTGGGCGTCGTCACGCTGAACCCGTTCGGCACGGAGGAAGGCACGGTCACCCTCGACATGGAGGCGCTCGGGCTCGACCCGTTCGCGCGCTTCGCGGCCTTCGACGAGGTCTCGGGGCAGGTCTTCGACTGGGGTCAGGCGAACTACGTCCGCCTCGAGCCGTGGCGCGACGTGGCGCACATCCTGCACGTGCGCACCCGCTAGGTCCCGACCGTCCGGAGCGAACGGCACTCTCGCTGCTTCTACGTGAGCGAGAGTGCCGTTCGCTGCGTCAGGGTCGGCCCGGCTGCAGCGCCCGCACCGCCGCGTCGATCGCCGGACCGCGCACCGCGGCCAGGTCGTCCCCCTCGAACACGATCACGGTGTCCTGCACGCCGCCGAGCGCGACCACGGCCCGCACCCGGTCGGCCGGGTCGTCGCTGCCGACCAGCACCGCGTCGACCCGCTCCCGCCAGTGCAGCATCCGCGGCGCGATCTCCGCGCGGGCGATGAGGGCCGGGTTGTGGATGAGCACGCGCACCACCTCGCGGTTGCGCAGGCAGAGCTCCCAGAACCGTTCGACGACCGCGCGGACGGCGGCCTCGTCGCCCGCGTCGACCGGCCGGCCCTCGAGCTCGTCGCCCAGCTCGCGGAGCTCGGCGAACATCGGGTCGACCAGCTCGCCGACCAGGGCGTCCTTCGACGCGTAGTGGTAGTAGAGCGCCGCCTTCGTGATGCCGATCCGCTCGGCGATCTCGCGCAGGCTCGTCGCCTCGACGCCGCGCTCCGCGAACAGCTCGAGGGCGGCGGCGCGGATCTCCGCCCGGGTGTCGACGGTCGCTCGGGGCACGGCAGGACCCTACCGGTCGCTTGCCAACCTGCCGCACGGTCAGTAACTTACCGTGCGGCAGGTAGTTCTCGAGCGAGAGGTCCTCCGATGACCAGCGTTCTCATCTCCGGCGCGAGCGTCGCCGGCCCCGTCCTCGCGTTCTGGCTGCGGCGGGCGGGGGTGGAGGTCACCGTCGTCGAGCGGGCCCCCGCCGTCCGCGGCGGCGGCTACCCCATCGACCTGCGGGGCGTGGCGGTCGACGTCGTCGAGCGGATGGGCCTGCTGGAGCGGGTCGAGGCGGCGCGCACCGGCACCCGGCACCTCACCTTCGTCAGCGAGCGGGGCCGCACGATCGCCGCGTTCGACCCGGCCACGCTCCTCGGCGAGCAGACGATCCGGGCGGTCGAACTGCCGCGCGGCGACCTCACGGCCGTGCTGTGGGAGGCCACCCGCGACGACGTCGAGTACGTCTTCGACGACTGCGTCGTCGGGCTCGACGACCGCCCCGACGGCGTGCACGTCGCCTTCCGCGACGGCGCGCCGCGGGTGTTCGACCTGGTGATCGGCGCGGACGGGCTGCACTCCGGGGTGCGGGCACTGACCTTCGGGCCGGAGGCGCCGTTCCGTCGCGACCTCGACGCCTGCTACGCCGCGTTCACGGTGCCCGAGACCTTCGGGCTCGAGCGCGAGGCGGTCATGATGAACGTCCCCGGCCGCAGCGCCACGCTCTACGCCGTCCGCGACCAGGCGCCCACCGCGATCCTCTCGTTCTCCGGCCCCACCCCCACGGTCGACCACCGCGACACCGAGGGCCAGCGGCGGCTCGTGGAACACGTGTTCGGCGGGATCGGCTGGCGGGTCCCCGAACTCCTCGTCCGGATGCGCACGGCCGAGGACTTCTACTTCGACACCGTGAGCCAGATCCGGATGCCGTCGTGGACGCGGGGCCGGGTCGGGCTGGTCGGCGACGCCGCGTACGCGCCGTCGTTCCGCTCCGGGCAGGGCACGAGCATCGCGACCGTCGGCGCCTACGTCCTCGCCGCGGAGATCGCCGCCCGTCCCGACGATGCCGCGGCCGCCCTGCCGGCGTACGAGGCGCGGATGCGGGACTTCGTCACCCGCAACCAGGAGCTCGCGACCTCCGGCGCCCGCGTCGTCTCCCCCGCGACCCCGCTGCAGCTCCACACCCGCAACGCCCTGTTCCGGCTCGCCCCCCTGCTCACGCGGTTCGGGGTCAAGGGCGGGGGCGGGGACATCGCCGGCGCCGCGACCGACCTCGCCCTGCCCCCGGCGCCCCGGGCCGTCGCCGCCTGATCTCGGGCACTTTCCGGACGGGCCGGGCGTTGGAGCAGATGAGTTCGCTCCCTGGAGGTCGCCGTGTTCGTCCTGTTCGCCCTGCTGGCCTACGTGGCCCTCGAGATCTGGGTCCTGGTCCTCGTCGGCCAGGCGATCGGGTTCCTCGGGCTGCTGGGGCTGCTGATCCTCTCCGCGGTCGTCGGGACCTGGGCGCTGCGCCGCGAGGGCCGGCGCTCGATCACCGAGCTCGGCCGGGCCGTGCGCTCCGGGCGCGCGGCCGAGGCCGAGATGGCCGACGGCATGTACGTCGCCCTCGCCGGGGTGCTGCTCGTGGTGCCCGGCATGCTCGCCACCCTCGCGGCGCTCGTCCTGCTGGTGCCGCCGGTGCGGCGGGCCCTCGCCCGCCGGGCCGCCGCCCGGGCGGTGCGCGCCGGGAGCGCGCGGCGGGGTCCGTTCGTGACGGTCGTGGGCGTCGGCGGCCCCGGTGGCGCACCGCAGCGCCCGGCGGCCGACCCCTGGGCCGGTCGGGTGATCGAGGGTCACGTGGCCGACCCGGACGAGACCGGGGCCGGGGGCGCGCGACCCACCCCGTGACCACTACCGTGAGCCTGGATGAACGAGGCGATCGGCCAGGGACACGCGAGCGCGCCGGCCACGACCACCGGACCCGACCACGAGCACGACCACGTCGTCGAGCCCAGCTCCGACGACTTCAGGAGTGCGCGCCAGCTGCCCGTCGAGGAGGGCTGGTACAAGCGCGCCGTCTTCTACGAGGTGCTCGTCCGGGCGTTCTCCGACTCGAACCGTGACGGCTTCGGCGACCTGCGCGGGCTCACCGACAAGCTCGACTACCTGGCCTGGCTGGGGGTCGACTGCCTCTGGCTGCCGCCGTTCTACGACTCCCCGCTGCGCGACGGCGGGTACGACATCCGCGACTACCGCAAGGTGCTGGAGGACTTCGGCACCGTCGAGGACTTCGTCGAGTTCCTCGACCAGGCCCACGCCCGCGGGATCCGCGTGATCACCGACCTCGTCATGAACCACACCTCGGACCAGCACCAGTGGTTCCAGGAGTCGCGCCGCGACCCGGAGGGCCCGTACGGCGACTTCTACGTGTGGTCCGACGACAACACCCGCTACCCCGACGCGCGGATCATCTTCGTCGACACCGAGTCGTCGAACTGGACCTACGACCAGGTGCGCGGGCAGTTCTACTGGCACCGCTTCTTCTCCCACCAGCCCGACCTGAACTTCGACAACCCGGCCGTGTGCGAGGCGATGATCGACGCGCTGCGGTTCTGGCTCGACCTCGGGATCGACGGCTTCCGGCTCGACGCGGTGCCCTACCTCTTCGAGCGCGACGGCACCAACGGCGAGAACCTCCCCGAGACCCACGCCTTCCTCAAGCGCTGCCGCAAGGTCGTCGACGACGAGTACCCGGGGCGGATCCTGCTGGCCGAGGCCAACCAGTGGCCGGCCGACGTCGTGGAGTACTACGGCGACCCCGAGGTGGGCGGCGACGAGTGCCACATGGCGTTCCACTTCCCGTTGATGCCGCGCATCTTCATGGCGGTCCGGCGCGAGTCCCGGTTCCCGATCTCGGAGATCCTCGCGCAGACCCCGGAGATCCCGGAGAACGCGCAGTGGGGCATCTTCCTGCGTAACCACGACGAGCTGACCCTCGAGATGGTCACCGACGACGAGCGCGACTACATGTACGCGGAGTACGCCAAGGACCCGCGCATGAAGGCCAACATCGGCATCCGCCGCCGGCTGGCCCCGCTGCTCGACAACGACCGCAACCAGCTCGAGCTCTTCACGGCCCTGCTCCTGAGCCTGCCCGGCAGCCCCGTCCTGTACTACGGCGACGAGATCGGGATGGGCGACAACATCTGGCTGGGCGACCGCGACGGCGTCCGCAGCCCGATGCAGTGGACGCCCGACCGCAATGCCGGCTTCTCCACCTGCGACCCCGGGCGGCTCAACCTCCCGATCGTCATGGACCCCGTGTACGGCTACCAGGCCGTCAACGTCGAGGCCCAGTCCAACTCCAGCGCGAGCCTGCTCCACTGGAACCGGCGGATGATCGAGATCCGCTCGCAGCACCCCGCCTTCGGGCTGGGCGACTTCCACGAGCTCGGCGGGTCGAACCCCTCGGTGCTCAGTTACGTGCGTCGGGCGGTGGACTCGGAGGGCAACCCCGACGTCGTGGTCTGCGTGAACAACATGTCCCGATTCCCCCAACCCGTGGAGCTCGACTTGATCGCCTGGAAGGGCTGGACGCCGACCGAGCTGACCGGAGGCGTCCCCTTCCCCCCGATCGGGGAGCTGCCGTACCTGCTGACGCTGCCCGGGCACGGCTTCTACTGGTTCTCCATCCACCAGTCCTCGGCGCAGGACCGCTGATGGCCACCGGATCCGGCGACGCCGGCCTCGGGACCCCCTCGGTCGCCGACGCCCTGCTGCCCGCCCTCACCCGCTGGCTCCCGAGCCAGCGCTGGTTCGCCGCGAAGGACCGCACGGTCGCGGGCGTCCGCCTCCTGGGCCACCAGGAGATCACCCCGGCCGACGCCGTCCCCGCCGTGGAGCACGCGGTGATCGCCGTGTCCTTCACCGACGACGGGCCCGAGGAGCAGTTCCAGCTCCTGCTCGGCTCGCGGCCGTACGCGCCCGGCGACCTCGAGCACGCCGTCATCGGCACCACGGGCGGCCGGACGGTCTACGACGGCCTCGCCGACGGCGAGATCAGCCGCCTGCTGCTCTCGCTGATCGTCTCCGACACCACCGTCGGCAGCCTGCGCTTCGTCCCCGAGCCCGAGACCGAGGCGCCCATCGTCGGGCCCGGGCGGCCGCTGCTCGGCGAGCAGTCGAACTCCTCGGTGATCTACGGCGAGCGCGCGATCATGAAGCTCTTCCGCCGCGCCACCCCGGGGCTCAACCCCGACCTCGAGCTGCACCGGGCGCTGCGCCGCGAGCACTCGCAGGAGGTCGCCCACCTGCTGGGGGCGATCGAGGGCGAGATCTCCGACGGGCAGGGCGGGGCCGTGCCCATGACGGTCGCGATGCTGCAGGACTACGCCTCGAACTCGGCCGACGGCTGGTCGATGGCGCTGGCCAGCGTGCGCGACCTGCTCGCCGAGGGCGACCTGCGTCCCGACGAGGTCGGCGGCGACTTCGCGGGCGAGGCCCACCGCCTCGGGAAGACGGTCGCGAGCGTCCACATCGAGCTGGCCCGTGCGCTGGGGACCGAGCCGCTCGACGCCGACGGCGTCGCCGCGGTGGCCGACTGGATGCTCGACCGGCTCGACCTGGCGGCCGCCTCCGCGCCCGCCATCGCCGAGCAGCGCACGGCCATCGCCGCGGTGATCGAGAAGGTGCGCACGGCGGACTCGCACGGGCTGCACGTCCAGCGCATCCACGGCGACCTGCACCTCGGCCAGGAGCTGCGCACCCCGCGCGGCTGGCTGGTCATCGACTTCGAGGGCGAGCCGTCGCGCCCGCTGCCCGACCGCGTCCGGCCCGACTCCCCGCTGCGGGACGTCGCCGCGATGCTGCGGTCGTTCGACTACGCCGCCTTCCACCAGCTCGCGGAGTGGGAGACCGGCCACGACGCCCCCGCCTACCTGCAGCGGCGGGCGCAGGAGTGGGCCGACCGCAACCGGTCCGCCTTCTGCGACGGGTACGCCGAGATCGCCGGCTCCGACCCGCGCGAGCAGCTCGACGTGCTGCGCGCCTACGAGCTCGACAAGGCCGTCTACGAGGTCCTCTACGAGACCCGCAACCGGCCGAACTGGCTCCCGATCCCGCTGCGGTCCCTGGCCCGACTGGTCGGCGACGCCCCCGGCGCCTGACCGACGCCCGCCCCCTCCCGCGGGACCCCGGGTTGCCCACCCCGTCCGACGGGGTAGGACACCCGGACCCCGTCGTCACTCCCGGAGTCGAAGCACCGATGACCCGCTCCACGTCCCACTCGAACTCCTCCCCCGGCCAGCTCCCGGTCACCCCCGGCGAGCTCGACCTGCACCTGCTGCTCGAGGGCGCCCACCGCGACCCGCACAGCGTGCTCGGGCCGCACCGGCGCCCGCAGAACCCGGGGACGGTCGTCGTCCGGACCCTGCAGCCCGGCGCCGACGAGGTCGACGTGGTGGTGCAGGACGGCCCGACCGCCGGGCGCTACCCGCTCGCGGCCGTCGCCGACTCGGGCGTGTTCGCCGGGGCCGTGCCCGGTCCGCTGCCGCACTACCGGCTCGCGGTGCGCCGCACCGACGAGTCGGGCGGCGAGACCCACGGCGACGTCGACGAGGTCGTCGTCGACGACCCCTACCGCTTCTCCCCCGTCCTCGGCCCGGTCGACCTGCACCTGATCGGCGAGGGGCGCCACGAGCGGCTGTGGGAGGCGCTCGGCGCCCACTTCCGGCGCTGGCCGACGCCGTCCGGGCCGGTCGAGGGCACGTCGTTCACCGTCTGGGCGCCCAACGCCCGCGGCGTGCGCGTGGTCGGCGACTGGGACCCCGCGCACGGCAGCTGGGACGGCGTGTCCACCCCGATGCGCGCGCTCGGCTCGGGCGTCTGGGAGATCTTCCTGCCCGGGGTCGGGCTCGGCACCCGCTACGGGTTCCGCATCCTCACGCCGCAGAACACCTGGCTCGACAAGGCCGACCCGATGGCCTTCGCGTCCGACCTGCCGCCCACCCCGGCCTCGGTGGTCACCGCCTCCACGCACACGTGGGACGACGACGAGTGGATGACCCGCCGCCGGGACGCGCGGCCGCACGCCGAGCCGATGAGCGTCTACGAGATGCACGTCGGGTCGTGGAAGCAGGGCCTGACCTACGCCGAGCTGGCCGAGGAGCTCGTCGGGTACCTGACCGAGCAGGGCTTCACCCACGTCGAGCTGCTGCCCGTGGCCGAGCACCCCTTCGGGGGCTCGTGGGGCTACCAGGTCTCGTCGTACTACGCGCCCTCGAGCCGCTTCGGCACGCCCGACGACTTCCGCGCCTTCGTCGACATCCTGCACCGCGCCGGCATCGGCGTGATCGTCGACTGGGTGCCCGCGCACTTCCCCCGCGACGAGTGGGCCCTGGCCCACTTCGACGGCACCCCCTGCTACGAGCACGGCGACCCCCGCCGCGGCGAGCAGCTCGACTGGGGCACGCTCGTCTTCGACTTCGGGCGCTCCCAGGTCCGCAACTTCCTCGTCGCGAACGCCCTGTACTGGCTCGAGGAGTTCCACGTCGACGGCCTGCGGGTCGACGCGGTCGCCTCGATGCTCTACCTCGACTACTCGCGCAGCGAGTGGGTGCCGAACAAGTTCGGCGGCCGCGAGAACCTCGAGGCGGTGTCGTTCCTCCAGGAGGTCAACGCCACCGTCTACAAGCACCACCCCGGCGTCCTGACGATCGCCGAGGAGTCCACCTCGTGGCCCGGGGTCACCCGGCCCACGCACCTCGGCGGCCTCGGCTTCGGCATGAAGTGGAACATGGGGTGGATGCACGACACCCTCGACTACGTCATGCGCGACCCGGTGTACCGGGGGTACCACCACAACCAGATGACGTTCTCGCTGACCTACGCCTGGTCGGAGAACTTCGTGCTGCCCTTCAGCCACGACGAGGTCGTGCACGGCAAGGGCTCGCTGTGGACCCGCATGCCCGACGGGGGCCGCGGCGACCACGGCAAGGCCGCCGGGCTACGTGCCCTGCTGGCCTACATGTGGGCGCACCCGGGCAAGCAGCTGCTGTTCATGGGCCAGGAGTTCGGGCAGGTCCGCGAGTGGTCCGAGGAGCGCTCGCTCGACTGGGAGCTGCTCGACGACCCCCGCCACGCCGGCGTCGCCCGCCTGGTCCGCGACCTCAACGCGGTCTACCGGGCCCACCCCGCGCTGTGGACGCAGGACGTCGACCCGGCCGGCTTCTCGTGGATCGACGCCAACGACTCCACCGGCAACGTGTTCTCGTTCGTCCGCCACGACGCCACCGGCGGGCCCGACGTGGTCTGCGTCGCGAACTTCTCCGGCACGGTGCACGACCGCTACCGGGTCGGGCTGCCGACCGCGGGCCGCTGGCTCGAGGTCCTCAACACCGACGCCGAGGTCTACGGCGGCGACGGCGCGGGCAACTACGGCTCCGTCGTCGCGGCGTCCCTGCCCACCCACGGCCGCCCCGCCACCGCGGAGGTCACCCTCCCCGCGTCCGGGGTGCTGTGGCTGGTCCACGACGACTCCCGCTGACCCGGGCTCCGGTGTCAGCACTGCGGCCATGCTGACACCGGACGTCACAACCGGACGAGGTACGGATCGTCCGGAACCACACCCGCGCCCGACCGCACTGCCCCACACTGGGGCCGTGCGGATCCGGGTGGCGGCGGTCGTCGTGGTGGTGCTCGGCGTGCTGGCGCTGTCGGGGTGCGCCGCCACCGTCGAGGGCCGGGCCTTCGCCGGGCCGCAGGTCTCCGCGGGCGTCGACCCGGTGTTCGTCCGCGACACCGACGGCTCCGAGGACGACCGGCTGGCCGCCGCGGTGCTGCGCGACCTCGAGGGCTGGTGGGCCACGCAGTACCCGCCGCTCGCCGGCGGGCAGCGGTTCGTCCCGCCCCGCGGCTACTTCTCGGTCGACTCGTCGCGCCCCGGCGCGGCGCCGCCCTGCACGCAGAGCACCGACGAGGTCGAGGGCAACGCGTTCTACTGCCCGCGCGCCGACGTGATCGCCTACGACCGGGCGGCGCTCATCCCGGTGCTGCGCGAGGAGTTCGGCGACTCGGCGGTGGTCGTCGTGCTGGCCCACGAGTTCGGGCACGCCATCCAGCAGCGCCTGCAGGACACCTCGACGACGTCGGCGAGCCTCGGCTCGGGGGCGCCGACGATCCTCTCCGAGGGCCAGGCCGACTGCTACGCGGGCGGGTTCCTGCGCGCGGTGCACGACGGGGACCTGGCCGACCTGCGCACCGGCGACACCGGCCTCGACGCCGCCATGAGCGCCCTGATCACCTTCCGCGACCCGGTGGGCACCGACGCGACGGACGACCGGGCGCACGGCAACGCGTTCGACCGCGTGTCGAGCTTCCAGGCCGGCTACGACTCCGGCGTGGGCACCTGCGCGGGGATGACCCTGCAGAACCGCTCGTTCACCCAGCAGGCCTTCGCCACGCTCTCCGACGCGCAGAACGGCGGGAACCTCCCGCTCCCCGACCTGCTGCGGGCCATGGGCACCGACCTCGACCGCTACTTCGGCGGCGTCGTCCGCGCGCAGGGCGGCACCTGGACCACGCCCACCGTCGGCGACGGCGACGGCTGCGAGCAGGGGCCGGTCGGGTTCTGCGGGGCCGACGGCATCCGGGCCGACGACCGCGTCCTCGGCCGCATCCACGACACGGTCGGCGACTACGCGAGCGGCACCCTGCTCGCGTCCCGCTACGCCCTCGCCGCGCTGGCCGCGCTCGACCGGCCCACCACCGGACGCGGCGCCGGGCGCACCGCACTCTGCCTCGCGGGGGCCTACACGTCCGACGTCGGGTCGGGCACCGACTTCAGCCTCTCCCCCGGCGACCTCGACGAGGCCGTCAACCTGCTGCGCCGCGGGGACGACGCCGCCCGCGGCACCGACGGCGCGGTCGCCGACACCACGGCCTACGCCCGCATCGCCGACTTCCGCCAGGGGGTCGACGGCGGCGCCGACCGCTGCCTCGCCCTACGCTGACCCGCCGTGGCGGTGTCGGTCCGCAACCATCCCGAGGCCCTGCCGATCGGTCTGCTCCTCAGCGCGATCGGCGGGTTCCTCGACGCCTACACCTACGTCGGGTTCGGTGGGGTGTTCGCCAACGCGCAGACCGGCAACGTCGTCCTGCTGGCGGTCGGGCTGATCCGGGGCGACGTCGCCGTGGCGCTGCGCCACCTGCCGCCGCTGCTGTCGTTCCTGGTCGGGCTCGGGGTCGCGGAGTCGCTCGCCCGCCCGTGGGCCCGGCGCGCGCTGCGCCGTCCCACCCGCGTGATCCTCGCCGTCGAGGCGGTCGTCCTCGCGCTGTGCGCCGCGATCGCCCTTCCCGACGAGGCGGTCACCGTCGCGGTCGCGTTCGTGGCCGCCCTGCAGGTCTCGACCTTCAAGAAGGTCGGCGACGTGCCCTACAACGCGACCGTGACCACCGGCAACCTCCGCAGCCTCGTGGCGGAGTTCGCGCGGTGGTGGGGCGAGCGCGCCGAGGACGCCGGGCGGCGCACCGCGGTGCTCGGCGCGATCGTCCTGAGCTTCGCCGCGGGCGCCGCGCTCGGCGCGGCCCTCACCCTCGCGACCGGGCGCTCCGCCGGGTTCGTGGCCGCCGGAGCGGTGCTGGTGGCGCTCACGGCGATCGTCGTCGAGACCGTCCGCCGTGAGCGGGCCACTCAGTAGAGCGCGCGTGCCAGCGCCCGGCGGGCGGTGGTGACCCGGGGGTCGTCGGGGGCGAAGAGCTCGAAGAGCCCCACGAGGTGCTCGCGGGCGGCATCCCGGTCCTCGCCGAAGGTGCGCTGCACGGTCGTCACGAGCCGGTCGAACGCCGCCTCGACCTGGCCGCCCGCCAGCTCGGCGTCGGCCGCCGCCTTCTGCGCGGCGACGTCGTCAGGGGCGGCGTCGGCGGCCGTGACCGCCGACGGGTCGGCCGCCTCCGCGCGCGCCATGAACCGGACCTGGGCCAGCGCGGCCTGGGCCTCGGCGTTCGCGGGCTCGACCGCCAGGATCTGCTCGTAGGCCGCGACCGCCGCGTCGTAGTCGCCGCGGTCGAGGGCGTCCTCGGCGGCGGTGAAGCGCGGGTCCTCCGGCTCGGGCTCGGGCTCCGCGGCGCCGTCCGGGTCGGCCGGCCCCCGGGCCTCGGCCTCCGCGATACCGGGCATCCGGTCGCGGAGCGCGTCGAGGATTTGGGCGATCCACGTGCGCAGCTCGGCCTCCGGCTGCACGCCGGAGAACGAGGTGACGGGCTGCTGGGCGACCACCACGTGCACCGTCGGGATCGACTGCACCTGGAACATCTGCGCGATGCGCGGGTTCGCGTCGACGTCGACCTTGGCGAGGATCCAGGAGCCGTTGCCCTCCTTCGCGAGCTTCTCCAGCGTCGGGGAGAGCTGCTTGCAGGGCTGGCACCACTCGGCCCACAGGTCGACGACCACCGGCACGGTCATCGACCGCTCGATGACCTCGGCCTGGAACGTGTCCTCGGTGACGTCGACGACGACGCCCCCGGTGGGCGCGCCGCCCGCCGGCGGTGGGGGCGCGGCGCCGTTCCCGGCGGCCGGGCGGGTGGGGGGCGCACTGCGCTGCTCCGCCCGGGCCTTCAGCCCGGAGAGGTCGACCGCCCCGGCCATCGCCGAGGACATAGCTGCCGCCTGCGCGGCCTGGCGGGGATCGGGGCGTGCCACGGGGTCAATCCTGCCAGCTCGCGAGACGCTCCTCGACCCGCGCCACCTTCGCGGTCATCTGGTCCGTCCAGCCCGGGCGGATGTCGGCCTTGAGCACCAGCGAGACGCGGGAGCCGAACCGGCCGGCCGCCTCGGTCGCGCGCTTGACGACGTCCATCACCTCGTCCCACTCCCCCTCGATCGACGTGAACATCGACGAGGTCTCGTGGGGCAGCCCGGACTCCCGCACCACCTTGACGGCCTCGGCGACCGCCTCGCTCACCGAGTCGGACTCCCCGCCACTGGGCGCGACACTGAACGCAACGATCATTCGCCCATCATCCTGCTAGATTCCGCCCGATGCCCGCGCCCGCCCCACTGCCGTTCGATCCCATCGACCGGGCCGCGCGGATCTGGGCGGAGAAGATCGGCGAGTCCGACACGATGGCCGCCACCACCAGCGTCTTCCGGGTGCAGCAGATCCTCCAGCAGGCCGTCGACGCCGCGCTGCGCCCGCACGAGCTGACCTTCGCCCGCTACGAGGCGCTGGTGCTGCTGCGGTTCTCCCGCTCGGGGTCTCTGCCGATGAGCCTCATGGGCCAGCGGCTGCAGCTGCACCCCACGTCGATCACCAACATCGTCGACCGGCTCGAGGGCGCGGGCCTGGTCCGCCGGGTGCCGCACCCCAGCGACAAGCGCACCACCCTCGTCGAGATCACCGACGCGGGCCGCACCCGCGGCGAGGAGGCGACCGCGTCGGTCACCGAGGTCGACTTCGGGCTCGTGGGCCTGTCCGACGACGAGGTCCGCACGCTCACCTCCCTGCTCGCCCGCGTCCGGCACGCCGCGGGCGACTTCGCCTGACGGCTCGCCGCGTGCCAGCGATGGCACCTCGCTGACGTCGGATGTCAGCGAAGTGCCATCGCTGACGCCCCACCGCCCTCGCGCACCCGCCCGTCCACCAGCTCGACGACCGTGTCCATCCGGTCGAGCCCCTCCGTCCGGTGGGTGAGGAGCAGGACGCTCGCGGGGGTGTCGAGCAGGTCGGCCATCAGCGCCTCGGCCGTGTCCACGTCCAGCCCCTCGGTGGGCTCGTCGAGGATCCACACCGCCGGGTCGGCGAGCACCAGCCGCGCGGCCGCGATCCGGCGCCTCTCCCCGCCCGAGACGCTCCCCGGGCCGATCACGGTGTCGAGCCCCTCGGCGAGCCCCTCCACCCAGCCGCCGAGCCGCACCCGTCCCAGCGCCGCGAGCAGGCGCTCGTCGTCGGCGTCGGGCGCGGCCATCAGCAGGTTCGCGCGCAGGGTGGTGGCGAAGACGTGGTCGTGGTCGCCGAGCAGCCCGACCCGGCGGCGGACCTCGTCGCCGGGGAGCTCGATCAGCGGCACCCCGCCGAGCTCCACCATGCCCGACGAGGGATCGAGCAGGCGCAGCAGGACGGCCGCGAGCGTCGACTTCCCCGAGCCCGACGCCCCCGTCACCGCCACCCGCGCGCCGGCCGGCAGGTCGAGGTCGACCCCGTGCAGGGCGGCCGCGCCGCCCCACCCCGCGACGAGCCCCCGCACCCGCACTGAGTGGTCGTCGGGAAGGGCGCGCGGGGCCGGGGGCTCGGTGGCGGGCGGGGGAACGAGAGCCAGCGCGTCGGTCCGCGCCCGCGCCTGGGCGCCGCGCACGAGGGCGCGGGCCGCACCCGGCAGCGCGAGGACGGTGCCGGCCAGCGCGGTCGGGAGCAGGACGACGATCCCGACGAGCTCCGGCGACGCCGCCAGAGGGCCGGACGCCAGGGTCAGCGCGGCCAGGGCGGCCCCGACGGTCGCGACCCCGAGGCCGAGGTGCGCGGCGCCGTCGAGCAGCCCCTCGGTCACCGCGGCGCGCCGGCGGGCGGCGTCGAGCTCGGCGACGCGGGCCCGGGGGACGGCGAGGACCTCGTCGCGGTCGCGGACGGCGAGCTCCTCCTGCGCGGCCACGGTCTCGACGACGGCCGAGCGCAGCCGGTCGCCCGCCTGGTCGAGCGCCGGGCCGTCCCGGCGGGCGGCGGCCGCCGCGAGGGCCGGGACCGCGACGGCCGCGATCCCCAGCCCGACGAGCAGCGCGGGGACCGTCGCCGGCACCGCGGCCCACGCCACCAGGAGCACGAGCGGCACCACGACGAGGGCGACGAGCACCGGCTGGCGGCCGCGGACGAGCCCGTCGAGGCGGACCTCGACGTCGTCGACGGCCCGCGCGAGCAGGTCGCCACGCCGGCCGGCGACGGCGCCGGGGACCCGGTCGACCAGGGTCGCCACCAGCCGGCGGCGCCACCCGGCGACCCGGGCCAGGGCGTCGTCGTGCACCACGAGCCGCTCGAGGTAGCGCAGCAGCGGGCGCAGGATCGCGGTGGCCCGGACGATGACCACCGCGATCGAGAGCGTGAGGACCGGGGGCCGGGCGTCGGCGCGGACGATGAGCCAGGTCGACGCCGCGGTGAGCACGAGGCCCGCGAGCACCGACCCCGCGCCGAGGGCGACCGCAGTCGTCGTCGGGAGGGCCCTCCGACGGGCGGTCGGCACCGTCTCCGCGGCCGGCGCCGGCGGGACGGCGGTCGAGGGCCCGGAGCCCGCCGGGCGGGCCAGGGTGACCACGCGGTCGGCGGCGGCGAGCGCGGCCGGGCGGTGGGCCACCACCAGCACGGCGGCCCCCCGGCCGGCGGCGCGCCGCAGCAAGCCGAGCACGCGGGCCTCGGTGGCGGGGTCGAGGTGGGCGGTGGGCTCGTCGAGCAGCACGGTCTGGTGCGGGTCGGCCTCCAGGGCCGCCAGCACCCGGGCGAGGGCGAGCCGCTCGCGCTGCCCGGCCGACACCGACCCGCCCTCCTCGGCGAGGGGGGCGTCGGGGTGCAGCGGGAGGTCGAGCGCCGCGAGCACGGGCCGCGGGTCGGCGGCGCCGACGGCCTCGGCGACGGTGCGCGCGTGCGGGAGGGTGGGGCGCTGGGGCAGGTACTGCACGGGGCCGCCGACCGCGGTGGTGCCGGCGTCGGGCGCGATCGCCCCGGCGAGCACGCGCAGCAGGGTCGTCTTCCCGGCGCCCGACTCCCCCGCCAGCGCGACGACCTCCCCCGGCGCCACGGTCAGCGCGTCGAGCACCAGCGCGTCACCGCGGCGGTGCGGGTAGCGGACGCGCAGGTCTGTGGCGCGGACGCCTCGTGAGCACTTCGGGGCGTTATAACCCCCCGAAGTGCTCACGAGGCCGTCGGCCACACCTGACGCCCGCGCCACGTCGTGGAACCGGGCCCCGACCTCGCGGATCGGGCGGTAGGCCTCGGGCGCCAGCAGGATCGCGACGAGCGCCGGGGCGAGCCCGAGCGACCCGTCCACCACCCTCAGGCCGGCCGTGACCGCCACGAGGCCGACCGACACGGTGGCCACGAGGTCGAGCGCGGTGGTCGACAGGAACGCCACCCGCAGCACCGAGGTGCTCGCGCGGCGGTGGGCCTCCCCGGTGCGCGCGACCTCGTCGACCTGGCGGCGCGCCCGGCCGAACAGCCGCAGCGTCGCGAGCCCGGAGACGGCGTCGAGCACGTGGCCCGCGAGGCGCTCCCCGGCCGCCCACTGCGCGGCCGCGCGCTTCTCGGTGGCCCACCCCACCAGCGCCGCGAACACCGGCAGCAGCGGGAGCGTGGCCAGCACGACGAGGGCCGAGGTGCGGTCGGCGACGAACAGGCCCACGAGCACCAGCGGCGGGAGCACCGCGGCGAGCACGAGGGCCGGCAGGTAGGAGGTGAACCAGGCCCGCAGGTCGTCGATCCCGCCCGCGGCGAGCTCCCGGCGCACCCGCCCGCCGGGGTCGCGGCGCTCGGCCTCGGGGTCGCGGGCGTCGAGCAGCTGCTCGCGCAGCGGCTCCACCACCCGCGACGCGGTCCCCGCCGCCACCCGCGGGGCGAGGGCGGCGACGACCGCCCGCACGAGCACCGCGCCGATGAGCCAGGCGATCTCCGCGCCGGGCACCCCGGTGACGAGCGCGGCCACCAGGAGCCCCGCGGCCACCAGTGCCCCGGCGTCGGCGATCGCGCCGAGCACCCCGAGGGCGACCTGCGCCGCGACCCCCGGCAGGGCCGGACGGGCCAGGCGCAGCAGCCGCGGATCGACCGGGCCCCTGCTCATACCGCCACCCGCTCACTGGCCACCCGCCGCCGGAACACCCAGTACGAGAAGGCCTGGTAGGCGATCACCCCGGGCAGGATCAGCACGGCACCGACGGTGATCACCGTGAGCGCGTACGGCGAGGCGGCCGCGCCGGCGATCGTCAGGCCGTTCCCCGCGGCGAGGGTCGAGGGCAGCACCACCGGCACGTGGGCGGTGAACGCGGCGACCACGGCGCCCGCCGCCGCGATGCTCGCGGCGCTGAACGCGACCGCCTCGCGCCCGGTCCCGGCCGCGACCGCGGTGCCGACCGCGAGGAGCGCGACGAGACCGGCGGGCAGGCTGCCCGTCGCCAGGGCCAGGGTCCCGACGACGACCGCGGCGGCCCCCGCCGCCCCGACGGCCACCCGGCGGGCCCGCTCGCGCACCGGGCCCGTGGTGCGCAGGCCCAGGAACGTGGCGCCCTGCAGCAGGGCCGCGAGCACCCCCAGGACGGCCCCGGCCAGCGCCGGGGCGGAGACGAGCGGGCCGAGGGTCCGGGCGAGCCCGCTGCCGACGACGTCGCCGGCCGGGTCGAGCGCGAGCCCGGTGGTCGCGACGGCGATGACGGCGCCGAACAGGGCGGCGCTGAGCAGTGACGAGACCGCGAGGACCCGGTCGCAGCGCCGGCGCCAGGCCACGGTGTCGACCTTGCCCCGGAACTCGATCGCGACGCCGCGGGCCGCCAGCGCGAGCAGCACCAGCACCATCGGCAGGTAGAGCCCCGAGAGCAGGGCGGCGTACCAGTCGGGGAAGGCCGCGAACGTCACGCCGATCGCGGCGACGAGCCACACCTCGTTGCCGTCCCACACCGGCCCGACCGTGCGGACGGCGGCCCCGCGCTCGTGCTCGTCGCGACCGAGCACCGGCGCGAGCATGCCGACCCCGAAGTCGAAGCCCTCGAGGGCGACGAACAGGACCCAGCAGGTGACGGCGAGGGCGAACCAGGCGATCTCCACGACGACTCCTAGTAGCTCGGCTCGAGGACGCGCTCGGGCTCGTCGGCCGCCGGCTCCGCGTGCAGCGGCGCCGGCGTCCCGCGCGAGACGTGCAGGACCAGCCGCACCCAGACCACCGCGAGCACGCCGTAGACGAGCGCGAACCCGGCGAGCGAGGCGGTGAGCTCGGTGGTGGTGAGGGTGGGCGAGACGCCGTCGCGGGTCTGGAAGAGGCCGAAGACGAGCCACGGCTGGCGGGCGGTCTCGGTGAAGAGCCACCCGAAGGTCGCGGCGGCGGCCGGCAGCACCGGCACCACCCACAGCAGGCGCAGGAGCCAGCGGTCGGCGATCCAGGTGGGGACGAAGTCGCGGTCGCCGCGCGTGCGCCAGAGCACGTAGGCGGCGATCCCCATGGCGACGACGCCGAGGCCGATCATGAGGCGGAAGGTCCAGTAGGCGACCGGGACCCAGGGGGTGTAGTTCCCGGGGCCGAACTGCGCGGAGTACTGGGCCTGCAGGTCGTCGATGCCCTGCACGGTGGCCGTCGGGCTCCCGGCGGCAAGGACCGAGAGCAGGTAGGGGACGTCGATCGACCAGGGCTGCTCCTGGCCGGGCAGCTGCACCGCGAACAGGCTGAACGGCGCGGCGCTCG
This sequence comes from Actinomycetospora atypica, assembly GCF_042653685.1. NCBI lineage: Bacteria > Bacillati > Actinomycetota > Actinomycetes > Pseudonocardiales > Pseudonocardiaceae > Actinomycetospora > Actinomycetospora atypica. The sequence goes on along the minus strand of NZ_JBHSIV010000003.1, from coordinate 155,709 downwards.
TCGTCTCGTAGAGCGCCTCGGCGGCCGCCATCTTCATCGGCTGGACCTCGGTCATCACCTTGCCGAGCACGTCGCCGGTGAGGCTGACGAGGGCGCCGCCGACCAGGGTGGTCCAGGCGCCGACGCGGGCGAGGACCCGCCAGGTGGGGGCGTCGTCGGTCGGGAGCGCTCCCCCGGCCCAGCGTCGCCACATCCCGATCGCCAGCAGCAGCGCACCGCCGGCCATGAAGGCCCCGGCGATGGTGTGCGGGAACGCCGCGACGACCACGGGGTTGGTGAGCAGCGCGGAGAAGCTGCCGAGCACCGCCCGGCCGGTCACCGGGTCGATCGCGACGCCGACCGGGTGCTGCATGAAGGCGTTGGCCGCGAGGATGACGTAGGCCGAGATGAACGTGCCGATGGCGACCACCCAGATCGTCGCGAGGTGCAGGCCCCGCCCCAGCCGGTCGCGCCCGAACCACCAGAGCCCGAGGAACGTCGCCTCGAGGAAGAACGCGAGCATCCCCTCGAGCGCCAGGGTCGGGCCGAAGACGTCCCCGTAGAAGCGGGCGAACGCCGACCAGGAGAGACCGAACTGGAACTCCTGGACCAGGCCCGTCACCACCCCGACGGCGAAGGTCGCCATGAGCAGCTTCCCGACGAGCATCGTGGCCCGGCCGAGGCGCTCGTCCTCCTGTCCCCGGCGGGCCCGGCGGAACCAGGCCGTCTGCAGTCCGGCCGTCAGGGCGGCGAGCGAGATCGACAGCGGGACGAACAGGTAGTGGTAGACGGTGACGACCGCGAACTGCAGCCGGGAGAGCTCGAGTGCGGTCATCGCTGACCCCTCCTACGACGCTTCGTAGTACCTACGACCGATGGTAGTACGACGCAGTTCGTTGGCACACCGTGTCCCTGGGTACACTCGTCCGCGTGGCCCTGGGAGAGCTCGAACGCGCGGTCATGGCACAGCTGTGGTCGGCCGACGAGCCGCTCACCGTCCGGGACGTCCACGATCACCTGGAGCGCGAGCTCGCCTACACCACGGTGATGACCGTGCTGGGCCGGCTGGCCAAGAAAGGCCTGGTCAGGCAGGAGCGCGACGGCAAGGCCTACCGGTACGCCGCCGCCTCGAGCCGCGACCAGATGGCCGCGTCGCTGATGCTCGACGCGCTCGGCGACGTCGGGGAGGACCGCACCGCGGCCCTCGTCGCGTTCGTCGACCAGGTGGGTCCCCAGGAGGCCGAGGCACTGCGCCGCGCCCTCGACACGCCGCCGCACGGCTCGCCCGCGAGCGACGGACGATCACCCGAGTCGTGAGAACCACCACCGTGGCCCCACACTGACCGGTCATGGCGTCCGTGTGGCTGGCAGGGCTCGCCCTGCTGCTGGCCGGGCCCGTGCCCGCCCTGCTGGCACGTGCCCGCTGGACCCGGTCCGTCCCGCGCGCCGCGATCGTCCTCTGGCAGGCGGTGGCCTCGGCCGCCGTGCTGGCCGCCGTCGGCAGCGCCCTCGCCGCGCCGGAGGCCCTGCTGCGGGTGTTCACCCACCCCGAGGAGCGCACCGGCGTGCCGCTGGCGATCGCCGTGGGGGCCGCGGCGGTCCTCGCCGGGCTGATCGTCGTGCGCCTGGTCGGCGTGCTCGTCCTGCTCGCGGTGCGCACCCGCGTGCGGCGCTCGCGCCACCGCGACATGGTCGACCTGCTCGCCCGCGCCGAGCAGGGCGACTCGGTGGGCACGCTGCGCTCGGGCACCGTGCTACGCGTCCTCGACGGGGCCGTGCCGTTCGCCTACTGCGTGCCGGGCCGGGTGGGCCGCGAGGGCCGCGTGGTGGTCACCGGCGCCACCCTCGACCGCCTCTGTCCCGCCGAGCTGCGGGCGGTCATCGCCCACGAGCAGGCCCACCTCGACGCCCGACACGACCTCGTCCGGGAGGGGTTCACCGCCCTGCACCAGGCGTTCCCCGTGGTGGTGCGCAGCCGCGAGGCCCTCGAGGCGGTGGCCCTGCTGCTCGAGATGCTCGCCGACGACGCGGGCCGGCGCCGCCACGGCGACGACGCGATGGCGGGTGCCCTCGACGCCTTCGCCTGCGCCGCCGCCCCCGACGACGAGACCCACGTGCGCCGCGACCGCATCCGCGCCCACGTGCACGGCGGGCGCGCCCTCGCCGCCGGGACCTACCTGGCCGCGGTGGCGCTCGTCGTGGTCCCCACGATCACGATCGTCATCCCCTGGCTCACGGACGCCCTGCCGACGGTGGGGGTCCGCTAGGCCGCTCGCCCGGCCACTCCCGCATCGCGCCGTGGCGCCGGCCGCGGTGGGAGCCCCGGCGACGGCGGCGCCACCGCTCCGTGTAGTCGGCCCCCTGCAGCAGGGCCATCACCCCGACCACCCACCAGCAGAGCATGATCGTCCCCTCTCCTCACGAGGGAACCTCTACACCCACCCACCGACAGCGACTCAGGACCGGTTCCCGGCCGCCTCCCGCAGCCGGTCGGCGGCGGAGAAGGGGTCGAGCGCCCCCGAGGCCACCTCCCCCGCCAGCGCGTCGAGCGCCACGGAGCCCGACACGGCCCGCAGCTGCGCGCGCAGGTCGGCGAGCGCGATGGCCTCGACCTCGGCGCGGGCCCGCCGCCGCCGGCCCTCGTCACCGCGACCCTGGGCGACCATCCACGCGCGGTGGTCGTCGATCGCGGCGAGCAGGTCGTCGATGCCCCGGTTCGACGCGGCGGACGCCCGCACCACCGGGGCGCGCCAGCGGGGCCCGGTGCCGCGGCGCGACATCGCCATGGCGTTCTCGATCTCCCGCACCGTGACGTCGGCGCCCTCGCGGTCGGCCTTGTTCACGCAGAAGACGTCGGCGACCTCGAGGATGCCGGCCTTCGTCGCCTGCACGCCGTCGCCCATGCCGGGGGCGAGGAGCACGACGGTCGTGTCGGCCAGGGCCACCACCTCGACCTCGGACTGCCCGACCCCCACGGTCTCCACGAGCACCACGTCGCAGCCCGCCGCGTCGAGCACCCGCAGAGCCTGGGGCGCGGAGGCCGAGAGGCCACCGAGGTGGCCGCGCGTGGCCATGGAGCGGATGAACACCCCCGGGTCGGTCGCGTGCTCCCCCATCCGCACCCGGTCACCCAGCAGCGCCCCGCCGGAGAACGGGGAGCTGGGGTCGACCGCCAGCACCCCCACCCGCCGGTCGTCTGCGCGCAGGGCGCTGACCAGGGCCGAGGTGGTGGTCGACTTGCCGACCCCGGGCGAGCCGGTCAGCCCGACGACCACCGCGTGGCCGGTGTGGGGCGCCAGCGCCGCCGCGAGGTCGCGCGTGCGCGGGCCCCCGTCCTCCACCAGCGAGACGAGCTGCGCGACGGCCCGGGGCGAGCCCTCGCGGGCACGGGCGACGAGGTCGTCGAGGGCGGCACGGTCGGACACGACGGCGATCCTGGCAGCCCCGGTACGTTCGGGGAGGATCACCCGCCCGGGGTCGGGGTGTCGGCCGTCACCTGCTTGGCGTCTCGATTCAGTCGCTTACTGTCCCGAGCATGCCAAGACCTGATGACGCCGTACTCGTGGACAGCGCCGTGGGCATCGTCGCCGTGGACCACGTCGGCATCGCGGTCCCCGACCTCGACGAGGCCATCGACTGGTACGCCCGGACCCTCGGCCTCGAGGCCACGCACACGGAGACCAACGAGGAGCAGGGTGTCCGCGAGGCGATGCTGCACGCGCCGGGCGACCCGTCCGGCACGGCGGTGCAGCTGCTCGCCCCGCTGAACGACTCGTCGACCATCGCGAAGTTCATCGACCGCAACGGGCCGGGCCTCCAGCAGGTCGCCTACCGGGTCACCGACGTCGAGGACACCGCCGCGAGGCTCCGCGAGAAGGGCGTGCGGCTGCTCTACGAGACCGCGCGGCGCGGGACGGCCGACTCCCGGGTCAACTTCGTCCACCCCAAGGACGCCGGTGGTGTGCTCGTCGAGCTCGTGCAGCCCGCCGCGGGCCACTGACAACCCCACTTCTCGCAGCACCTACTCGTCGGTAGCCTCACCGGACACCGACACCCCGGAGGCATTTGATCGTGCAGGACATCCGCGACGCCATCCTCGCCGACGACATGGCCGGCCTCGGCTCCATCACCGTCCCCGAGTCCTACCGGGGCATCACGGTGCACGCCGACGAGGCCGAGATGTTCGCCGGCATGCCCGCCCAGGAGAAGGACCCGCGCAAGTCGCTGCACCTCGACGAGGTGCCGACGCCCGAGGTCGCGCCCGGTGAGGCGATCGTCGCCGTCATGGCGAGCGCCATCAACTACAACACCGTGTGGACCTCGATCTTCGAGCCGGTGTCCACCTTCGGCTTCCTCAAGCGCTACGGCCGCATCTCCGAGCTCGCCAAGCGCCACGACCTGCCCTACCACGTCGTCGGCTCTGACCTCTCCGGCGTCGTGCTCAAGGTCGGCGCGGGCGTCCAGATGTGGAAGCCGGGCGACAAGGTCGTCGCGCACTGCCTCTCGGTGGAGCTCGAGAGCCCCGCGGGCCACGACGACACGATGATGGACCCGGAGCAGCGCATCTGGGGCTTCGAGACGAACTTCGGCGGCCTCGCCGACATGGCCCTGGTGAAGACCAACCAGCTGATGCCGAAGCCGGAGCACCTCACCTGGGAGGAGGCCGCCTCCCCCGGCCTCGTCAACTCCACCGCCTACCGCCAGCTGGTCAGCCCGCACGGCGCGAACATGACCCAGGGCGACGTCGTCCTGATCTGGGGCGCGTCGGGCGGCCTCGGCTCCTACGCCACCCAGTTCGCCCTCAACGGCGGCGCGACCCCGGTCTGCGTCGTCTCCTCGCCCGCGAAGGCCGAGCTCTGCCGCAAGATGGGCGCCGAGCTGATCATCGACCGCTCCGCCGAGGGCTACAAGTTCTGGTCCGACCCCGAGACCCAGGACCCGCGCGAGTGGAAGCGGTTCGGCTCGAAGATCCGCGAGCTGACCGGCGGCGACGACCCGGACATCGTCTTCGAGCACCCGGGCCGCGAGACCTTCGGCGCCTCGGTCTACGTCGCCAAGCGCGGCGGCACGATCGTCACCTGCGCCTCCACGTCGGGCTTCATGCACCAGTACGACAACCGGTACCTGTGGATGAACCTCAAGCGGATCATCGGGTCGCACTTCGCGAACTACAAGGAGGCCTACCTCGCCAACCGGCTGGTGGCCCAGGGGAAGATCCACCCCACGGTGTCGAAGACCTACGCGCTGGAGGAGACCGGCGAGGCGGCCAACGACGTCCACCACAACAGCCACCAGGGCAAGGTCGGCGTCCTGTGCCTCGCGCCCGAGGAGGGCCTCGGCGTGACGAACCCCGAGCTCCGCGAGAAGCACCTCACGGAGATCAACCGGTTCCGCGGCGAGTAGCCCGGGCCTCGATCCCCCCGAACGGCCCGTTCGTCACCGGAGAGGAAGGTGACGGACGGGCCGTTCGTCCGTTCCGGGACCGGTACCGGGGCCTCGTGACCGGACTCACCCACCCGCGTGACCGGGATGGACACGGCCGAGGGCGGCGTGTCCGTCCTCCGGCCATGGCCGTGTCGCCCACAGCCCTAGTAACCTGGGCGGATGCCGTCAGGAGAGCGTGATCTGCTGCCTCTGGGCACCGGCTTCGACGTGGTCCGTCGGGGGTACGACCGGGGTCAGGTCGAGGAGCATCTCGACCGCGTCGAGGCGGATCTGCGCATCCTCACCGCCGATCGCGACGCCGCCGTCGCGCAGGCCTCCGAGCTGGCCCGGGCGCTCGACCGCACGCGGGCCCACGTCGAGGAGCTCCGCGCGCAGATCGACCGGCTGGCCGCGCCGCCCGACTCCATGGAGGGGCTCTCCGAGCGCCTGCAGCGGATGCTCCGCCTGGCGCAGGACGAGGCCCGCGAGATGCGCTCCAGCGCCGACCAGGCCGGGCGCCGCACCCGTGAGGACGCCGCCGAGTACGCCCGGCGCACCACCGAGGACGCCGAGGAGCACGCCCGGCGCGTCGTCGCCGAGGCCGACGAGCACGCCCGGCGCGTGGTCGGCGAGGCCGACGAGTACGCCCGCGGCACCCAGGACGAGGCCCGCCGGCAGGCCGAGGAGATGCACGCGGCCGCCGAGGCGACCGCCGCCGAGGTCCGCACGCGGTACGACGCCGGGGTCGCCGACAACGACCGTCGCCGCCAGGAGATGGAGTCCGAGCACCGCGCGCTCATGGACTCCGCCCGCGCCGACGCCGCCCGGGTCCGCACGGAGGCCGAGAACGAGCGCCGCCGCCTCGACGAGGAGTCGCGGGCCCGCCGCGAGCAGGTCGAGGAGGACTTCGAGATCGCGATGGCCTCCCGGCGCACCGAGTCGATGCGCGTGCTCGCCCGCAGCGAGGCCGACGCGCGCTCGCGCGCCGAGGCCCAGGTGCGCGAGGCCGGGGACGAGGCCCGCCGCCGCCTGCGGGAGGCCGACGCCGAGGTGGCGAGCATCCGCCGGCTGCGCGCCCGGGTGACCACCCAGCTCGCCACCCTGCGCGAGGCGCTGGGCGAGCTGCCGAGCCTCGACGCCTTCCCCGAGGAGCACGAGCTCGAGCACCCGTCGCCGCGCAGCGAGGCCGACGCGGACGGCGACACGGTCACGTTCGCCGCCGCCCGCGGGCACGACGGGGACGAGCACGTGCCCGCCGCCAACGGGGCCCGCCCGGCCACCACCTCCTCCGCGAGGTAACACGACCGAAACCCACCCGGGTCTCCTCATGCGAGACGCTGTTTCCCGACGAGAGAACAGCCTCGAGGAGCCCCATGACCGTCACCGACGCGCCCGCGACCGTCGCGGCCCCCGCCTCCCTGGCCCGGCGCGCCCGGGCCGACGGCGTGCGGTTCCTGCTCGCCCTGTTCGTCGACCTCACCGGCAAGCCGTGCGCGAAGCTCGTGCCGGTCGAGTACGCCGACGAGCTCGAGCACGAGGGCGTCGGGTTCGCCGGCTACGCGGTCGGGGCGATCGGGCAGCAGCCCTGCGACCCCGACCTCGTCGCGGTCCCCGACGTCGCCAGCTACACCCCGCTCCCCTGGGTCCGCGACGGCCTGGCCCTCGTGCACTGCGACCCGCACGTCGAGGGCCGGCCGTGGCCGTTCGCGCCGCGGGTGCTGCTCAAGGCCGCGCTGGAGCGGGCCGCCGGGCTCGAGCTGATGGCCGGCGCGGAGGTCGAGTACTTCCTCGTCGCCCGCGACGCCGACGGCACGCTGCGGCCCGCCGACTCCCTCGACGACGGCCGGCGCCCCTGCTACGACGCGCGCGGCCTGACCCGGATGTACGACCACCTGACCGCGGTGTCGACGGCGATGAACGCCCTGGGCTGGGGCAACTACGCCAACGACCACGAGGACGCGAACGGGCAGTTCGAGCAGAACTTCGCCTACGCCGACGCGCTGACCACGGCCGACCGGGTCATCACCGCCCGCTACCTGATCTCGATGCTCGCCGAGCAGCGCGGGATGACGGCCACGTTCATGCCCAAGCCGTTCGCCGACCGCACCGGCTCGGGCCTGCACCTGCACCTCTCGCTCTGGTCCGACGGCTCGTCCCGGTTCCCCTCCGCCGACGACGGCCGGGGCCACGGCCTCTCCGATCTCGCCTACCACTTCCTGGCGGGCCTGCTCGAGCACGCGCCCGGCATGCAGGCGGTGCTCGCGCCCACCGTGAACTCCTACAAGCGCACGGGCGCCACCTCGACGCGCTCCGGCGCCACCTGGTCGCCGCGCCGGGCCACCTGGGGCGGCAACGACCGCACGCACCTCGTCCGGGTCCCCGACGGCCACCGCGTCGAGCTCCGGGGCGGGGACGGCGCCGCCAACCCCTACCTCGCGCTGGCCGTGGCGCTGGCCGCCGGGCTCGACGGCGTCGACCGCGGGCTCGACCCCGACTCCCCCGGTGACCGCCCGGAGCTCCCGCCCACGCTGCTGCACGCCGTGGACGCCCTGCGGGCCGACGCGGTCGTCGGGAAGGCCCTCGACGCCGCCGGCCCGGGCGTCGCGACCTACTTCGCCGACCTCAAGCGCGAGGAGTTCCTCGACTGGCACGGCGGCGTCGGCGCCTGGGAGCACGACCAGTACCTGACGGCCTTCTGATGTGCGGCATCGTCGGACTCCACCTGCGCGACCCCGGGCTGCACCCGCGGCTCGGCGTGCTGCTGGAGTCCATGCTCCGGGGGGTCACCTCGCGCGGCCCCGACTCCGCGGGCGTGGCGGTGTACGGCGACACCCGGCGGGTGCCCGAGGGCCACGCGGCCGTGTCGGTGCTCCTGCCGCCCGACGCCGAGGTCGCGATCGACGGCGCCGTGGTCACCCGGGCGGGCGACACCACGGTCATCGCCGCGCCGACGAGCCCGGAGGAGCTCACGGCCGTCGTCCGGGAGGCCTTCCCGACGAGCACCGTGATCGGCTCGGGCCGCGACCTCACCGTCTACAAGGGCACGGGGCACCCCCGCGACCTGGCGGTCACCTACGACCTCGCGGGGGCGCGGGGCTGGCAGGGGCTCGCGCACACCCGGATGGCGACGGAGTCGGCGGTGACGCCGGAGGGCTGCCACCCGTTCTCGGTGGGCCCCGACCAGTGCCTGGTGCACAACGGCTCGTTCTCCAACCACGCCTCGATCCGCCGCGAGCTCGTCCGGCAGGGCGTGGAGTTCGACTCGGAGAACGACTCGGAGGTCGGCGCGCGCTACGTGGCGGCGCGCCTGGCGGCCGGGGAGGACCTCGAGAAGGCGCTGCTCGGCCTGCGGGAGACCTTCGACGGCTTCTACACGCTGCTCGTGACCAGCGCGGACGGGTTCGCCGTCGTCCGCGACCCGATCGCCTGCAAGCCCGCGGTGATCGCCGAGACCGACGCGTGGGTGGCGATGGCCTCGGAGTTCCGGGCGCTCGCCGGGCTCCCCGGCATCGACGGCGCGCGGATGTACGAGCCCGAGCCGGGGAGGGTCTACGCATGGGCGCGGTGAGCTTCGACCTGTCGGACGGGGGCGTGCGCGCGCTGAACGCCGAGCTGCACCGGCCGTCGGCCACGGCCTACGAGGTGCTCCACCCCGACGGCGCGCACGCGGTGGCCGCCGGGGTCCACGCCGAGCTGGCCGTCGAGGTCCACGGTCACGTCGGCTACTACGCGGCCGGGATGAACGACGGCGCCACGGTGACGATCCGCGGCAACGCCGGGACGGGCGTCGCCGAGAACATGATGTCGGGGACCGTGCGGGTCACCGGCGACGCGTCGCAGTCGGCGGGGGCCACGGCGCACGGCGGGCTGCTGGTGATCGAGGGCTCGGCGTCGATGCGCTGCGGCATCTCGATGAAGGGCGTGGACATCGTCGTGGGCGGCTCGGTCGGCCCGATGAGCGCGTTCATGGCGCAGGCGGGCCGGATGGTCGTGTGCGGCGACGCGGGCGACGCCCTGGGCGACTCGATCTACGAGGCGCGGCTCTACGTCCGGGGCGCCGTGGGCGAGCTGGGCGCCGACTGCGTGGAGAAGGAGATGCGCGAGGAGCACCGCGCCGAGCTGGCCGAGCTGCTCGCCGCCGCGGGTCTCGACCACGACCCGGGCGACTTCCGCCGCTTCGGCTCCGCCCGGCGGCTCTACCACTTCCAGCCTGGGCACGGGAGCTACTGATGCGGGAGTCGGCCACGTTCGACCGCGGGGTCATCGCGGAGATCCAGCGCGCCGCCGAGACCGGGGTGTACGACATCCGCGGCTGGGGCGCGAAGCGGGCGGTCCCGCACTTCGACGACCTGCTCTTCCTCGGCGCCTCGATGTCGCGCTACCCGCTGGAGGGCTACCGCGAGCGCTGCGGCACCGACGTCGTCCTGGGCGACCGGAACGCCGCCTACCCGCTGCACCTCGAGACCCCGGTGACGATCGCGGGGATGAGCTTCGGGGCGCTGTCGGCGCAGGCCAAGGAGGCCCTGGGGCGGGGCGCGTCGGAGGTGGGCACCTCGACCACCACCGGCGACGGCGGCATGACCCCCGAGGAGCGGGGCCAGTCGAAGCACCTCGTCTACCAGTACCTGCCCAGCCGCTACGGCATGAACCCGGCCGACCTGCGCGCCGCGGACGCGATCGAGGTGGTGCTCGGCCAGGGCGCGAAGCCGGGCGGCGGCGGGATGCTGCTCGGCCAGAAGATCTCCGACCGGGTCGCCGGGATGCGCACGCTGCCGCCGGGCATCGACCAGCGCAGCGCCTGCCGCCACCCCGACTGGACCGGGCCCGACGACCTCGCCATCAAGATCCTCGAGCTGCGCGAGATCACCGACTGGGAGAAGCCGGTCTACGTGAAGGTCGGCGCCACGCGCACCTACTACGACGTGAAGCTGGCCGTGGCCGCCGGCGCCGACGTGGTGGTCGTCGACGGGATGCAGGGCGGCACGGCGGCCACCCAGGAGGTCTTCATCGAGCACGTCGGCATCCCGACGCTCGCGGCGATCCCCCAGGCCACCCGGGCCCTGCAGGAGCTCGGGCTGCACCGCCACGGCGTCCAGCTGATCGTCTCCGGGGGCATCCGCACCGGCGCCGACGTCGCGAAGGCCATGGCGCTCGGCGCCGACGCGGTGGCGATCGGGACCGCGGCGCTCGTCGCGCTCGGCGACAACGCACCGCGTTTCGCCGCCGACTACGAGGCCCTCGGGTCGGCGGCCGGCTACTACGACGACTTCCAGGACGGCCGCGACCCGGCCGGCATCACCACACAGGACCCGGAGCTCGCGGCCCGGCTCGATCCCGTCGAGGGCGGGCGGCGGCTCGCGAACTACCTGCGGGTCCTGACGATGGAGGCCCAGACGATCGCGCGGGCCTGCGGCAAGTCCCACGTCCGCCACCTCGAGCCCGAGGACCTCGTCGCGCTGACCGTGGAGTCGGCCGCGATGGCGAGGGTGCCGCTGGCGGGGACGGACTGGATCCCGGGGCAGAACGGAGCGCGCCATGCCTGAGGTGCTGATCGTCGGGGGCGGCCTGGAGGGGTGCGCCGCCGCCTGGGCGCTCACCCGCCGCGGGGTCACCGACGTGACCGTGCTCGAGCGGGCCACCGTCGGGTCGGGCGGCACCGGGAAGTCCTCCGGGGTGGTGCGCTGCCACTACGGGGTGTCCTCCCTGGCCGCCATGGCCACCCGCAGTCTCGACGTGCTCGAGCAGGCCGCCGACGTGCTCGGCGAGGACGTCGGCTTCCGGCGCACCGGCTACGTCGTCGGGGTCGGCGAGCAGAACGTGGACGCCCTCCACGCCTCCATGGCCGACCAGCGGGCCGTCGGCGTGCGCACCGAGGACATCGACCGCGCCGAGGTCGCGAAGCTCTGGCCGGTCGCCGACCTGGAGCCGTTCGGGGCGTTCGGGTGGGAGGAGCGCGGCGGCTACGGCGACGCCTACCGCACCGCGCAGGCGTTCTCCGCGACGGCGCGGCGCGCCGGGTCGCACCTGCGGCAGGGCACCCGGGTGACCGACCTCGTCGTCCGGAACGGGCGCGTGACGGGTGTGCGGCTGGGCGACGGCGAGGTGCTCGAGGCCGACACCGTGGTCCTCGCGGCGGGGCCGTGGTCGGTGCCGCTGCTCGCCGCGCACGAGGTGGAGCTGCCGATCACGGTGCACCGCGAGTCGATCGTGCTGGTCGACCCGGGGCAGGACCTCGGCGAGGTGCCGGTGTTCTCCGACCTGGTGTCGCTGCAGTACATCCGGTCCGAGCCCGGCGGCGAGCTGCTCTTCGGCAACTCCGACCTGGCCCGGCTCGAGCCCGCCGACCCCGACCGGTACTCGAACCAGGCCTCGGAGGCGGTCGTCGACCGCGTCGTCGAGAAGGTCGGCAATCGGTTCCCGGGGTTGGTCGACGCCTCGATCGCCTCCACCTACGCCGGCTGCTACGACGTGACGCCCGACTTCAACCCGGTGATCTCCCGCGTCGACGGCCTCGACGGGCTGGTGGTCGCGGCGGGGTTCTCCGGGCACGGGTTCAAGATCTCCCCGGAGGTCGGACGTCTCGTGGCCGACCTCGTGATCGACGGGGCGAGCTCGGTGCCGGAGACGCCCGCGTCGGACTTCCGGCTCTCCCGCTTCGCCGAGGGCGACCTGCTGACCAGCCCGCACCCGTACGTCGGGGCAGGGCAGATGCGGTGAGCGAGGGTTCCGGACCGCTGGTCCGGGAGGTCGACCGGCCCGACGACGGCGAGGGTCGCCTGGAGCGCGCGATCGGCACGCAGGTCCGCCGGATCCGGCGCGACTCGGGCCAGACGCTCGCCACTCTCGCCACCCGGGCCGGCATCTCCAAGGCCATGCTGTCGAAGATCGAGAACGCGCAGATCTCGTGCTCGCTGACCACCCTCGGGCGGCTGGCCACGGCGCTCGGGGTGCCGGTCACGGCGCTCTTCCGCGACGCCGAGGGGCCGCGCGAGGCGGTGTTCACCCCGGCCGGGAGCGGCGCCCGCACGGTCGCCCGCGGCACGCGGGTGGGGCACGACTATGCGCTGCTCGGCGCCCTGCGCGGGCCGCACAAGCGGATGGAGGCCCACCTCGTCACGCTGACGGAGCGCAGCGAGGAGTTCCCGCTCTTCCAGCACCCGGGCACCGAGCTGCTCTACATGCTCGAGGGCGTGATGGTCTACGGCCACGGCGACGGCTCGTACACGATGCGCCCGGGCGACGCGCTGCAGCTCGACGGCGAGGGCGCCCACGGGCCGCGCGACCTCGTCGAGCTGCCGATCCGGTTCCTGTCGGTCGTCGCCTACGGGGACGTCCCGGGCTGACCCAGCGGCTCAGGAGACCGCGGTGCGGGCCCACCGGTCGATCGCGACGCTCGCCGCGTGGACGTCGTCGCCGACCCGGTGGTCCTCGCGGACGTCGGGCAGCGTCGCGTCCAGGTCCGCGAACCGGGCGGCGAGGAGACGCCCGCGGGGCGCGGTCCCGGCGAGCCGCAGCACCCGGACCGCGGCGACGAGCTCGCAGGCCAGCACGGTCCGGTAGCTCTCCACCGAGGCCGCCGTGCTGCGGGCGGCGTGCGGGGTGAAGCTCGCGTGGTCCTCCACGCCGCGCGAGATCACCGACGTCCCCACCGTCACCGGGCCCGCGGCGTGGCGCAGCCGGCCCAGGGCGTCGTGCGTGAGGTACTCGAGGATCATCAGCCCGGAGCTGCCGTCGGCACCGGCGGCGAGGAACGGGGTGAGGCCGGTGAACTCCGGCTCCATCAGGTCGCCGAGGCGGGCGGCCGAGAGCTCCGCGGAGTGGTGCACCGCGGCGCGCACCTGGTCCAGCGCGAGCGCCACGTACGCGGTGGAGAAGAGCCCGTGGTGGAACACCCCGCCGCCGGCGACGTCGATCAGCGGGTTCTCGGCGGCCGCGTTCACCTCGATCTCGAGGGTGCCCCGCAGGCGGTCGACCGCGTCCAGGGCCGGGCCGTGGACCTGGGGGAAGGCGCGCAGCCCGAACGGGTCCTGGATGCGCCGGCCGGGGCTGAGGTCGCCCTCGTGCCACAGCAGCTCCCGCATCCGGGCGGCGGCACGGACCGAGCCGGGGTGCGGACGGCGGGCGTGGACCTCCTCGGCGAACGCCTCCGGCGACCCGGCGAGCGCGCAGTAGGACAGCGCCGTCACCGTGTGGGCGGAGGCGAGCAGCCGGCTCAGCGCGTCCGTGGCGAGCACGGCCCGCGCCAGGGTGACGGCGTTCGAGGACATGAACGCCAGGGCGTCGCCGGGTTCGAGCACGACCGACCGGACGGCGCCCCGGGCCCACGGGGCGTGCCCGGTCAGCGCGAGCGCGATCTCGGCGAGGGTGGCGAGGTCGCCCGTGCCGATCGACCCGCCGTCGTGGACCGTCGGCACGGCGCCGGTCCGCAGCGCGGTCTCCAGCGCCGTCACGAAGCGGGGGTGGATGCCGCTCCCGGCGGCGGCGAGCTGGTTGAGCCGGATCAGCATGGCGGCCCGGACGACGGGGGGCTCCAGCAGGTCGCCGACCCCGGCGGCGTGGCTGAGCAGCAGGCGCAGGTCGTGGTCACCGGTCCCGCGGCCGACGACGGCGTCCCGGTTCGCGCCGACCCCGGTGGTGCGGCCGTAGACGGGCCGGGTCGAGCTCGCCGCGCACGCGGTCTCCCAGGCGAGGTGGACGGCCTTCATCGCCTCCGGCGCGACCGTCACCGGCACGTCACCCGCCGCGACGCGGACCACGTCGTCGCAGCTCAGCGTGCTCCCGTCGACGACGAAGGCGTCCGGGTCGGTCATGGTTCCTCCTCCAGGGGCTCCGGGCGCCCCGTCCCGTACCGCACTCCCCCGCTGACGACCTCCCGCACCAGCGGCACCCCCGGTCGGTAGGCCAGGTGCACGTAGGACGGCGCGGCGAGCCGGACCAGGTCGGCCCGGGCCCCGGGGACCAGCCTCCCCACGTCGGACCGGCGCAGCGCCGCCGCCCCGCCCGCGGTGGCCGCGTGCAGCGCCTCGGCGGGGCTCAGCCCCATGTGCCGCACGGCGAGGGCGAGGCAGAACGCCGTGCTCGACGTGTAGGAGCTCCCCGGGTTGCAGTCCGTGGCGAGCGCGACCCGCACCCCGGCGTCGAGCAGCCGCCGGCCGTCCGCCCACGGGGTGCGGGTGCTGAACTCGACCCCCGGCAGCAGGGTCGCCACGGTGGCGCCGCTCGCGAGGGCCTCGACGTCGTCGTCGGACAGGAACGTGCAGTGGTCCACCGCGGCGGCCCCGAGCCCCACGGCGAGTCGCACCCCGCCGCCCTCGCCCAGCTGGCCGGCGTGCGCCCGCACGCCCAGCCCGCGGTCGCGCCCGGCCTCCAGGACGGCACGGGCCTCGTCGACGTCGAAGGCACCGGTCTCGCAGAACACGTCCACCCAGCGGGCGTGCGGCGCACAGGCGTCGAGCATCGGCCCGCGGACCAGGTCGACGTAGTCGTCGCGACGGGCGGCGTACTCGGCGGGGACGACGTGCGCACCCAGGTAGGTGGTCTCCGGCGTCCACCGCCCGGCGATCTCGAGCGCACGCCGCTCGTCGGCGACGGTCAGCCCGTAGCCGCTCTTGGTCTCGAAGGTCGTGATGCCGGCGGCCAGCATCTCCCCGGCGAGTCGCGCGACGCCGGCGTCGAGGTCCTCGTCGGAGGCGGCGCGGGTCGCGGCGACGGTGGTGCGGATGCCGCCGGCGGAGTAGGGCCGGCCGCTCGCGCGCGCGGCGAACTCCGCGGACCGCTCCCCCGCGAACACGAGGTGGGCGTGGCTGTCGACGAAGCCGGGGATGACGGCGTCGCCCTCGTGGTCGACCCGGCGGTCCGCGGCCGGGGCCCGGTGGGCGGGCCCGACCCAGGCGATCCGGTCGTCCTCGACGACGAGGGCGGCGTCGTGCAGGAGCCCGAGCGGCGACCCGTCCCCGGTCGCCGGGTCGTTGGTGACCAGCTCGCCGATGCCGGTGTGCAGCACGTTCATGCGGCGCGCTCCCTCTCCCCGCCGTCGAGGACGAGGGAAACGACGGCCGCGAGCCGGCGCGCGACGTCCGGCACGGTCGCGTGCCGGCGGTCGGTCACCACGGCCCGGCCGTCGACGACCACGTCGGTGACGTCGGCGGCCCCCGCCGCGAAGACCGCGGTCTCCGCGGTCGCCCCGCCCCCGGCGGTGCGCACCGATCCGAGGTCCAGCGCCACGAGGTCGGCCCGCGCGCCGGGGGCGATCGTCCCGGCGTCGGCGAACCCGAGGGCGGCGTGCCCGTGCCGAGTCGCGCACGCCAGCAGGGTGTCCGCGGCCAGCACGCCGCGTTCCCGGCGCGCCAGCCGCTCGTCGAGCTCCACGGCCCGGGCCTCCTCGAGCAGGTCGATCACCGCGTGGCTGTCCGACCCGAGGCACAGCGGCGCGGCCGGCTCCGCGAGCAGCGCGGGGGCCGGGCCGATGCCGTCGCCGAGGTCGCGTTCCGTGGTGGGGCAGAAGCAGACCGCGGTCCCGGTCGCCCGGAGCGCGCCGACGTCGGCGTCGGTGAGGTGGGTGGCGTGCACGGCGGTGCTGCGGGGTCCCAGCACGCCGTGGTCGCCGAGCAGCTCGACCGGGGTCCGGCCGTGCACCGCGCGGCAGGCCGCCACCTCGGCGGTCTGCTCGGCGACGTGGGCGTGCAGCGGCGCGGATCGCGCCCTCGCCCACTCCACGACCGCGGGCAGCTGGGCGGGCGGGACCGCCCGGACCGAGTGCGCCGCCGCGCCGACGAGGACGCCGTCGACCCCGGCCAGGGCACCGTGCAGGTCGTCGACCCGGGCGGCCCACGCCTCCCCGCTGCCGTCGGAGAAGCGCAGCTGGGTCCCGGCGACGGGGGCGCCCGCCACGTCGGCGGTGAGGTAGCAGGTGTCGAGCAGGGTCAGGCGGAGCCCTGCGGCCCGGGCGGCGTCGGCGAGCGCGAGCCCCATCGCGTTGGGCTCGTCGTAGCGCCGCCCGCCCCGCTCGTGGTGCAGGTAGTGGAACTCGCCGACCCCGGTGACGCCCGCCAGCGCCATCTCCGCGAACACCGCGGTGGCGAGCTCGCGGTAGCCGTCCGGGTCGAGCCGGTCCGCCGCCCGGTACATCAGGTCCCGCCAGGTCCAGAACGAGCCCTGCCCGCGCTGCGTGCGCGACCGGAGCACCCGGTGGAAGGCGTGCGAGTGCGCGTTGGCGAGCCCGGGGACGACGAGCCCCCGCAGGACCGGGGTGCCGACCGGCCGGGCGACCCCCGGGGTGACGGCGGTGATCCGGCCGGCGGCGACGGTGACGAGCACGTCCCGCTGAACCGGCCCGGTCCCGGTCCACACGTGCTCGCACCATCAGGCGCTCACGACCCGGCCCCGTCCCGCAGGACCGCCGTCAGGGCGTCGACCCCGGCCAGGCAGTCGTCGCGCTCGGCGTGCTCGGCCGGGGAATGGGAGACGCCGGTCGGGTTCCGCACGAACAGCATCGCGGTGGGGACCTCGGTGGCCAGGACCCCGGCGTCGTGGCCGGCGGCGGTCGGCAGCACCGGCAGGTCCCCGAGGACCGCGCGGATCCGCGCCCGCGGGCCGTCGGGGAACTCGACGACCGGGGACAGCGACTCGGCGACGACCTCGACCTCGGTGCCCTCGGCCCGGGCGTGCGCGGCGGCGTCGGCGAAGAGGTCCCGGGTCAGCGCGTCGAGCACCGCCTCCGAGGGGCCGCGCGCGTCCAGGACGGCGACGACCTCGGACGCGATGGCGTTGGCGCCGTTCGGTGTCACCGCCAGCTTCCCGACCGTGGCCACCGCCCCGTGCTGCGCGGCGCGGACGCGGGCGGCGCCGACCGTGGCCGCGCAGGGGAGCATCGGGTCGTGCCGGTCGGCGAGCAGGGTGGCCCCGGCGTGGTTGGCCTCGCCGGTGAAGCGCAGCCGCCAGCGCCCGTGCGGCCAGATCGACGAGGCGACCGCGACCGGCCGGTCGAGCCGGTCCAGGGCCCGGCCCTGCTCCACGTGCAGCTCGACGAACGACCCCACCCGGCGGGCCAGCCGGTCGTCGCGGCCCAGCCCGGCCGGGTCGACCCCGGCCCGGTCGAGCACCTCCGCGAGCGTGCGCCCGTCCCCGTCGCGCAGGCCGCGCGCCCGGTCCGGGTCGAGCGCCCCGGTGGACAGCCGGGAGCCGACGCACGCGACGCCGAACCGGGCGCCCTCCTCGTCGGCGAAGCAGACGATCCCGATCGGCCGGCGCGGCGCGAACCCCTCGGCCCGGAGCGCGTCGACGGCGGCGAAGGACGAGACGACCCCGAGGGGGCCGTCGAAGGCCCCGCCGTCGGGCACGGAGTCCAGGTGGGACCCGGTGACGACCGCGTCCACCGGATCGCCGGTCCAGCCCGTCGGCAGCCACCAGGCCCACAGGTTGCCGTTGCGGTCGCGGTCGACGTCCATGCCGCGGGCCGTCGCCGCCCCGGCGAACCACTCGCGCAGGGTCAGGTCGGCGTCGTCCCAGGCGGAGCGGCGGTAGCCGCCGGTCGGGCGGTGGCGGCCGACGTCGCCGATCTCGGCCCAGAGGCCGTCGAACGTGCTCACCGGTCCTCCCCCATGGGGATCCGCAGCCCGCGCTCGGCGGCGACGGCGGCCGCGTGCGCGTAGCCGGCGTCGACGTGGCGCAGCACGCCCGTGCCCGGGTCGTTGGTGAGCACCCGCTCCAGCTTCGCCGCCGCCAGCGCCGTCCCGTCGGCCACGCACACCTGGCCGGCGTGCTGGGAGCGGCCGATCCCGACCCCGCCACCGTGGTGCACCGACACCCACGTCGCCCCGGACGCGGTGTTCACCAGGGCGTTCAGCAGGGGCCAGTCGGCGATCGCGTCGGACCCGTCGAGCATCGCCTCCGTCTCGCGGTACGGCGAGGCGACCGACCCGGAGTCGAGGTGGTCGCGGCCGATCACGACGGGCGCGCTCAGCTCGCCGGAGGCCACCATCTCGTTGAACCGTAGCCCGGCCCGGTGCCTCTCGCCGTAGCCGAGCCAGCAGATCCGGGCGGGCAGTCCCTCGAAGGCGACCCGCTCGCCGGCCATCGTGATCCAGCGGCGCAGGCCCTCGTCGTCGGGGAAGAGCTCGAGGACCGCCCGGTCGGTCGCGGCGATGTCGGCCGGGTCGCCGGAGAGCGCCGCCCACCGGAACGGGCCGCGTCCCTCCTCGAACTGCGGCCGGATGTAGGCGGGGACGAAGCCGGGGAAGGCGAACGCCCGGTCGTAGCCGCCGCGACGCGCCTCGTCGCGGATGGAGTTGCCGTAGTCGAACACCTCGGCGCCCCGGTCGGCGAACCCGACCATCGCCTCCACGTGCGCGGCCATGGCGGCCCGGGCCCGCGCCGTGACCCCCTCCGGATCGGCCGCGGCGGCGGCGCGGAGGTCCTCGACGGCCATCCCGATGGGGAGGTAGGCCAGGGGGTCGTGCGCCGAGGTCTGGTCGGTGACCACGTCGATCGGGGCCCCGCGGCGCAGCAGCTCCGGCACGACCTCCGCGGCGTTGCCGACCACGCCGATCGACAGCGGCCGCCGCGCGTCCCGCGCCTCGACGGCGCGCCGCAGGGCGTCGTCGAGGTCGTCGGCCCGGACGTCGAGGTAGCGGTGGGCGATGCGGCGCTCGACGCGGGTCGGGTCGCAGTCGACGCAGAGGGCGACGCCGTCGTTCATCGTCACCGCGAGGGGCTGGGCGCCGCCCATACCGCCGAGCCCGGCGGTGAGGGTGATGGTGCCCGCGAGCGTGCCACCGCGCCGGCGGGCGACCGCCGCGAACGTCTCGTAGGTGCCCTGCAGGATCCCCTGGGTCCCGATGTAGATCCACGATCCGGCCGTCATCTGCCCGTACATGGTGAGCCCGGCGGCCTCGAGCCGGCGGAACTGCGTCCAGTCGGCCCAGTCGCCGACGAGGTTGGCGTTGGCGATCAGCACGCGGGGCGCCCACGGGTGGGTCCGCAGCACGCCGACCGGCTTCCCCGACTGCACGAGCAGGGTCTCGTCGTCACCGAGGTCGCGCAGGCACGCGACGATCGCGTCGAACGCCTCCCAGCTCCGGGCGGCCCGGCCGGTGCCGCCGTAGACGACGAGGTCCTCGGGGTGCTCGGCGACCTCGGGGTCGAGGTTGTTCATCAGCATCCGCAGCACGGCCTCCTGCTGCCAGCCGCGGCAGGACAGCTCGCTGCCGCGCGGGGCCCGCACCGCGGGTCGGGTCGGTGACGAGGTCACGGGGTGGTCCTCCACGTCGGGTGTCGGAGCGGGACACCGTCGAGTGCACCGGATCGCAGAGGCCGGGCCCAGGGCCGGTGCCCTACGGTGGTCTCGTATCCGAGACGTACGACGAGCGGGGTCGGCCATGGCCAGCAGCACGTCGCCGGCGGTCGGGCGGGCGCTCGACGTGCTGCTCCACCTGGCCGGTCGCCCCGGCCCGGTCGCCGGGGCCGCGCTGATCCGCGACCTCGGGATGCCGCGCTCGTCGGCCTACCACCTGCTGGCGGTGCTCACCGAGCGCGGCTTCGTCCTGCACTACCCGGAGGAGCGCGCGTACGGCCTGGGCGTCGCGGCCTTCGAGATCGGCAGCGCCTACCTCCGGCAGGCCCCGCTGGAGCACCTCGGCCGGCCCCTCACCCGGCGCCTGGCCCTCCGGACCGGCGAGATCGCCCACCTCGGCATCCTGCACGGCCCGGACACGCTCTACCTGGTCAAGGAGCGCCCGCCGCAGGAGGCCCCGGTCTCGCTGGTCACCGACGTCGGGGTGCGGCTCCCCGCGTCGCTCACGGCCAACGGGCGCTCGATGCTCGCGCACCTGGGCCCGGCGCAGCTGCGGGCTCTCTTCCCGGCGCCCTCCTCGCTCGTGGTCCGCACGGACACCGGACCCACGACCCCGACCGAGCTGCGGGCGCTGCTCACCGCGGAACGCCGCCGCGGCTGGGCCCTCGAGGACGGGATGATCACCCCGGGCATGCGGTCGATCGGCGCGTGCGCGTTCGACCACCACGGCGCCCCGGTGGCGGCCTTCAGCGTGACCTCCCGCGGCGACCGTCCGGTGTCGGGCGAGCAGGAGATCGCCGCGGCGACCCGGTCGGCCGCCCGGGCGCTCACCCGACGCCTGTCCGGGACCGCTCCCGCCGGCTGGTTCGACTGAGAACCCCGGTCGCCCACAGGGCCCAGAGGATCAGCAGGGGCTGGACGAACAGCCGGACCAGCCGCGACCGGTCGTCGTCGAGCCCGAACGCGGACACCCCGTCGAGGTACTGCCAGAGGTTCCCGGGGAAGACCGCGACGAGGAAGAGCGCCACCACGACGCCCACCGCGCGGCGGCGCGCCGCCAGGAGCAGCAGCGCCAGCCCGAGGGCGATCTCGACGACGCCCGAGGCCAGGACGACGAGGTCGGCGTCCACGGGGAACCACGACGGCACCTGGGAGCGGAACTCGACCCGCAGCGTCGTCAGGTGCAGGAGCCCGGCCGCGAGCAGGAACAGGCCCAGCAGCCACCGCCCGACCCGCCGGGGCCAGGGCTCACCCACGCGCCCAGCACCCCGTGTGCCAGTGCCGGCGCTCGTCGCCGCCCCCGATGTCGTCGGTCGGCCAGGCGACGACGTGCGACGTGCCCGGGAAGATCTCCTGGTTGCAGCCCGGGCAGCGGTAGATCTTCGTGGCCGCCGACCCGGCGACGCGGCGCACCGCCCAGCGACGCCCGCCGCGCTCGACGCTGCTCAGGGCGCCGCCGAACAGCGGACGGGGTTCGCCGCCCGCTGCCCGTCGGTTGCGTCTGCTCATGGGAGGTGGCTACGCCTGGAGAGCACTAATCCGTGCCCGGGCACGGACTAGTGCTCACGGGTGCTCACCGGTAGTCCCGGAACCCGTGGCCGGTCTTGCGGCCCAGGCGGCCCGCCGTGACGAGCTGCTCGAGCAGCGGCGTCGGGGCGAAGCCGGGGACGCGGAACTCCTGGTACAGCGAGCGCTCGATCGCGAGCGACACGTCCAGGCCCACCACGTCGAGCAGGGCGAACGGCCCCATCGGCAGGCCACAGCCGTTCTTCATGGCCGAGTCGATGTCGTCGACGGTCGCGTAGTGCGCGTCGAGCATCGCGACGGAGTCGTTGAGGTACGGGAAGAGCAGCGCGTTGACGATGAAGCCCGCGCGGTCCCCGCAGAGCACCGGCGCCTTCTTGATCTTCGCGCAGAGGTCGCGCACGGTCGCGGTGACGTCGGGCGCGGTGGTGATCGGCGAGACGATCTCGACGAGCTTCATCACCGCGGCCGGGTTGAAGAAGTGCATTCCGACGACGTCCTGGGGCCGCGAGGTCGAGGCGGCGCACTCCACCACCGGCAGCGAGGACGTGGTCGTCGCGAGGATGGTGCCGGGCTTGCAGACCTCGTCGAGCGCGGAGAAGACCGCCTGCTTGACCTCGAGGTCCTCGGCGATGGCCTCCACGACGATGTCGCACTCGGCCAGGCCCGCGAAGTCGACCGTGGTGGTGATGCGGCCCAGCGTCTCGTCGCGGGCCTCCTCGGTCAGCTTGCCCTTGACGACCGCCTTCTCCAGCGACTTGCGCACCGCCGCGACGGCGCCCTCGACCTTGGACTCCGAGCGGCCGCGCACGACGACGTCGTAGCCCGACTTCGCGAAGACCTCCGCGATGCCGGTCGCCATCGTGCCGGTGCCCACCACGCCGACGCGGTGGATCGGGCGCAGCGTCGCGTCGTCCTCGCCGGGCGGCGGCGGGGTCAGCGAGTCGGGCACGACCTGCGACGAGCCGGGCTCGGCGTAGGTGTAGAAGCCGCGCCCGGTCTTCCGGCCGAGCAGGCCCGCGGTGATCATCTGCTTGAGGACCGGCGCCGGCGCGTGGCGCTGGTTGCGCGACTGCCGGTACATCTCCTCGAGGATCTCGTAGGCGGTGTCGAGACCGATGAGGTCCATCAGCGCCAGCGGGCCCATCGGGTAGCCGCAGCCGAAGCGCATCGCCGCGTCGAGGTCCTCGCGGCCGGCGTAGTGCGACTCGAACATGCCCACGGCCTGGTTGAGGTACGTGAACAGCAGCTGGTTGGCGATGAAGCCGGCGCGGTCGCCGCACACCACCGGCGACTTGCCCAGGCTCTCGGCCAGGGCCCGGACGTCGTCGACCACGTCGGGCTCGGTGACGACGGTGCGCACCAGCTCCACCAGCGGCTGCACGGGCGCCGGGTTGAAGAAGTGCATCCCGACGACCTTGCTGGGCCGCTGGGTGCGCACCGACAGCTCGGTGATCGACAGCGACGAGGTGTTCGACGCGAAGATCGTCTCGGGCGCGCACACCTTGTCAAGCGCGGCGAAGACCTCGGTCTTGAGCTCGAGGCGCTCGGGCACCGCCTCGACGACCAGGGCCACGTCGGCGAGCTCGCCCATGTCGGTGGTCACGCGGACCCGCTCGAGCAGCGCGGTGCGGTCGTCCTCGGCGAGCTTGCCGCGGGACACGGCGCGCGCGGTGGAGGACTCGATGGTCTCCCTGCCGTGCGTCGCGGCGGCCTCGGTGACCTCGACCGCGACCACCTCGATGCCGCCCTTGGCGAACACCTCGACGATGCCCGCGCCCATCGTGCCCAGACCGACCACACCCACCCGGGCGAACTCGCGCGCCACGTCCACTGTCCCTTCGTCGAGGAAAGATTTCGGCGATCCTGTCACGGGCCGGCGACACGTCCGGACGGAGTGACACGACCCATGGCCGGCTTTACCGGTTCCGCCGGTAGATCAGTCCGGCCAGCATCGACAGGGCCTTGACCACCCAGCTCGGCCGCTCGAACGTCATGACGTTGAGGCTCTTGAAGCGCCGCTCGGAGACCGCCAGCACGCGGGTGAACTCCCGGAGCCCGTCGCGGCCGTGGATGCGGCCGAACCCGGAGTCGCCGACCCCGCCGAAGGGCAGCGACGGCATCGCCGCGAACGCGATGACCCCGTTGACCGAGACCATCCCGCAGCGCAGCTTCCGCGCCGCCTCGTAGCCGCGCTTCTTCGCGAACACGGCGCCGCCGAGCCCGTAGCGCGAGGCGTTGGCGCGCTCGACGGCCTCGTCGAGGTCGCGCACCCGGTTCACGACGAGCGTCGGGCCGAACGTCTCGTCGGTGACCGCCGAGGAGTCCTCGGGGACGTCGGCGAGCACCACCGGGTCGACGTACGGCGCGCGCACCGAGTCGCGGCCCCCGACGACGGCCCGTCCCCCACGGGTCAGGGCGTCGTCGATCTGGCCGGCGATGATCCCGATCTGGCTGGGCATGGTGATCGGCCCGTAGATCGAGCGGGCCTCGCCGCCCGGGCGGATCGTGGCCGCGCGCTGGGCCACCTTGTCGAGGAACGCCTCGGCCACCGAGTCGACGACGTACACGCGCTCGATCCCGATGCAGGTCTGGCCCGCGTTCGACATCGCGCCCCAGACCGCCGCGGCCGCGGCGTCGTCGAGGTCGGCGTCGTGGTCGACCAGCAGCGCGTCCTTGCCGCCGCACTCCGCGAGGATGGGCGTGAGGGTCTCCGCGCAGGTGGCCATGACCTTCTTCGCGGTGGCCGTCGAGCCGGTGAACGCGATCTTGTCGACGCCCGACCGGCACAGCGCGGCGCCGGTCTCGCCCTCGCCGGTGACGAGGCCGAAGAGCCCGTCGGCCTCCGGGATCACCTCGGCGAACGAGTCGGCCAGCCACTGGCCCACCCCCGGGGTCAGCTCGCTCGGCTTGAAGACCACCGCGTTGCCCGCGGCGAGGGCGTAGCCGATCGAGCCCATCGGGGTGAAGACCGGGTAGTTCCACGGGCCCAGCACGCCGATCACGCCGAGCGGGCGGTACTCGATCGTCGCGCGGTGGTTCACCATGAGCGCGCCGGCCTCGAACCGCTTGCGCCCCAGCGCCGCCTTCGCGTGCTTGCCGGCCCAGTGCAGGTGGTCGATGACGAGGACGACCTCGAGCCGGGCGTCGTCGAGCGGCTTGCCGGTCTCCCGGCTCACCAGCGCGGCCAGCTCGTCGGTCCGGTCGATGAGGAGCCGGCGCCACGTCCCGAGGCGCTCCCGGCGGCCGTCGAAGCCGAGGTCGGCCCACCACGTCGACGCGCGCCGGGCCCGGTCGACCACCGCGCGCACCTCGTCGGCGGTGTGCACCGGGTGGCTCGCGATCACCGAGCCGTCCCGCGGGTCGAGGGAGTCGAAGGTCTGTCCGGACGATCCAGTACTCGCCTCGGGCCGCGCTGCCGTGCTCGTCATGGGCGGGACGTTACCGGCGGGTACACCTATGTGGCGAGTGCGTCGCGGAGACGGGTGGCCGTGGCGTCCAGCTCGGGGCGCTCCGCCATCCGGAACGCGCCGTCGAGACGCAGACCGTCGGCCGCCGTCCGCGGCAGCACGTGCAGGTGGACGTGCCACACCTCCTGGCCCGCCGCGGCGCCGTCGGCCAGGAAGAGGTTCGCCCCCTCGGCGAGCCCGGCGGCCCGCGCGGCCGCCGCCACCCGCCGGCCGAGCTCCCAGACCGCCGCCCCCTCGGCCGGCGTGAGGTCGGCCAGGGTCGCGACGTGGCGGCGCGGGACGACGAGGCTGTGCCCGACGACCGCGGGCTGCAGGTCGAGGAACGCGACGGCCCCGTCGTCCGTCCCGACGAGGCTGTGCTCGGCCCGCCCGGCGACGATCGCGCAGAACACGCACTCCCCGCCCACCTCGGCGGGCAGCACCCGCCGCCTCGGCGTCCGACGTGTCACGAGTCGGCGGATGGGCGGGAGGCGCATCGTCGGGCTCAGAACAACCGGAACTCGTCGGACTCGATGCCGCGCAGCGCGTCGTAGTCCAGCGTCACGCACCGGATCCCGCGGTCGGTGGCGAGCACCCGGGCCTGCGGCTTGATCTGCTGCGCGGCGAAGATGCCGGCCACCGGGGCGAGCAGCGGGTCGCGGTTGAGCAGCTCGAGGTAGCGGGTGAGTTGCTCGACCCCGTCGATCTCGCCGCGCCGCTTGATCTCCACGGCCACGGAGCCGCCACCGGAGTCGCGGCAGAGCAGGTCGACCGGGCCGATCGCGGTGGGGAACTCGCGGCGCACCAGCGTCCAGCCGTCGCCGAGGGTGTGGACGTGCTCGGCCAGCAGCTCCTGCAGGTGCGCCTCGACGCCGTCCTTGACGAGGCCGGGGTCGACGCCGAGCTCGTGCTGCGAGTCGTGCTGGATCTCCTCGAGGGTGATGGTCAGGGTCTCGTCGGCCTTGTTGCGCACCGTCCAGAGACCCGGCTCCTCGGTGAGCCAGCACGGCGGGCTCATCCAGTTCAACGGCTTGTAGGCGCGATCGTCGGCATGGACGCTGACCGACCCGTCGGCCTTGACCAGCAGCAGGCGCAGCGCGCTGGGCAGGTGGGCGGTGAGACGGCCCGCGTAGTCGACCGTGCAGCGGGCGATGACGAGGCGCACGCGCCCGAGGGTAGAGACCCCGCTTCGTGGATCATCGGGGGGCGTGGAGACCACCAGTTCGCGCGAGATCTACGCCAACCCCTGGATGGTGCTGCGGGAGGACACCTTCCGCCGGCCCGACGGCGGCGAGGGCCTCTACGGGGTCGTCGACAAGCCGCACTACGCGCTCGTCATCGCGCTGCGCGGCGACGAGATGATGCTGGTCGAGCAGTTCCGCTACCCGATCGGGCTGCGGCGCTGGGAGTTCCCGCAGGGCACCGCCCCCGACCGGGCCGTGATGGACCCCGCCGAGCTCGCCGCGCGGGAGCTGCGCGAGGAGACCGGCCTGACCGCGCGGACCTGGCACCCCCTCGGCCTCCTGGACGTCGCGCCCGGGCTCTCCTCGCAGCGCGGGCGGGCCTTCCTCGCCACCGACGTCGTCGCCGGCGAGCCCGACCGGGAGGACACCGAGTCCGACATGCGCGCCGCGTGGGTGACCCGCGCGGAGTTCGAGGACCGGGTGCGCGCCGGCGAGATCACCGATGCCCAGTCGATCGCCGCGTACGCGCTCCTGCTGCTCTCGGGTCGCTGAGGAGGATCGGTCTCCGGGTCCCGGCGCGACTGCGGAACACTGAGGTCATGCCCCTGCTGCGCCTCGGCCCGCTGGCCGTGCCGACCCCGTCCGAGGTCGTCTCCTTCACCGCCGAGGTCGTCGAGGCGGGGTCGCGGCTGCCCGAACAGGTCGAGTCGCTCCTCGGCGACGTGACGCGCCTGCTGGGCCGCCTCGACGGGATCGCCGGGCGCGTCGACGGCCTGCTCGACCGCGCCGAGGGCATCGTCGACGAGATCGAGACCGTCATCGGCGAGGCACGCTCGATCACCACCGGGGCGAACGAGGTGGTCACCGAGGCCCGGACGATCACGAACGGAGCCAACGAGGTCGTCGACTCCGCCCGGACCATCACCAGCGGCGCCGAGGAGGTGGTGGACTCGGCGCGCACGATCACCTCGGGTGCCAACGAGGTCGTCACCTCGGCCCGCGAGATCACCTCGGGTGCCAACGAGGTCGTCACCTCCGCCCGCGACATCACCAGCGGCGCGAACGAGGTCGTCACCTCCGCCCGCGAGATCACCTCCGGTGCCAACGAGGTCGTCACCTCCGCCCGCGAGATCACCAGCGGCGCCAACGAGGTCGTCACCTCCGCCCGCGACATCACCAGCGGCGCCAACGAGGTCGTCACCTCGGCCCGCGAGATCACCTCGGGCGCCAACGAGGTCGTCACCTCGGCCCGCACGATCACGAGCGGCGCCGACGAGCTGATGACCTCGGTCGGCACCACGAGCGGCCACGCCCAGGAGCTGCTCGACCTCTACCGCCCGCTGCTCGAGCGCGCCGCGCCCCTCGCCGGTCGCTTCGTCGACGACCTCGCCCCCGAGGAGATCGACGCCGCGATCAAGCTGGTCGACGAGCTGCCGGCCCTCGCGCACCACATGTCCACCGACATCCTGCCGATCCTCGAGACCCTCGACCGGGTCGGACCCGACCTGCGCGAGCTGCTCGAGGTCACCAAGGACCTGCGCAGCGCCATCGACGGCGTGCCCGGCTTCTCGTTCCTCAAGAAGCGCGGCGAGGCCAAGAACGACGACGACGACTGACCGGCCGCCGGTGGCGTTGCGTCCCGCACACGGCCGGGCCGACCGACCCGCCGCTCTCGGCGCGTTGCGTCCCGCAACGCCCGCCCGGACCTGTGGTCGACCGGCCGGCCGTGTGCGCCACGCACACGGCCGGGTCACTCCCCCACGGGCCGGCTAGGCGCCGGTCGGCGTGGGCGTCCCCTCGCGGCGCTCTCCCCCGTCGCTCCGCTCGCCCAGGTCGAGCCCGTGCACCTCGCGGATGACGTCGACGAACTCGCCCATGATCGCGGTCAGCGAGTACGACTTCGGGGTCACCACCCGCTGCACGCCGAGGCGCACCAGCTGCTCGGCGTCCTTCGGCGGGATGATGCCGCCGATCACCACGGGGATGTCGGCCGCGTCGGCCCGGGCGAGCCCGTCGAGCACCGCCGGCACCACCTCGAGGTGCGAGCCGGAGAGGATCGAGAGCCCCACCACGTGCACGCCCTCCTGCACCGCGGCGGCGACGATCTCTCCCGGGGTCAGGCGGATGCCCTGGTAGATGACCTCGAAGCCGGCGTCGCGGGCGCGCACGGCGATCTGCTCGGCGCCGTTGGAGTGCCCGTCGAGCCCCGGCTTGCCCACGAGCATGCGCAACGCCGACACCCCCAGCTCGGCGGCGGTCGCCCGCACCCGCTCGCGCACCTGCTCGAGCTCGTTCGGCTCGCCGTCGGCGGCCTCGGAGCCCGGCGCGGACGATCCCGACGACGAGGCCGCGGCGACGCCGGTCGGCGCCCGGTAGGAGCCGTAGACCCCGCGCAGCGCGCCGGCCCACTCGCCCGTCGTCACCCCGGCCTTCGCGCAGGCGATCGTGGCGTCCATGAGGTTCAGCGAGTCGTCGGTCTCCCGGCGGCCCGCGGCCTCGGTGAGCGTGTCGAGGGCCGCCTTGACGGTGTCGTCGTCGCGGTCGGCCCGCCACGCGGCGACCGCCTCGCGGGCGCGCTCCTCGACGTCGGGGTCGGCGACGAAGATCGCGTCGGCCCCCTCGGCCTGCAGCGGGCTGGGTTCGGTCGAGGTGAACTTGTTGACCCCGACGACGGTGTCCTCGCCCGACTCGAGGCGCATCCGCCGGGCGGCGAGCGAGCTGACGAGCTGGGACTTCATGTAGCCGGAGTCGACCGCGGCGACCGCGCCGCCCATCTCGGCGACCTTCGCGATCTCGGCGCGGGCGCCCTCGACGATGGCGGCGGTCTTCGCCTCCATGACGTGCGAGCCCTCGAAGACGTCCTCGTAGTCGAGCAGGTCGGTCTCGTAGGCGAGGACCTGCTGCATGCGCAGCGCCCACTGCTGGTCCCACGGACGCGGCAGGCCGAGCGCCTCGTTCCACGCGGGCAGCTGCACGGCGCGGGCACGGGCGTCCTTCGACAGCGTCACCGCGAGCATCTCCAGCACGATGCGCTGGACGTTGTTCTCCGGCTGCGCCTCGGTGAGGCCCAGCGAGTTGACCTGCACGCCGTAGCGGAAGCGGCGCATCTTCGGGTCGGTGACGCCGTAGCGCTCCTGGCAGAGCTCGTCCCAGAGCTGGGAGAACGCCCGGAGCTTCGCGATCTCCTCGATGATGTGCAGGCCCGCGTTGACGAAGAACGAGATGCGCCCGACGACCTTCGCGAAGTCGGCCTCGGGCACCTGCCCCGAGTCGCGCACGGCGTCGAGGACCGCGATCGCGGTGGAGATCGTGTAGGCGACCTCCTGCGTCGGCGTCGCCCCCGCCTCCTGCAGGTGGTAGCTGCAGATGTTGATCGGGTTCCACTTGGGGACGTTCGAGACGGTCCAGGCGATCATGTCGGTGATCAGCCGGACGCTCGGCGCCGGCGGGAACGCGTAGGTCCCGCGGGAGAGGTACTCCTTGACGATGTCGTTCTGCGTGGTGCCGGCCAGGCTCGCGCGGACCTCGTCGCGGTCGAGACCCGCCGCGTCCGCCTGCTCGTCGGCGACCGTCACGTAGAGGGCGAGCAGCCACATCGCCGTCGCGTTGATCGTCATCGAGGTGTTGGCCTCGTGCAGCGGGATCCGGTCGAACAGCTCCCGCATGTCGCCGATGTGCGACACGGGGACGCCGACCTTCCCGACCTCGCCGCGGGCCAGCTCGTCGTCGGGGTCGTACCCGGTCTGGGTCGGCAGGTCGAACGCGACCGAGAGACCCGTCTGTCCCTTCGCGAGGTTGCGCCGGTAGAGCTCGTTCGACGCCTTCGCCGACGAGTGGCCGGCGTAGGTCCGCATGACCCAGGGGCGGTCACGGGAGTCGTCGGTGGGGTACGGCATCAGTTACCTCCGCGCAGGGGCCGGACCCGGCGAGGTTACCGGCGCGTCGCCCCTGCGCTGCACATGCCGCTGTTCACAGGATCGGTCAGGATGGGCAGGGACACGGGAGGCAGGCATGGTCGGCTCGATCGGGGAGATCCTGCTCGCGATCTCCGTCGTCATCCTGCTGGCCGGGTTCCTGCGCTACACCTTCGGCACGGGCCCGAAGGGCGCGCTGCCC
The DNA here is from genome assembly GCF_042653685.1 of Actinomycetospora atypica. Classification (NCBI taxonomy): domain Bacteria; kingdom Bacillati; phylum Actinomycetota; class Actinomycetes; order Pseudonocardiales; family Pseudonocardiaceae; genus Actinomycetospora; species Actinomycetospora atypica. The sequence goes on along the minus strand of NZ_JBHSIV010000003.1, from coordinate 125,743 downwards.
AGCGAGGGCGGCGACGTCGGGCTGCTCGAGACCGTCGCGACCGTGCCCACCCGCGAGGCCGCGGAGGTCCTGGCCGCGCGCCTGGCCCGGGAGAAGGTCCGCGCGACGATCGCCCACGGCGCCGCGGGCTGGGACCTGCTCGTCTTCCCGCAGGACGCCGACGACGCGCGGGTCGCCCTCCGCGCGGGCTAGCCGCACCGAGCCGGACGTCAGCGTGCCGGCGGGGCGTTCACCCGCTCCACGTTCCCGCCGAGGGCCCGGAGGTTCTCCACGAAGCGCGGGTAGCCGCGGTCGATGTGCGCGACGTCCCAGACCTCGGTCTCGCCGTCGGCCAGCAGCCCGGCCAGCACGAGCCCGGCGCCGGCCCGGATGTCCGAGGCCCACACCGGTGCGGACGACAGCCGCGGGACCCCGCGCACCACCGCGTGGTGGCCGTCGGTCCGGGCGTCCGCCCCGAGCCGCACCATCTCCTCGACGAACCGGAACCGGCCCTCGAAGACGTTCTCGGTGATCATCGACGTGCCCTCGGAGACCGCGGACAGCGCGATCGCCATGGGCTGGAGGTCGGTCGGGAAGCCCGGGTAGGGCAGCGTCACCCAGTCGACCGAGCGGGGCCGGCCGTTCCCGCGGACGCGGAAGCCCTCGCTCACGGCCTCGTAGGTCGCCCCGGCCTGCGTCAGCTTGTCGAGCACCAGGTCGAGGTGGTGAGGGTCCACGCCGCGGACCGTCACGTCGCCGCCGGTCATGACGCTGGCGAACGCCCAGGTGGCCCCGACGATGCGGTCGCCGATGACGCGGTGGGTGGTGGGGACGAGGTCGGCGCCGCCGTGGACGGTCAGCGTCGACGTGCCGCCCCCGGAGATCTTCGCGCCCATCTCCTGGAGCATCCGCACGAGGTCGACGATCTCCGGCTCGCGCGCGGCGTTGTCGATGACGGTGGTGCCCTCGGCGAACACCGAGGCCATGAGGATGTTCTCGGTGGCGCCCACGGAGGGGAAGTCGAGCCAGATCTGGGCGCCGCGCAGCGCGGCCCCGGGCCCGTCGGCCTCGGCCACGACGCAGCCGTGGGAGATCTCCGACCGGGCGCCGAGCAGCCGCAGGCCCGCCTGGTGCATGTCGAGGGGCCGGGAGCCGATCGCGTCGCCGCCGGGCAGCGGGACCACGGCGCGGCGGCAGCGCGCGACCAGCGGGCCCAGCACGCACACCGAGGCCCGCAGGCGGGACACCGACCGGTAGTCGGCCTCGGAGTTGAGCTCCGCGGGGACGTCGATCTCGACGACGTCGCCGTCGACGGCCACCTCGCACCCGAGGCTGCGCAGGACGTCGGCCATCAGCGGCACGTCGAGGATCTGGGGGCAGTTCGTGATCGTCGTGCGGCCCACGGCGAGGAGCGCCGCGGCCATCAGTTTGAGCACGCTGTTCTTGGCGCCGACCACGTCCACCGTGCCCGCGAGGGCGTCGGCGGGCCGCACGACGAAGTGCTCGTTCACGCTCCGCGACGCTACCGGCCGCCCCGTTCGGCACCCGATACGCCCCTAGACTGCGGAGCATGGCCGTCCACCTGACCCGCATCTACACCCGGACCGGCGACGACGGGACGACGGGCCTGTCCGACTTCTCCCGGGTCCCCAAGACCCACCCCCGCCTCGGCGCGTACGCCGACTCCGAGGAGGCCAACGCGGCCATCGGGGTGGCGCTGGCGGTCGGGGACCTGCCCGAGCGGATCGTCGGGCCGCTGCGCCAGATCCAGAACGACCTGTTCGACGTCGGCGCCGACCTGGCCACGCCGATCACCGAGAACCCGGAGTACCCGCCGCTGCGGGTCACCGAGGCGCAGGTCGAGCGGCTCGAGGGCTGGTGCGACGAGTTCAACGAGGAGCTGGAGAAGCTCGCCTCGTTCATCCTGCCCGGCGGCACCCCGGGCGCGGCGTACCTGCACGTGGCGCGGGTGGTCTGCCGGCGCGCGGAGCGCAGCACGTGGGAGGTGGTGGAGGCCGACCCGGAGCGCACGAGCGTGCTCCCGGCCCGCTACCTCAACCGGCTCTCGGACCTGCTGTTCATCCTCGGGCGCGTGGCCAACCCCGGCGGGGACATCCTCTGGGTCCCCGGCGGCCCCGAGGCCCAGGGCTAGCCCCACCCGCGCCGGCGGCGCCGGAGCAGCACGAGGGCTGACCCGGCGAAGGCGCGGCTAGGACGCCTGGCGGTAGCCGGTGGAGTGGCCGGGCGGCGTCGACTCCAGCCAGGACGAGAACCCGGTGAGGACGTCGCCGCTCATCGCGAGCTCGAAGGCGCCCTCGGCGGTGCGGCACCGCAGCACGGTGTGGCCGGGGGCGTGCAGCTCGGTGTGACGGGGTTCGCGCCGGTCGAGGATCTCGAGGTCGAACCGGTCGAGCACCACGTTCGGGCCGGAGCGCAGTCCGCTCACCCGGTACCAGCGGAACTGGTTGCCGCGGTAGCGGGCGATCCCCGAGTGCCAGCCGCGCTGGTCGTCGGCCGCCGACGTCGCGTCGAGCGGTGGGGCCGGGCGGACGGCGACGTCGACCCCGCCGCGGCGCAGCGCCTGGAGGCGCCGCAGCGCGACGAGGGCGAGCAGGAGCAGGACCGCCGCCACGACGACGAGCACGATCTCGACCCACATCCCGATGGTCGTCATGCTCGTCCTGCGCCCACGACGGTTCCCCGTCGCTGTGCTCGCCGCGGTCGGTCCTGCACCCGGTGCGTTCTCCTACGACTCGACGGACTCGCCCGCGGCCTGGAGCCGGGCACGGGCCCGGTCGCGCGCGACGCGCGCCTCCTGGTCGTCGGTGTCGGAGCCGGCGTTCTCGGCCTCGCGGAGATCGTCCTTCGCCTGCGCGACGTCGATCTCCGACGCCAGCTCGGCGAGCTCCGCGAGGACGGTGACCGACTCCGCGGTCACCGAGAGGAAGCCGCCGAAGGCGGCGACGTGGAAGGGCTCCCCGTCGGTCGGGTCGACCCGGACCACGCCGCTCTCGCGCAGCTGCGCGATGAGCGGCTCGTGGCCGGGCAGGATCCCGATCGAGCCCTCCACCGTTCGGGCGGAGACGAAGGAGGCCTCACCGGACCAGATCTTCTTCTCCACGCCGACGATGTCGACCTGCATCTCGGCCACGCCTACTCCGAGAACTTCTTGATGTTCGCCTCGACGTCGTCGAGGCCACCGCACATCTGGAAGGCCTGCTCCGGGGCGTTGTCGTACTCGCCCTTCGCGATCTTGTCGAAGGCCTCGACGGTGTCCTTGACGTCGACGAACGAGCCCGGCTCACCGGTGAACTGCTCGGCGGCGTACATGTTCTGGCCGAGGAAGCGCTCGATGCGCCGCGCCCGGCCGACCGTGAGCCGGTCCTCCTCGGAGAGCTCGTCGATCCCGAGGATCGCGATGATGTCCTGGAGGTCGTTGTACCGCTGCAGGATGCGGATGACCTCGCGGGCGACGCGGTAGTGCTCCTCGCCGATGTACTGGGCGTCGAGGATCGTCGAGGTCGACGTCAGCGGGTCCACCGCGGGGAAGATGCCCTTGGCGAACACGCCACGGGAGAGCTCCGTGGTGGCGTCGAGGTGGGCGAACGTGGTGGCCGGCGCCGGGTCGGTGTAGTCGTCGGCGGGGACGTAGATCGCCTGCATCGAGGTGATCGAGCGGCCACGGGTCGAGGTGATCCGCTCCTGCAGCTCGCCCATCTCGTCGGCCAGGGTGGGCTGGTAGCCCACCGCCGAGGGCATGCGGCCCAGCAGCGTGGAGACCTCCTGGCCGGCCTGCGTGAACCGGAAGATGTTGTCGATGAACAGCAGGACGTCCTGCTCCTGTACGTCGCGGAAGTACTCCGCCATCGTCAGGGCCGACAGGGCGACGCGCATGCGCGTGCCCGGCGGCTCGTCCATCTGCCCGAACACGAGGGCGGTGTCCTTGAGGACGTCGGCCTCGTCGAGCTCGACCCAGAGGTCGTTGCCCTCACGGGTGCGCTCCCCGACGCCGGCGAACACCGAGGTGCCACCGAAGTTGCGGGCGATGCGCTGGATCATCTCCTGGATGAGGACCGTCTTGCCGACGCCGGCACCGCCGAACAGGCCGATCTTGCCGCCCTCGACGTAGGGGGTCAGCAGGTCGACGACCTTGAGGCCGGTCCAGAGCACCGAGGTCCGGCCCTCGAGCTGCTCGAAGGGGGGCGGCGGCCGGTGGATGCCCCAGTGCTCGGCGTCGTCGGCGTAGCCCGGCTCGTCCATGCAGTCGCCGAGGGCGTTGAACAGGTGGCCCTTGACGACGTCGCCGACCGGGACCGAGATCGGCTTGCCGCTGTCCTGCACCTCGGAGCCGCGGACGACGCCGTCGGTGGGCTGCATCGCGATCGTGCGGACCTGGTTGTCGCCCAGGTGCTGCGCGACCTCGAGGGTCAGGGTCTTCGTCTCGCCGTTCAGCTCCACCGGGAGCTTGAGGGCGTTGAACAGGTCGGGCACCTCGCCGCGTGGGAACTCCACGTCGACGACGGGCCCGAGGATGCGCGTGATCCGGCCGGTGGCCCCGGACTGCTGATCGTCGCGGCCGGTGTCGGCCGTGGCGGTGGACTGGGTCATGGTCACTCCCGTGGGATCTGCTCGCTCACTGGGCGAGCGCGTCGGAGCCACCGACGATCTCGCTGATTTCCTGCGTGATCTGGGCCTGCCGCGCCTGGTTGGACTCGCGGACGAGGTTGTCCACGAGGTCGTTGGCGTTGTCGGTCGCGGCCTTCATGGCCCGCTGGCGAGCTGCGGACTCGGAGGCCGCCGCGTCGAGCAGCGCGGCGAACACCCGGGCCCGGACGTACTTGGGCAGCAGGCTGTCGAAGAGGACCTCGGGCTCGGGCTCGAACGCGTACTCCGCGTCGCGCCCCTCCCCCTCGCCGTCGGAGGACCGTGACGACTGCTCGTCGCCGGACCCCTGCTCGTCCTCGTCGGCGTCCTCGAGATCGAGCGGGGCGACCTGCAGCGAGACGGCCGTCTGGGTCATCATCGACCGGAACTGGGTGAAGACGATGTGGATCTCGTCGACGCCCGGCTTGCCCTCGGCGTCCTGGGGCGCCCGGAACATGGTCTTGCGGTCGGCACCGCTGTCGGCGTGCTCGTCCTCGTCCCAGTCGACGGTCACCTCGTTCTCGCCACCGGCGAGGAAGGCGGCCGTCAGGTGGTCGGCGGCGTGCGCGGCGTTCGGGTAGTCGGGCACCTCGGAGAAGCCCGTGAACTCCCCCGTCGTCTCCCGGTTGCGGAACCGGAAGTAGGCGGCGCCCTTGCCGCCGATGACGGAGACGACGGGCTCCTTGCCGTCGTCCTGGAGGCGGCGGATGAGGCGCTCGACCTCCCGCAGGACGTTGGCGTTGTAGCCGCCGCAGAGCCCGCGGTCGCTCGTCACGACGAGGATCGCGGCCCGCTTGGGCTCCTCCCGCGGGACCAGCAGCGGATGGTCGCTCGCCCCGGCCCTCGCCGCCGTCCGCAGGACGTGCGTGAACTCCTCGGAGTAGGGCCGCGCCGCGGAGACCCGGGCCTGGGCCTTCGAGATGCGCGAGGCCGCGACCATCTCCATCGCCTTGGTGATCTGGGCGATGTTCTTGGTCGACTTGATGCGTCGTCGCAGGACGCGGAGGTTGGCTGCCATGCGGTGGTCCTAGTTCCCCGACTCGGACTTCGAGTCGGCCCTGGTCGCGCCGGTGCCCGACGAACCGGAGGACGAGTCGTCCGACGACTGCGACGAGGAGTCCGACGAGTCGGAGTCCGACGAGGAGTCGGAGTCCGAGTCCGACGAGTCCGAGGACTCCGACGACTCGCCGTCCTTGTCCTCCGGCCCGGTCAGCTCGCCGCTGCCGCCGTCGTCGGTCGGGTTGTCGCCGTCCTTGGTCTCGAACTGGTCCTTGAACGAGGAGACCGCCTTGTTGAGGCGCTCCTCGTTGTCGTCGGACAGCTGACCGGTGTCGCGGATCTCCGCGAGCACGCCACCGTCGCGGCGGACGTACTCGAGGAACTCCGTCTCGAAACGGGCGACGTCCTCGACGGGCACCGAGTCGAGGTGACCACGGGTGCCGAGGAAGATGCCGACGACCTCCTCCTCGACCGGGTACGGCTCGCCGTTGCCCTGCTTGAGCAGCTCCATGAGCCGGGCACCGCGGTCGAGCTGGGCCTGCGAGGTGGCGTCGAGGTCGGACCCGAAGGCCGCGAACGACTCGAGCTCGCGGTACTGGGCGAGCTCCACGCGGAGGCGGCCGGCGACCGAGCGCATGGCCTTGATCTGCGCGGAACCACCGACGCGCGACACCGAGTTGCCGACGTTCAGCGCGGGCCGCTGGCCCTGGTTGAACAGGTCGGACTCGAGGAAGCACTGGCCGTCGGTGATCGAGATGACGTTCGTGGGGATGTAGGCCGCGATGTCGTTGCCCTTGGTCTCCACGATCGGCAGCCCGGTCAGCGAACCGCCACCGAGGTCGTCGTTGAGCTTCGCGCAGCGCTCGAGCAGGCGCGAGTGCAGGTAGAAGACGTCGCCCGGGTAGGCCTCGCGGCCCGGCGGGCGGCGCAGCAGCAGCGAGATCGCGCGGTAGGCCTCGGCCTGCTTCGACAGGTCGTCGAACACGATCAGGCAGTGCTTGCCCTGGTACATCCAGTGCTGCGCGATGGCCGAGCCGGCGTAGGGCGCGATGTACTTGAAGCCCGCCGGGTCGGACGCCGGGGAGGCGACGATGGTGGTGTACTCGAGCGCGCCGGCCTCCTCGAGGGCACGGCGGACACCCGCGATCGTGGTGCCCTTCTGGCCGATCGCGACGTACACGCAGCGGACCTGCTGCTCCGGGTCGCCGGTCTCCCAGGCCTCGCGCTGGTTGATGATCGTGTCGGTGCAGACCGCCGTCTTGCCGGTCTTGCGGTCGCCGATGATCAGCTGGCGCTGGCCGCGGCCGATCGGCGTCATGGCGTCGATCGCCTTGATGCCGGTCTGCAGGGGCTGCTTGACCTCCTTGCGCTGCACGACCGAGGCGGCCTGCAGCTCCATGACCCGGGTCTCCTCGGACTCGATGTCACCGAGACCGTCGAGGGGCTGGCCGAGCGGGTTCACCACGCGGCCGAGGAAGTTGTCACCGACCGGCACCGAGAGGACGCGGCCGGTCCGCGTGACCTGCTGCCCCTCCTCGATCGTCTCGTACTGCCCCAGGATGACGACGCCGATCTCGCGCTCGTCGAGGTTCTGGGCCAGGCCCAGCACTCCCCCGGGGAACTCGAGCAGTTCGTTGGTCATGGTCGAGGGCAGGCCCTCGACGTAGGCGATGCCGTCACCCGTCGAGGTGACGATGCCGACCTCCTGACGGGAGGCGTCCGCGGAGTAGGAGGACACGTAGTCCTCGATCGCACTGCGGACCTCGTCGGAGGAGATGGTCAACTCGGCCATGGTTCCCGCTCTCGCTTGATGTCCTAGTTCTAATGTCTACAGGAGGGGTCCGACAGCTCGGCTCAGCCGAGCCGCCGTCCCAGGTCGTCGAGCTTCCCGGCGGCGCTGCCGTCGATCACCTCGTCGCCGACCTGGATCACCAGGCCGCCGAGCAGTTCCGGGTCGACCTCGAGGTGCACGGTGATCTCCCGCCGGTAGATGCGGGCGAGCACGCCGGCGAGCCGCTCCTGCTGGTCGTCGGAGAGCGCCACCACCGAGCGCACCGTGGCGACCGAGCGCTGGCGCCGGTCGGCCGCGAGCTCGGCCAGCCGCTCCAGGCCCGCCGACACGTGGTGGGCCAGGGGGTGGGCGACCAGCTGCGCCGCGAGGCGGCGCGTGATCGGCTCCGCCTTGTTCTCGAGGAGCTCGTCGAGGACCTTCTGCTTGCCCTCGGGGTCGGCGCTCGGGCTGCCGAGCAGACGCTCCAGGTCGGGCTGGCCACCGACGATCCGGCCCAGCCGGAACAGCTCGTCCTCGACCGAGTCGAGCCGGCCGTCGGCCTCGGCCGCCGCGAGGAGCGCCTCGCGGGCGACCACGCGCAGCGACTGGACGAGGTCGTCCGGGCGCGACCAGGACGCCGCCGCGGCGGCCTTGACGACCTCCGCGGCCGCCCGACCGACCTGGTTGTCGAAGACCGTGCCCGCGAGGCCCTCGCGGGCCTCCGGGGAGGTCGAGGAGTCGGCCAGGGTGCGGCGCAGCACGGCCTCGCGGCCGAGCAGGTCGGCCGCGGCGTCGAGCTGGTCCCCGGTGGCGACCAGGTCGTCGGACGACGCGCCCTCGGACGCCTCGTCGAGCCGCCGCCGGACGCTCTGCAGCGACTCGCGGCTCGTGGCGCGGAAGTCGGCGACGACGCCCGCGGTTCCCGTCGAGGCGCTCACGTGCCGGCCCCCACTCCGTCGGCGCTGCGGCCGTTGCTCTGCGACCCCGTGGACGTCCCGGAGGACGACCCCGCGCCGCCGGACATGGACTCGAGGTTCTCGATGAAGGCGTCGACCGAACGACCCTTCGCCGCGTCGTCGGACAGCGACGCCGCGACGATGCGCCGGGCGAGCTCGACGGAGCCCGACCCGACCTCGGTCCGCAGCTCGGCGACCGTGCGCGACCGGGAGGCGTCGACCGTCTGCCGGCCCTGCGCGCGGATCCGCTCGGACTCCTCCTGGGCGTTGTCGGCCAGGTCGGACTTGATGCGCTCGGCGTCGGCCCGGGCGTCGTCCCGGATGCGCGCGGCCTCGTTGTCGACCTCGGCCAGCCGGGAGCGCGAGCGCTCGAGCCGGCCCTGCGCGTCCTGGTACTCCGACTCGGCCTTCTCCATCCCCTCGCGGAGACGCTTCACGTCCTGCTCGTGCGACCGCGTGAAGGTCGGCCAGAGGTACCTGCCGACGATGTACACGAGCACGGCGAACGCGATGAAGCCGACGACGATCTCGGCCAGGTGCGGCAGCGCGGCGCCGGGCTCACCCGACTCCTGTGCCACCACCTCGATGACGTTCATGTGCTTCCTCCGCCTGTCCGGGAGTCAGCCCGCGATGCGCGGGGGTCGGCTCACTGGAGGGCGAAGGCGAGGACGAGGCCCAGGATGGCGAGGGCCTCGGAGAGGGCGAAGCCGATGAAGGCGATCGACTGCAGCTGGCCACGGGCCTCGGGCTGGCGGGCGACGCCGTTGATGAAGGCGGCGAAGACGATGCCGACGCCGATACCGGGGCCGATGGCCGAGAGGCCGTAACCGACGACGTTCAGGTTTCCGGAGAGCATTTCAGCGTCCTTTCGCGGAGTAGCGGAGGTTCGGAGGGTGTGACCGACTCAGTGCTCGTCGGCCAGGGAGGCGCCGATGTAGGACGCCGTGAGGATCGTGAAGATGTACGCCTGCACGAGCTGGATGAACGCCTCGAACCCGGTGAAGACCAGAGCCATCGCGAACGACCCCACGGACAGGACGTTCAGCAGGAGCGAGTCGGCGATGAGCAGCATGTACTCCGCGCCGAACACGAACAGCAGCAGCACCAGGTGGCCGGCGAACATGTTGCCGAACAACCGGAACGCGAGCGTCACCGGACGCAGCAGGATGTTCGACAGGAACTCGATCGGGGTCAGGATGACGCGGACCCAGCCGGGGACCCCGGGAGGCCAGACCATGAGCCGGACGTAGCCGCCGAAGCCCTGCTTGCGGATGCCGACGACGTTGTAGATGACCCAGGTCAGGATGGCCAGGGCGTACGCCATGCCGGGGTGGGAGAACGTCGGGAACTGGATCAGCGGGATGATCCCGAACAGGTTGTTCACCAGGATGAAGGAGAACAGCGCGACGAGGTACGGCACGTACTTGCGGAAATCGGGCCCGATGTTGTCGCGGGCGATCGAGTCCCGCACCAACACGTGGAACTTCTCGGCCGCGAACTGCACACGGCCCGGCAACAGTTGCGCCGAGCGGGTCGCGAGCCCGAAGAACGCCAGGATCAGCACGACGCTGAACACCAGCTGGATGACGGGCTTGTCGACGTACTCGAGGACCGGCACCCCCTCGAACATCGGGGGGATGTTGAAGTCCTCGCCGCTCGGGGCCTTGAAGCCGGGGGCCGGCGGCTCAGGGGCCTGCGACAGCCACGTCGGCAACGACGAGATCACCCGGGCTCCTTCCGGTCCTGTAGCCCGGTTGGTTCACCGGAACGAGGGAGGGATTGGGCCGGACGGGGGTCCGGCGCGACGTAAAGGTAGCGGATGTAGATCAGCGCGAAGGACGCTGCCCCTCCGGCCAGCAGGCCGACGAGGAGCACCCAGCGTGTACCCACCAGGAGGTCGATACCCCACCCGATTCCCCCGAACAGCAGGAATCCGGCGAGGAGGTGTGACAGGACGGTCCAGCCTTCGGCCACCGGTGGGTGTGACGGGGTGCCCGGAGAGGTGCGGCCCGCATCACCGCGGAGGCTGTCCTGCGACATCGCGGGGACCCTATCAGCACGATCACACCCGTCCACTACGGACTGTCGTGGGTCACACGGGCAGGAAGCGGACAGCGGCTAGAGGGCGATCGTCGGGATCTTCGCGCGGGCGAACGCCACCGTCTCCCCGATGACGAAGGCGAGCGCGACGGGTCCGAGCGACAGGGCGAAGACGCGGGTGTCGACCACCTCGAGCCGGTCGAGCACGATCAGCAGGACGGCGAGCACGGCCAGCTTCGTGACGAGGCTGATCATGGCGATGCCCATGACGACCATCGGCTCGGCGCTCGCGGTCCAGCGCATCACCAGGGGCCCGAGGACGCAGACAGCCAGGGCGACGACGGCCCCGAACACGGCGGTGCCGAGCGCGCCGACCCCCGCCAGCAGGACGGCGACCACCACGACGAGCACCGCGACGACCGCGGCCGGGACGAGGCCGCCGCGCAGCATGGTGGAGCCGACCTGGCGGACCTGGTCCCCCACGGGATCGGCGGCGGGCGACTGACTGGTCATGACACGGGCTCCAGGAGGGGTCGGGGTACTCAGGCCTGGCGCGACCGGCGGAGCCGCGGGATCGCCGAGGCGAGCACGGCGACCAGCAGACCGACGGCGACGAGCCACGCCACGAGCAGGACGTCGGTGATGAGGGCGAGCGCCACCGCGCCGAACGCGAAGACACCGGCCCACAGGTAGATGAGCAGGACCGCGCGCCGCTGCGAGTGCCCGATCTCGAGCAGCCGGTGGTGCAGGTGCATCTTGTCCGGCGCGAAGGGGCTGCGGCCGGCGCGGGTGCGGCGCACCACCGCGAGCAGGAGGTCGAGCAGCGGCACCAGCACGACCGCCGCCACGACGACGATCGGGGCGAGCAGGGCGACGGCGTTGCGCGGGGCGGAGTCGGAGTAGGTGATGCGGCCCGACGCGGTGGTGGTGGCCGCGGCGAGCATCAGGCCGATGAGCATCGAGCCCGAGTCGCCCATGAAGATGCGGGCCGGCTGGAAGTTGTGCGGCAGGAAGCCGGCGCACGCGCCGGCGAGCACGGCCGCGATCAGCGCCGGCGGGTAGGCGGTGACGTCGCCGTCGCGCTGGTCGAGCAGCCCGAGCGAGTAGGCGAGCACCGCGACCGAGGCGATCAGGCCCACCCCGGCGGCCAGCCCGTCGAGCCCGTCGACGAAGTTCACCGCGTTCACCAGCACCACGGTGAGGAACACCGTGAGGATGACGCCCTGGTCGGGCCCCAGGATCAGCAGCGTCCCCGACCCGCCGTCGGGGATCGGCAGGATCAGCCACTGCACACCCAGCAGGACCATCACGCCCGCCGAGGTCGCCTGCCCGGCGAGCTTCGTGAGCGCGTCGATGCCGAAGCGGTCGTCGAGCGCGCCGACCAGGCAGATCAGCCCGCCGGCGACGATCACCGCGCGCGTCTCGGACGAGTAGTCGAAGGCCCGGCGCAGGACCGGCAGCTGCGAGGCCACGAACACCCCGGCGAGGACGCCGATGTACATGGCGACCCCGCCGAGGCGCGGGACGGGCACGGTGTGGACGTCGCGACCGCGCGGGACCGCGATGGCCCCGGCGCGGATCGCGAGACGCCGGACCACGCCGGTCGTCAGGAACGTCACCACCGCCGCGCAGAGCGCCACCAGGAGGTACTCCCGGATCGGCAGCCCCTGCGGCGCGAACGGTGGCGTCGGGTCCACCCGCCCAGAGTAGGTCAGCCGCGCGGGTAGGCCGGGAAGCGCCCCACCAGCGACGACACCTCGTCACGCGTGTCGGCGAGCGTGCGCTTGCCGTCCTCGGTGGTCTCGTCGGCCGTGACCGCGGCGGCGATGAGCCGCGCGACCTCCGGCATCTCGGCGGTCGTCATGCCCTGGGTGGTGATCGACGGCGACCCCACGCGGATGCCGGAGGCCACCATCGGGGGCTGCGGGTCGTACGGGATCGCGTTCTTGTTCAGCGTGATCCCGGCGAGCCCGGTGCGGGCCTCGGCCTCCTTGCCCGTGACCCCGAGGGGCTGCAGGTCGATCAGCGCGAGGTGCGTGTCGGTGCCGCCCGAGACGGCCCGCATGCCGTGCTCGACGAGGCCCTCGGTGAGGGCCTGCGCGTTGGCGATGACGGTGCGCGCGTACTCCTGGTACTCCGGCGTCGCCGCCTCGGCCAGCGCCACGGCCTTGCCGGCGACGGCGTGCATCAGCGGCCCGCCCTGCAGGAACGGGAAGACGGCCTTGTCGAGCGCCTTCGCGTGCTCGGCCTTGGAGACGAGCATGCCGCCGCGCGGCCCGCGCAGGACCTTGTGCGTGGTGAAGGTGACGACGTCGGCGTAGGGCACCGGGCTGGGGATCGCCTTGCCGGCGACGAGGCCGATGAAGTGCGCGGCGTCGACCCAGAGGATGGCGCCGATCTCGTCGGCGATCTCGCGGAACTTCGCGAAGTCGATCAGGCGCGGGTAGGCGGTGGCCCCCGCGACGATCATCTTCGGGCGGTGCTCGAGGGCGAGCGAGCGGACCTCGTCGTAGTCGATGAGGCCGTCGGACTCGCGCACGTGGTACGGCACCGGCTCGAACCACTTGCCGGAGAAGCTGACCTTCGCGCCGTGCGTGAGGTGCCCGCCGTGCGGCAGCGACATCGCCAGCACCTTGTCGCCGGGCTGGCAGAACGCCGCGTAGACCGCGAGGTTCGCGTTGGCGCCGGAGTGCGGCTGCAGGTTGGCGTGCTCGGCGCCGAACAGGGCCTTCGCCCGGTCGATGGCGATCTCCTCGGCGCGGTCGACGACCTCGCAGCCGCCGTAGTAGCGCCGTCCGGGGTAGCCCTCGGCGTACTTGTTCGACAGCGTCGAGCCGAGCGCGGCGAGCACCGCCGGGCTGGTCAGGTTCTCGCTCGCGATGAGCTGGAGACCGCCGCGGAGCCGAGCCAGTTCGTCGTCGAGGACCTGCGCGATCTCGGGGTCGACGGCGGAGAGGGCCTCGAAGTCGGGGCCCCAGAAGTGCTCGCTGCTAGCCACGTGCATGTACCTCACTCTGGTCGGGGTGGACCGCACGGGCGGCGTCCCCGGAGTGGGACGACGGCGTCGATCCGGAACCGGTACCCGACGTTACCCGGGCCCGCGGTTCCCGGTCGGGCGGATTGTGCGGGCCACCACAGAGTTGCCGCGCCGAGGTGGAGCTGGGTCAGCCTTCGTTCCTCGGGCTGCACCGGCGTCCACCGGCGCGATCAGGGTCCGGGCTACCAGTCCGCGATGGTCAGTGACGTGTCGGGCTTCGGACGCGCGTCGAGACCGCGCTCGACGTAGTCCCAGGCCGCGAGCCCGATCATCGCGCCGTTGTCGGTCGACCAGCGCAGCGGCGGCAGGCAGAGCGTCACGCCCGCCGACTCGCACAGCTCCTGCGCGCCGGCCCGCAGCTGCGGGCTCGCCGCCACCCCGCCCACGACGACGAGGCAGCGGCTCGGGTGCCGCTCGAGGGCCTTGCGGCACTTGGTCAGCAGCACGTCGAGGCACGCCGCGACGAACGAGGCGGCCACGTCCTCCGGGGGGTGGTCGGGGTTCGCGGCGAGGAACCGCGAGACGCTCGACTTGAGCCCGGAGAAGGAGAAGTCGAGGTCGAGGTCCTTCGCCGGGCGCGGGAACGGGACGTCGGCGGTGCCGGTCTTCGCGAGCCGGTCGATCGCCGGCCCGCCCGGGTAGCCGAGGCCGAGCATGCGGGCGACCTTGTCGTAGGCCTCCCCCACCGAGTCGTCGCGCGTCGACCCGACGAGGGTCACGTCGCCCGACTCCTCGACGTGCGCCAGCAGCGTGTGCCCCCCGCTGACCAGCAGCACCATCGCCGGGTACTCCACGCGGCGCTCGTCGAGGTCGGCGCTGCGCAGGTGCCCGCGCAGGTGGTTCACGCCGTAGACCGGCAGGCCCCACCCGTCGCCGAGGCCCAGCGCGGTGTTCGTCCCGACGACGAGGCTGCCGATCAGTCCCGGCCCGCGCGTCACCCCGATCGCGGTGAGGTCGGCCGGCGTGAGCCCCGCGTCGTCGAGCACCTTGCGCACCGTCGGCAGGATCGCGTCGACGTGCGCGCGGCTGGCCATCTCGGGGTAGACGCCGCCGTAGCGGTCGTGCAGCTCGACCTGCGACGCCACGGCCGCGCTCACCACCGTGCCGTCGGGGCGCACGATCGCCACCCCGGTGTCGTCGCACGAGGTCTCGATGCCCAGCATCAGGTCAGCCACCGGCGTCCGTCCTTCCCGTCGCTCCGCTCGCCCTGAGCACCCTCTCGATCTCGGCATTCGGTATCGCACCCTCGCGCTCGACACGCGGCGGGTCGACGTGGCAGTTGACCACCGTCGACGGCACGCCGGAGCGCTCGCCGCCGTCGACCACGGCGTCGGGCCGGCCGGCGAGCTGGGCGAGGATCGGCCCGGGCGCCTGCGCGGTCGGCTCGCCGTGGGCGTTCGCGCTGGTCACGAGCAGGGCGCCGACGTCGGACAGCAGGGCCCGCAGGTCGGGGTCGGACGGCACCCGCACGCCGACCTCGTCGCGCCCGGCGAGCCAGGAGGGCGCGGTGTCGTCGATGCCGAGCGCCACGGTCAGCGGGCCGGGCGAGAACGTGCCGAGCAGGCGGCGGGCGGTGTCGGGCACCTGCACGCCCAGCGAGGGCAGTTCGTCGGGCGTCGCGACCATGATCGGCAGGTGCCGGGTGCGGGGCCGGTCCTTCAGCGCGAAGAGCGCGTCGATCGCCTCGGGGCGCCGGGGGTGGACGGCCAGGCCGTACACGGTGTCGGTGGGCAGCAGGGCGACCCCGCCGTGCAGCAGCGCCTCGCGCGCGGCCGCCCACTCGTCGCCGCGGAACCGGACGCTCGCCTCGGTCAGCGGCGCGGCGCTGACCACGGGCTCGTCGTGCTGCCCGGTCCGCAGGGCCTCGACCAGCGCGTCGATCCCGGGGGCGTCGACGCCGGAGTCGGTCGCGTCGACCCCGAGCTCGGCGAGCAGGGCGATCGCCTGGGGGCGCCGTGCCCCGGCGACCCGCACCGGGGGATCGTCGGGACGGGACCGTGCCCGGAGCGACTGTTCCTCCACGACCTGCACCGCGGCATCGTCGGGAAGGAAGAGCTCCTTGACGACGAGCGCGAGGTCGCCGAGGCGGGTGACGACCCGGCCGTCGGCCCTGGTCAGGGACGCGTACACCAGGGAGCCGCCGGCCAGGCGCAGGGCCAGCGTGCCGGGGCCGCCGAGCAGCGCGAGCGAGTCGAGCGGTACCACGGGAATCGCTCGGGCGAAGGCGACGGCGTTGACGTAGGCGATCCCGGCGCGGACCGAGGCGAGGTTGCCGGGACCCACGTCGACGGCCAGACGGTCGACGTCGGCCACGGTGCGGCCGGCCTCGGCGACGACCGAGCCCGCGAGGACGCCGACGTCGACGAAGCCGGGCTCGGAGCGGTCGGCGGAGGCCTGCGCGAGGACGGTCCCGTCGGAGATCAGCGCCGCGCCGTAGGTGCGCGAGGAGGTCTCGACGGCGAGGGTGACGGTCACGCCGCCACCTCCGCGCGCAGCGCCTCGAGCACGGGGGCCCACCGGTCGGCGCCGCGCAGCGTGATCTCGCGCGCGGTCCCGTCCCCGGCGAACGCGATGCGCAGCGGCTCGTCGAACTCGCCGTCGACCAGCCCGCCCCACTCGATCACGGCGATCACCTCGTCGAGGTACTCCTCGAGGCCGAGGTCGCGGAACTCGGCGAGGTCGTCGAGCCGGTAGGTGTCGACGTGCAGGACCCGCGGGCCGGGGGTGTCGTAGAAGTTGGCCAGCGAGAAGGTCGGGCTGGTGACCGCCGCGGTGGAGCCGAGGGCGGCGACGAGCGCCGAGGTGAACGTCGTCTTGCCCGCGGCGAGGCCCCCCGTCAGCAGCAGGACGTCGCCCGCCCGCAGGTGCGGGGCGAGGGCGGCGGCCGCGCGTGCCGTGTCGTCGGGACCGTTCGAGGTGATCGTGACCTCCGTCGGCCCCCGTTGCTGCGCTCGCCAGGTCTCGTTCATCGCGGTCTCCATCGTACGAGCCGGTCAGGCGAGGGCGGGCTGACGGCCCAGCACCTCGGCGAGCTGCGCCGTGGTGATCGCGCCCTCGCGGCGCACCACGGGCTCGCCGGAGGTGAGGTCGACGATCGTCGAGCCGCCGTCGGCCTCCAGCGGCCCGCCGTCGAGGTAGACCTCCACGGCGTCGCCGAGCTGGGCGTAGGCGTCGGCGCACGTGTGCGGCACCGCTCCCCCGGCGGTGTTCGCCCCGGTGACGGCCATCGGCCCGCACTCGCGCAGCAGCTCGAGGGCCACCGGGTGCAGCGGCATCCGGAGCACGACGGTGCCGCGGGTGCGGCCCAGATCCCACGCCAGCGACGGCGCGTGCGGCAGCACCAGCGAGAGGCCGCCGGGCCAGAACGCCTCGACGAGGTCGCGGGCGGCGCTCGGGACGACGGAGACGAGCCCGTCGATCGTCGACCAGCTCCCGACGAGGACCGGGACCGGCGTGTCGGAGTCGCGCTGCTTCGCGGCGAGGAGCTCCCGGACCGCGGTCTGGTCGAACGCGTCGGCGCCGATCCCGTAGCTCGTGTCGGTCGGCACGACCGTCAGCCGCCCGGCGCGGACGGCCGAGACCGCGGCGGCGAGGCCGGCGGCGCGGGTGTCGGGAACACGGCAGTCGTACGTGGTCACGACCCCGGAACCTACTGCTCCGCGCGGGTCCCCACGGCGGCCCTGGGGCGTCCGGCGAGGTCGGCCCGCGTGCTGACGCCCTCGAACCCCGCGGCCTCGAGCAGGGCGCGGACCTCGGCGGGGTGCGACTCGTCGTGCTCCACGGCCACCCGGCCGCCCGCACGCAGCAGCCGCGCCGCGGTGGCGGCGAGCGGGCGGATGACGGCGAGCCCGTCGGGCCCGGCGAACACCGCGCGGGCCGGGTCGTGGCCCACCTCGGGGCCCACGGCCGTGCCGTCGGGGACGTAGGGCGGGTTCGCGACGACGAGGTCGACGGAGCCCTCGAGGGTGGCGAGCGTGGCGGAGCCGGTCACGTCGGCCTCGGCGAGGTGGACCCCGGAGTCGGCGAGGTTGTGGCGGGCCCAGGCCACGGCGTCGGGGTCGGCCTCCACGGCGTGGACCTCGGCGTCGGGGCGCGCCGTGGCGATCGCGAGCGCGAGGGCGCCCGACCCGGTGCACAGGTCGACCACGCGCGGGGCGGACAGCCCGCGGACCGCGGCGACGGCCTCGGTGAGCAGCAGCTCGGTCTCGGGGCGCGGCACGAACACGCCGGGCCCGACGGCCACCGACACCGGCCCCAGCACGGCGCTGCCCACGAGGTGCTGCAGCGGCTCGCGGGCGGCCCGGCGGTCGACGAGCGCCTCGAAGGAGCGGGACGACTCCTCGTCGAGGTCGGGGGCCAGGACCAGCCGGGTCCGCGGCACGCCGAGGACGTGGGCGGCCAGCAGCTCGGCGTCGACCCGCGGGCTCGCGACGCCGGCGTCGGCCAGACGCGCGGCGGCCGCGGCGACCCGGACTCTCGTCGACGTCACGAGCGCGCCTCCTCCTGGGCCGCGGTGGCCAGCCGCTCGGCCCGGTCGGCGGTCCGCAGCGCGTCGAGGACGTTGCCGAGGTCGCCGTCGAGGACCCGGTCGAGGTCGTGGGACTTATAGCCGATGCGGTGGTCGGAGATCCGGTTCTCCGGGTAGTTGTAGGTCCGGACCCGCTCCGAGCGGTCGACCGTGCGGATCTGGCTGCGCCGGTCGGCGGAGGCCTGCTCGGCCTGCTGCTCGTCGGCCATCGCCTGCAGCCGCGAGCGCAGGACGTCCATCGCGCGCGCCTTGTTCTGCAGCTGCGAGCGCTCGTTCTGGCAGCTCACGACGACACCCGTGGGCAGGTGGGTGATGCGCACGGCGGAGTCGGTGGTGTTGACCCCCTGGCCGCCCTTGCCCGAGGAGCGGAACACGTCGACGCGCAGGTCCTTGTCGTCGATCTCGACGTCGGCGGCCTCCTCGGCCTGCGGGTACACGAGCACGCCGGCGGCCGAGGTGTGGATGCGGCCCTGCGACTCGGTGACCGGCACCCGCTGCACGCGGTGGACCCCGCCCTCGTACTTGAGCCACGCCCAGACGCCGTCCGGGTCGGTGCCCGGGGCCGACACGGTGACGGTGACGTCCTTGTAGCCGCCGAGGTCGGACTCGGTCGCGGAGAGCACCTCGACCCGCCAGCCGCGCTGCTCGGCGTAGCGGGAGTACATCCGCAGCAGGTCGTTGGCGAACAGGGCGGACTCCTCGCCGCCCTCGCCCGACTTCACCTCGACGACGACGTCGCTCCCGTCGGCCGGGTCGCGCGGGACCAGCAGCTCGGAGAGACGGGCGCGCAGGGCCTCGGCCGAGGTCCGGAGCGTCTCGGCCTCGGCCGCGAACGCCGGGTCCTCCCCGGCGAACTCCTGGGCGTCGGCGAGGTCGGCCTCGGTGCGCTCCAGCTCGCCGGCGGTGGTGACGATCGGCGCGAGCTCGGCGTAGCGGCGCCCGAGCCGGCGGGCGACGGCCTGGTCGGCGTGCACGTCGGGCTCGGCGAGGCGCGCCTCCAGCCCGGCGTGCTCCTCGATCAGCGCCCGGACCGAACTGCCCGCGACCTGTGTCATCGTCTTCTCCACTCCCGATCCGGCCGAAGCCTTCCCGTCGCTGCGCTCGCCCAGAACGCACGAACGCCCGCCGCCGCCTGCGGAGCAGGCGGGGCGGGCGTCGTGGGTGCTAGCTGCGGCCGGGGCGCTTGCCGTACCGGGCCTCGAAGCGGGCGATCCGCCCACCGGTGTCCATGATGCGCTGCTTGCCCGTGTAGAACGGGTGGCAGGCGGAGCAGATCTCGACCACGATCGAGCCGTTGCCCTTGGTGCTCCGGGTGGTGAACTGGTTCCCGCAGGAGCAGTTGACCTCGGTGTCGACGTACTCGGGGTGGATTCCCGTCTTCATCTGGCTGGTCCTCTCATCGTGGCCGCCGGGTCCCCTGCTGGTGCTGGTGGGGTGAACCGGAGACTCTGGTTGCCGGCGGTCATTCTCTCAGGACCGCCTGCTGGTGTCCTCAACCGACCCCGGGGGCGATCCATTCCCGGCCGGTGTGAGGTCGGTGTGGGGCGTCGGGAACCCTGTCGAACCCTTCGGCCGCGGCACCCGATGGTGGGGTGATTCCGGCGCTGTCGCCGGGACTGAGCCCCTGAGGGGAACCCCATGAAGCTCCGCAGCATGGCATTGGCGGGCGCGACCGCCCTGGCCCTGACCGGTCTCGGCTCCGGCCTGGCCCTCGCCCAGTCCGGTCCCCCGCCCGTGGCGACGATCCCCAGCCTGACCGGCCAGAGCACCTCCGTGAAGCTGGACTCCGGCTTCACCGACGCCCTGAAGTCGCTCGACGTCACCCCGGCCCCCACCGGCAACGGCTCGGTGACCGACGGGACCGCGAAGTTCCCGATCACCGGCGGCAACGTCACGGTCTACAAGCCGGGCGAGGTCACCCCCTACGTGCAGGGGACGATCATGCACGACGGGTCGGGCCTGTCCCTGACCAAGGGCAGCACCAAGGTCACCCTCGAGAACTTCGTCATCGACCCGGGCCAGCCCGCCACCCTCAAGGGCAAGGTGCTCGCGGGCAACGACGTCCTCGCCGACTCGGTCACCCTGTTCGACCTCGACGGCTCCACGCTGAAGCCGATCACCACCGACGCGTCGGCCGGCACGGCGACGCTGACCGGCACCACGGTCAGGCTGTCCTCCGACGCCGCGGCCGCGCTGAACAAGGCGTTCTCCACCGACGCGCTCAAGGGCGGCACCACGGTCGGCATCGCGACGATCGTCGTGAACCTGCCGGGCACCGACGGCGGCGCGGCGATGCCGGGCTCGATGCCGAAGGGCGGCGCCGAGACCGGTGCCGGCAGCACCGCCACCGGGGGCGTCGACGCCACCCTCGTGGGCGGCGGGGTCCTCGCGCTCGTCCTCGCGGGCGGCGCGGCCCTGGTGATCGTCCGTCGTCGGGCCACCGACAACGCCTGATCACGACCCGTCGTCGACGCGGGGACCGCACTGCGGTCCCCGCGTCGACGCGTCGGAAGAAGGAGCGCCCGTGCGCCGTGTCCCCCTGCTCTCCGCGATCGCGGTGCTCGCCGTGGTCGGCGTCGTCCTGCTGGTCCTCGGCCTCTCCGGGCGCGACGGCCCCTCCACCGCGGCCCCGGTGGCCCAGGTGGACCGCGCCCCGGTGACCGTCGCCGCCGCACCGGCTCCGGCGCCGGTGGACCTGCCCGCCTCGCCCCCCACGCGGCTCGTCGTGCCGGCCATCGGGGTCGACACCGCGGTCAACGCGAGCGGCCTGAACCCCGACGGCACCCTCGAGGTGCCCGCGCCAGGGCCCCGGTACGACGAGGCGGCCTGGTACACGGGCTCGGCCACCCCCGGCCAGGAGGGCCCGTCGGTGGTCCTCGGGCACATCGACTCCGCGGCCAACGGGCCGTCGGTGTTCTACCGGCTCTCCGAGCTGCGCCCGCTCGACGAGTTCACGGTGACCCGCGCCGACGGCCGCACCCTGGTCTACAAGGTCAACTCGGTGCAGAGCTACCCGAAGAATGCGTTCCCGTCGCAGGCCGTCTACGGTCCGACGCCGCGCTCCGAGCTCCGGCTGATCACCTGCGGCGGGCCGTTCGACTCCGCGGCCCGCTCCTACCTCGACAACACGGTGGTCTTCGCGAACCTCGTCGGGTCCTGACCCACCTCCCCCACCGACGACGACGGGGCCCTGCCGCTGGTGCGGCAGGGCCCCGTCGTCGTGCGTGGCCGGGAACGACTACTCGTCGTCCTTGCTCGGCATGGTCTTCGCGATCGACATCAGGAACTCGATGTTGGTCCGCGTCTTGCGCAGCCGGTCGAGCACCAGCTCGATGGCCTGCTGC
Source organism: Actinomycetospora atypica (assembly GCF_042653685.1). Taxonomy (NCBI): domain Bacteria; kingdom Bacillati; phylum Actinomycetota; class Actinomycetes; order Pseudonocardiales; family Pseudonocardiaceae; genus Actinomycetospora; species Actinomycetospora atypica. Next base: position 104,445 of record NZ_JBHSIV010000003.1, on the reverse strand, counting down.
GAGTCGAGCGCGGCCAGCACGCGCCGCAGCTTGTGCGTCACGGCCATCTCGTCGGGCGAGAGGAGCAGGTCCTCCTTGCGCGTCGACGAGGCGTCGGGGTCGATCGCCGGGAAGATGCGCTTGTCGGCGAGCTTGCGGTCGAGCTTGAGCTCGGCGTTCCCCGTGCCCTTGAACTCCTCGAAGATCACCGTGTCCATCGTCGACCCGGTCTCGACGAGCGCCGTGGCGAAGATCGTCAGCGAGCCGCCGTCCTCGATGTTGCGCGCGGCGCCGAGGAAGCGCTTCGGCGGGTAGAGCGCGGTCGAGTCGACACCGCCGGAGAGGATGCGGCCCGACGCCGGCGCGGCCAGGTTGTAGGCCCGGCCGAGGCGGGTGATCGAGTCGAGGAGCACGACGACGTCGTGACCCTGCTCGACGAGGCGCTTCGCCCGCTCGATCGAGAGCTCGGCGACCGAGGTGTGGTCCGACGGCGGCCGGTCGAAGGTCGAGGCGATGACCTCGCCCTTCACGGTCCGCTGCATGTCGGTGACCTCCTCCGGGCGCTCGTCGACGAGCACGACCATGAGGTGGACCTCGGGGTTGTTCGTGGTGATCGCGTTGGCGATCGCCTGCAGCACCATCGTCTTGCCGGCCTTGGGCGGCGAGACGATCAGGGCGCGCTGCCCCTTGCCGACCGGCATGACCAGGTCGATCACGCGGGTGGACATCAGGTGCGGCTCGGTCTCGAGGCGCAGCCGCTGGTTCGGGTAGAGCGGCGTCAGCTTCGTGAACTCGGGGCGCCGCTTGGCCTGCTCCGGGTCGAGACCGTTGATCGAGTCGACGCGGACCAGCGGGTTGAACTTCTGCCGGTTCTGCTCGTTCTCGCGCTGCTGGCGGACCTGCCCGGTGACGGCGTCGCCGCGGCGCAGCCCGTACTTGCGGACCAGCGAGAGCGACACGTAGACGTCGTTCGGCCCGGACATGTAGCCCGAGGTGCGGACGAACGCGTAGTTGTCGAGCACGTCGAGGATGCCGGCGACCGGGATCAGGACGTCGTCGTCCCGGACCTCCGGCTCGCGGGTGTCCTGCTGCTGGCCCTCGCCCTGGCCGCCCGGGCCCCGCTCGTTGCGGTTGCGCCGACGGTCGCGGAAGCGGCGACCCCGACGACGGCCGTTGCCGTCCTCGTCGTCGTCGTCGTACTGCTGGTTGCCGGCCGCGTTGGCGTCGGGGCGCTGCCCCTGCTGGCGGTCGTCGCGCTGGCGGTCGTCGCGCGGGCCCTGCTGACGGTCGTCCCGCTGCTGGCCCTGCTGGCGGTCGTCGCGCTGCTGACCCTGCTGGCGGTCGTCGCGCTGCCGACCCTGACCCTGGTCCTGCTGACGGTCGTCGCGCTGCCGGCCCTGACCCTGGTCCTGCTGGCGGTCGTCCCGCTGGCGGCCCTGGCCCTGGTCCTGCTGCTGGCGGCCCTGGTCCTGCTGGCGGCCACGGCGGCGACCGCCGCGGTCGCCGTCGCGGCCCGCGTCGTCGTCGGAGTCGGCCTGGTCCTGCTGCTGGCCGCGGTCGCGGCGGCCGCCGTCCTCCGGGGACGTCTCGGTCGGCGCCTCGGCGGGGGCCTCGTCGGTCTCGGACCGGGTGTCGGCGCCGTCGGAGGCGCCGGGGCCGGCGTCGCGGCGCGCGCTGCGCCGGGAGCGGCGGGCGGGGGCGGCATTCTCGGTGGGCGCGTCCTCGGTGGGCGCGGCCTCGGTGGAGGTCGCCTCCCCCGCCTCGGCCTGCGTCGCGACCGCGGCGTCGGCGTCGGCCACGGGCGCGTCGGTGGTCGCCGTGACGGCCTCGGCCGGGGTGGGCTCGGGCGCGGTGTCCCCGGGAGTGGTGTCCTCGGGCGTGGTCGCGCGGCGGCGGCTGGCCCGGCGGCGGGCGGGCTTCTCGTCGGCGGCGGCCTCGGAGGGTGAAGCCTCGACGGGTGCGGCCTCGGCGGGCGCGGAGTCGGCCGGAGCCGTGTCGGCGGGCGCGGACCCGGCGGGCGCCGTGTCGGGCGCCGTGTCGGTCGGCGCCGCCTCGGCGGTGGCCGCGGCGTCGTCGGCCGCGGCCGAGTCGCCCAGCGGCAGCTGGGCCGCGCCGGCGCCGACCTCGGTCTGGCGCTTCTTGATCTCGTTGATGAGGTCACCACGACGCATGCCGGTGGTGTCGGTGACGCCCAGCGTCACGGCGAGCTCGCGCAGCTCGGCGAGCACCATCCCGGACACGCCACCGCGACGGCGACGCTCGGAGCTGGCGGGGGCGGCGTCCGGGGTGATGACGTCGGATTCGGTCACGCAGGTCCTTCCTGACCGGCCGGGAGCCTCGTGCCCGGGCCAGCGGACGTGTCCGCGCGCCTGGTTACGCGCGCGGGAGCACGGCAACGTCTCCGCCGACGCGGGAGGACTGGGGGAAGAACGGCGTCCCGAGACCACGGCACGTTGCCGATATGGAGGAGCCAACGACCCACGTGGGAGCGCTCCGAGCGGAGCGGGGGGAAGACCGTCCCGGGGAACCCGGGTACGTGGCACCGGCGCGGAACACACGCTGGTCGCTGTCGGTGCCGAGAGTAGACCCACGAGGACACGCGGGCAACAACAGGGTGGTTCCGTGCGAGCCGGACCCGCTCAGACCGTGACGACGGCGCCGTCGGTGTCGATCGGGACCTGCAGTGTCTCGAAACCGCTGGTGGGGAGGTCGTCGGGCAGCGGGTCGCCCGTGGTCAGCGCCAGCACCGTGGGACCGGCCCCGGAGACCACCGCCGCGATCCCGGCCTCGCGCAGCGCGTCGACGAGCCGGCCGGTGGCGGGGTAGGCGGGCCGGCGGTAGGGCTGGTGGAGCCGGTCCTCGGTGGCGGGCAGCAGCAGGCCGGGGGCCCGGGTGAGGGCGTGCACGACGAGCGCCGCGCGCGACGCCGTGAACGCGGCGTCGCCGTGGGGCACCCGGTCGGGCAGCAGGCCGCGGGTGGCCTCGGTGGAGCTGGAGTGCTCGGAGACGAACACGACGGGGACCACGGCCGGGTCGGGCTCGAGGTGGGCGGCGCGGTAGGACCCCTCGGTGCACCACGTGACCACGAGGCCGCCGAGCAGGCACGCGGCGACGTTGTCGGCGTGGCCGTCGAAGCGGGCGGCGAGGTCGAGCACCGCGGCCTCGTCGGGGGCCTTCCCCGGGCCGAGCAGCGCGCAGGCGGCGACGATGCCCGCGACGGCCGCGGACGCCGAGGACCCGAGGCCCCGGCTGTGCGGGATCGTGTTGTCGCAGGCCAGGTGCAGGGGCGGACGGTCGACGCCGGCGAGCTCGTAGGTGGCGCACGCGGCCCGCAGCACCAGGTGGCGCTCGTCGCGCGGCACCCGGCCGGCGCCCTCGCCCTGGACGTCGACCACGCTGGGCCCGCCGTCGAGCTCGGTGAGGCGCACGTGGTCGTGCACCGCGAGCGCGAGCCCCAGCGAGTCGAACCCCGGACCGAGGTTGGCCGAGGTGGCGGGCACGCGGACCTGCGCGGTGGCCCCCGCGGCCCTCTCGGGCCGCATCACGCGAGGCCGAGGGCGTCGGCCACCGCGTCGACCCGCTCGGGCACGACGACGGGCTCCGGCACGTCGGCCAGGGCGGTGCCCGGGTCCTTCAGGCCGTGCCCGGTGACGGTGCAGACGACGAGGCTGCCCGCGGTGAGCTCCCCCGCCGCGGCCCGCGCGAGCAGGCCCGCCACGGACGCCGCGGACGCGGGCTCGACGAAGACGCCCTCGCGCGAGGCCAGCAGCCGGTAGGCGTCGAGGATCGCGTCGTCGTCGACGGCCGTGATGCGGCCCCCGGACTCGTCGCGGGCGGCGATCGCGCCGCTCCAGGAGGCCGGCGAGCCGATGCGGATGGCGGTCGCGAGGGTCTCGGGCTGGGCCACCGGGGCGCCGGAGACCAGCGGGGCCGCGCCCGCCGCCTGCACGCCGTGCATCTCCGGCGTCGTGTCGACGACGCCGTCGCGGTGGTACTCGGTGTAGCCGCGCCAGTAGGCGGTGATGTTGCCGGCGTTGCCGACCGGGAGCACGTGCAGGTCGGGCGCCCGGTCGAGCTGGTCGCAGATCTCGAACGCGCCGGTCTTCTGGCCCTCGATGCGCGCCGGGTTCACGCTGTTGACCAGCGCGATGGGGTACTCCTCGGCGGCCTTGCGGGCGAGCTCGAGGCAGGCGTCGAAGTTGCCGTCGAGCTGCAGGATGAGCGCGCCGTGCGCGGTGGCCTGCGCCAGCTTGCCCAGCGCGATCTTGCCGCGCGGGACGAGGACCGCGCAGGTCATCTCGGTGCGCGCCGAGTAGGCCGCCGCGGACGCGGAGGTGTTGCCGGTGGAGGCGCAGATGACGGCCTTCGCCCCGCTCGCGGCGGCCTCGGTCATCGCCACGGTCATGCCGCGGTCCTTGAACGAGCCCGTCGGGTTCGCGCCCTCGATCTTGAGGTGGACCTCGCACCCGGTGAGCGCCGAGAGGTGCGGCGCCGGCAGGAGCGGCGTCCCGCCCTCGCGCAGGGTGACGACGTCCCAGTCGTCCTTCACGTGCGGCATCCGGTCGCGGTAGGCGCGGATGATCCCGGGCCACTCGACGCGCGGGACGACCGACCGACCGGCAGTCACTGGACTCCTCCGAGGGCGCTCACGGGGCGGCCGAGGTCCTCGACGCGCAGGATGCTGGCGACACCGCGGACGGCCTCGAGTCCCGTGAGGGCCTCCACGGTGGCCCGCAGGGCCGCGTCGGAGGCCTCGTGGGTCACGACGACCAGTGTGGCGTCCGTGCCCGTCGCGGCGCCGTGACCCTCGTCATCCCCGCCGTCGGCCCGACCCGAGGTCCGACCGCCCTCCTGCTTCACCGTCGCGATCGAGACGTCGTGCTCGGCGAACACCGTGGCCACGGCAGCGAGCACGCCCGCGCGGTCGTGGACGTCGACGTTGACGTGGTAGCGGGTGCGGACGTCGCCCATAGGCTGGATCGGCAGGTGGGCGTAGGCCGAGTCGCGTGGGCCGCGGCCGCCGATGACCTTGTTGCGGGCCGCGGCGACGAGGTCGCCGAGCACCGCGCTCGCCGTCTGGGGCCCGCCCGCGCCCTGGCCGTAGAACATCAGCGGCCCGGCGGCGTCGGCCTCGACGAACACGGCGTTGAACGCGCCCGACACCGACGCCAGGGGGTGGGCCTTCGGGATCATCGCCGGGTAGACCCGGGCCGACACCGAGGAGCCCGAGGGCGACTCGACCTGCTCGCAGATCGCCAGCAGCTTCACGCTGCAGCCCAGCGCCCGCGCCGAGGCGATGTCGGTGGCCGTGACGTCGCGGATGCCCTCGCGGTAGACGTCGGCGGCGGTCACCCGGGTGTGGAAGGCGAGGCTCGCGAGGATCGCGGCCTTGGAGGCGGCGTCGTAGCCGTCGACGTCGGCCGTGGGGTCGGCCTCGGCGTAGCCCAGCCGGCCGGCCTCCTCGAGCGCGTCGGCGTAGCCCGCGCCGGTGGACTCCATCGCCGAGAGGATGAAGTTGGTGGTGCCGTTGACGATGCCCGCGACCCGGCGGATGCGGTCGCCGGCCAGGGACTGCTGGATGGGCCGCAGCAGCGGGATCGCGCCCGCGACGGAGGCCTCGTAGTAGAGGTCGGCGCCCGACTCGCGCGCCGCGTTCGCCAGCGCCTCGCCCTCCTCGGCCAGCAGCGCCTTGTTCGCGCTCACCACCGAGCGGCCGTTCTTCAGCGCGTCGAGCAGCAGCTCACGCGCCGGGTCGATGCCGCCCATGAGCTCGACGACGACGTCGACGTCGGGCCGTGCCACCAGCGCGGACGCGTCGGTGGTCAGCAGCTCGGCGGGGACCTCGGGGTGGCGCTGCGGGCGGCGGACGGCGATGCCGGCCAGCTCCAGCGGGGCGCCGACGCGGGCGGCGAGCTCGTCGGCCTGGTCGGAGAGCAGGCGCACCACCTGGGAGCCGACCACCCCGCAGCCGAGCAGGGCCACTCTGATCGGGCTGCTCACAGCACCTCCAGGCGCGCCAGGTCGTCGAGGGTCTCGCGGCGCAGCATCGTGCGGTCGACGCCGTCGCGCACGGCGACCACCGCGGGTCGGGGGACCTTGTTGTACGCGCTGGCCATCGCGTAGCAGTAGGCGCCCGTGGCGCCGACCGCCAGCAGGTCGCCCGGGGCGAGGTCGGCCGGCAGCCAGCAGTCGCGGACCACCACGTCGCCCGACTCGCAGTGCTTGCCGACCACGCGGCACAGGGTGGGGCGGTCGCCGCCCGGGTCGGTGGCGCCCGGCGACCCCTCCGCGGAGCGGGACACGAGCCGGCAGTCGTAGGCCGCGTCGTAGAGCGCCGTGCGGATGTTGTCGCTCATCCCGCCGTCGACGCTGACGTAGCGGCGCCGCGCTCCCCCGCCGAGCTCGACGTCCTTGATCGTGCCCACGGTGTAGAGCGTGACCGTGCCGGGCCCGGCGATGGCCCGCCCGGGCTCGACGGCGATCCGCGGCACCGGGATGCCGGCCCGCTCGCACTCGCGGCGCACGATCGCGTGCAGCTCCCCGGCGAGCCAGGAGGCCGAGCGGGGCTGGTCGGCGGCGGTGTAGGCGATGCCCATCCCGCCGCCGAGGTCGATCAGGCCGCTCGCGGTCTCGGCGAGGTCGCCGTGCTCGGCGCGCACCTCGGCGAGCAGGCCCACCACCCGGCGCGCGGCCAGCTCGAAGCCGCCGGAGTCGAAGATCTGGGAGCCGATGTGGGAGTGCAGGCCGACCAGGCGCAGCCCGCGCGACTTCAGCACCCGCCGGACGGCCTCGGCCGCGTCGCCGCCCGCGAGGGAGAACCCGAACTTCTGGTCCTCGTGCGCCGTGGCGATGAACTCGTGGGTGTGCGCCTCGACCCCCACGGTCACGCGGACCATCACGTCGGCGGTGACGTCCCGACGACGCGCGAGGTCGTCCAGGCGCGCGATCTCGGCGAACGAGTCGACCACGATCTTGCCGACGCCCGCGTCGAGGGCCGCCGACAGCTCGGCGACCGACTTGTTGTTGCCGTGCATCGCGATGCGCCCGCCCGGGAAGCCGGCGCGCACGGCGGTGGCGAGCTCGCCCTCGCTGCACACGTCGAGCCCGAGGCCCTCGTCGGCGACCCAGCGGGCCACCTCGGTGCACAGGAACGCCTTCGAGGCGTAGTGGACGAGCGCGGGGTCGCCGAAGGCCTCGGCGTGGTCGCGGCAGCGGGACCGGAAGTCGGCCTCGTCGACGACGAACAGGGGCGTGCCGTGCCGTTCGGCGAGCTCGCGGACGTCGATCCCGGCGAGCCGGACGACGCCGTCGTCGTGCCGGGCGGCGTGGCGGGGCCACACGGCGGCGGGCAGCGCGTCGAGCTCGGTGCTGCCGACGGGGACGGGCCCGGCCGCCTCGTGGGCGGGCAGGACGTCGGAGTGCCGGGGCCCGGCGGGGTGGGCGCGGGTCATGGGTCTACATCCGTTCCGGGGCGGAGACACCGAGCAGGCCGAGGCCCGAGGCGAGGACCGTGCGGGTGGCGTCGCAGAGGGCGAGGCGCGCCGTGTGGAGGGGACCCGGGGCCTCGTCGCCCTGGGGCAGCACCCGGCAGGTGTCGTAGAAGCGGTGGTAGGTGCCGGCGAGGTCCTCGAGGTACCGGGCGACGCGGTGCGGCTCGCGCAGCTGCGCCGCCGAGGTGAGCACCCGCGGGTACTCGCCGAGCGTGCGGATCAGGTCGCCCTCGCGGGGCTCGGTGAGCAGCGCGAGATCGGGGTCGGCGGCGGAGACCCCCAGGTCGGCGCCGTTGCGGGCCAGCGCCGAGAGCCGGGCGTGGGCGTACTGCACGTAGAACACGGGGTTCTCGTTGGTGCGCCGGCTGATCAGGTCGAGGTCGATGTCGAGCACCTGGTCGACGCTCGAGCGGGTCAGCGTGTAGCGCGCGGCGTCGACGCCCACGGCGTCGACGAGGTCCTCGAGCGTGATGATCGTGCCCGCGCGCTTGGACATCTTCACGGGCTCGCCGTCGCGGATCAGGTTGACCAGCTGGCCGATGAGCACCTCGACCGTGTCGGGCGAGTCGCCGAACGCGGCCGCGACCGCCTTGAGCCGGTGGATGTAGCCGTGGTGGTCGGCGCCGAGCATGTAGATCGCGAGGTCGGCGCCCCGGGACCGCTTGTCGCGGTAGTAGGCGATGTCGCCCGCGATGTAGGCGGGGCGCCCGTCGGACTTGATGACGACGCGGTCCTTGTCGTCGCCGTGGTCGGTGGAGCGCAGCCACCAGGCGCCCTCGGCGAAGTACAGCGCGTCGTCGTCCTTGAGCTTCTGCACCGACGACTCGACCGCGCCCGAGCTGTGCAGGGCCTGCTCGGAGGACCAGACGTCGAAGTGCGTGCCGAACGACTCGAGCGAGCTCCGCATCTCGTCGAGCATCACCTCGACGCCGATCCGCTTGAACGCGGCGAGCTTCTCGGCCTCCGGCTGCTCGAGCAGGCCGGGCTCCGTCCCGACGACCTTCGCGGCCACCTCCGCCACGTACGCGCCGCCGTAGCCGTTCTCGGGGACCGGGCGGCCCTCGGCGGCGGCGATCAGCGACTCGGCGAACCGGTCGATCTGCGCGCCGGCGTCGTTGACGTAGTACTCCCGCGTCACCGCCGCGCCCTGCGCCTCGAGCACGCGCCCGAGCGCGTCGCCCACCGCGGCCCACCGCGTGCCCCCGAGGTGGATCGGGCCCGTGGGGTTCGCGGAGACGAACTCGAGGTTCACGGCGAGCCCGGTGAAGGCGTCGGTGTGCCCGTAGGCGGCGCCCTTCTCCAGGATCTCGCTGACGATCCCGGCCTGGGCGTCGGCGGCGAGGCGCAGGTTGAGGAATCCGGGACCCGCGACCTCGGCGGTGCGGATGCTCGGCGTGGTCTCCAGCGCCGTCGCCAGCCAGCCCGCGAGGTCGGCCGGCTTCACGCCCGCCTTCTTGGCGCTGCGCATCGCGAGGTTGGTGGCGTAGTCGCCGTGCTCGGGGTTGCGGGGCCGCTCGACCGTGACCTCGTCGGGCAGCGACGACGTGTCGAGCCCGCGCTCGGTGAGCACGTCGACGGCGACGGCGTGCAGCAGGTCGGCGAGCGCAGCGGGGGTCACGTCATCCGAGTCTAGGGAGCACCACCGACACCCGGGACGAGGTGGTTCGCGATCACCCCGGGTAGGCGGACCTCACACACAGCTCATCCCTAGAATCGGGCCATGGCGAGTGGACGCTCCACCGGGACATCCCAGCGTGGCAAGGGCGCCCGTCCTCCGCAACGGGGCAAGAACCCCGTGGCCGGTGCACGGAAGCGGACCACCTCGGCGGGCCGGGCGGCCCCGAAGAACCGTCAGGTGCCCTGGCTGCTGATCGGGTCGCTCGTCGTGATCCTCGCCCTGGTCGGCGGGATCGGCTTCTTCCTGTTCGACCGGTCGTCCCAGATCAGCCCGTGGCGTCCCAGCGAGGACAACCGCGATCCGTCGCTCGCGATCCCGGGGATCGTCACCGCGGCCTACGAGGGCCAGCACCACGTGCTCCCCGAGCAGCGGGTGGCCTACGACCGGCTGCCCCCGTTCGGCGGGCCGCACGACGGCTACTGGGCGGCGTGCAACGGGCAGGTCTACCCGCAGCCGGTCCGCAACGAGAACATGGTGCACGCGCTCGAGCACGGGGCCGTCTGGATCGCCTACGACCCGGCCCGCGTCTCCGGGGCCGCGCTCGACACCCTGACCGCCAAGGTCAGCGGCCAGAACCAGATGATGATCTCGCCGTACCCGGGGCTCGACCAGCCGATCTCGCTGCAGTCGTGGGGCCACCAGCTCAAGCTGACCGACCCCACCGACCCGCGGCTCGACCAGTTCGTCACCTCGCTCAAGGGCAACCCCTTCGGCGTCTTCCCCGAGGTCGGCGCCAGCTGCGACGCCCTCGGCGCGGGCGCCTTCGACCCGGCCGACCCGCCGCGGTTCGACCCGCCGCCCTACCCCCCGAACGCGCTGCCGATGGACTACCAGGGGACGTCGGGCGCCGGCGCCACGGGCGGTGCCGGGTGACCGCGTCGTCGGTGACCTCCCCGCCCGAGCCCCCGGACGTCGAGGACGACCACGACGACGGGGGCGGCGGCTGGTGGTCGGCCTCCCACGGCTGGGCGAAGGTCGTCGTCGCCGCGGTGGCCGTGCTGATCCTGCTGCTGGTCGGCGGTCTCGCCGGCGCGCTCGTCGGGCAGCGCACGGCCCCGTCGTACGGGCCGCCGGCCGGCGCGATCGACGTCGGGTTCCTGCAGGACATGAGCGTGCACCACCGCCAGGCGATCCAGATGGCGGTGTGGGAGCGGTCGAACACCACCGACCCGGCGCTGCGCCAGCTCGCGTTCGACATCGAGTCCTCGCAGACCCAGCAGCTCGGGATGATGCAGGGCTGGCTGCAGCTCTGGCAGCAGCCCACCGAGACGGCTCCCGGGCAGTTCATGGGCTGGATGGGGATGCCCATGACGACGATGCCGGGGATGGCCTCCGAGGCCGATCTCCAGCGGTTCCGGGCCTCGTCGGGCCAGGCCCTCGACGTCGCCTTCCTGCAGCTCATGCTCCGCCACCACCAGGGCGGGGTGTCGATGATGCAGACCGAGGCCGCGCAGGGGCAGGTCCCCGTGGTGACGGCCCTGGCCCGCTCGATGACGACGTCCCAGACGGCCGAGGTGACGACGATGACCCAGCTGCTCGCCGCCCGCGGCGCGGCCCCCCTCCCGGCGACCTAGCCCGGCGTCGTCGCGACGTAGACCGTGTTGGTCGCCTCGCGGCCCTGCAGCGGGTTGGGGAAGCGGACGACCTCGGCCACGGCGGTGGCGAATACCTCCGCCAGGACCGCGGTGTACGCCTCGTCGGGCGGGTCGTTCGACCACAGCGCGAACACCCCGCCCGGGCTCAGGTGCGCGGCGAGCCGAGCCGTCCCGGACGGGGTGTAGAAGTCGGCGTGGCCGGGCGCGAGGACGTGCCGCGGCGAGTGGTCGATGTCGACGACGAAGGCGTCGAAGCGGCGGCCGCCGAACGGGTCGTCGGCCCGGAGCATCGCGAAGAGGTCGCCGTGGTGCAGCGTGCACCGCCCGTCGGAGGACTCCGAGGTCGAGGCCGGCACGAGGCCCCGCCGGTGCCAGTCGATCACCTCGGCGAGCGCCTCGACCACGGTGAGGCGGCCCACGCGCGGGTCCTCGAGGACCGTCCGCGCCGTGTAGCCGAGCCCGAGCCCGCCCACGAGCACGTCGAGGTCGGTGCCCGACACCTCCCGCAGCGCGAGGCGGGCCATCTCCACCTCGGCGACGGTGAACATGCTCGACATCAGGAACTCGTCGCCGAGCTTCACCTCGTAGACGTCCACGTCGGACGACGGGGTCCGCCGGCGGCGCAGCACGAGCTCCCCCATGGCCGTCGGTCGCCAGTCGAGCTCCTCGAACCGTGCGCTCACCGGGACGCCGCCATCACGCGACCGTAGTACCGCCCTGCGGCTCGCCGTGACCGGCCGTGAGCGGGCGATCTCTATGCTCACCCCCATGCCGGACACGGACCTGCGGGCCTCGGAGCTGTCGGCGCTGCTCGAGCGGGTCGAGGCGGTCTCGCCGGTCGACGCGATCGACGTGGCCGCCGACGAGCTCGCCGCGAGGCTGGGGGCGCGCGACGTCGACCTCCTCATCGCCGACTACAGCGGGCGCGGCCTCGTCCGGCTCGGACGCACGCGGAACGGGACGGGTGGGCGGACGCAGGGCACCGAGACCGCCGAGTCGGTGTCGGTGGCGGGCACCCTGTACGAGGAGGTGCTGCGCCGCCAGCAGGTGGCGGTGCACGAGCTCGACGACGGCGGGACCCGGGTGACCGCGCCCGTCACCGTCCGCGGCGACGTCATCGGCGCCATGGACCTCGTCCTGACCGCGCCCCCGACCCCCGAGCAGATCGACGACATCGCAGCCGTCGGACACCTGCTCGGCCACGTCGTCGTCGTGAACCGGCGCTACACCGACCTCTTCGAGTGGGGCCAGCGCACCACGGCGCTGTCGCTCTCCGCCGAGATCCAGCGGCGGCTCCTGCCGCCCGCGTTCACCTGCGAGGCGGGGCAGTTCACCTTCGCCGGCTGGCTCGAGCCCGCCAGCACGGTCGGCGGCGACACCTTCGACTACGCGCTCGACCGCGGCACCCTGCACCTGTCGATCACCGACGCCACCGGCCACGACGTCGAGGCGGCGATGCTGGCCACGGTCCTCGTCGGCGCCCTGCGCAACGCGCGGCGGCGCGGGCAGGACCTGCACTCGCAGGTCGTCACCGCGAACGACCAGCTCGCCGAGTACTCGTCGGCCGGCGCGTTCGTCACGGGGCAGGTCGTCCGGATCGACCTCGACCACCGGACCGCGGAGATCGTCAACGCGGGTCACCCCAACCCGCTGCGCCTGCGCGACGGCCGGGTCGAGGAGATCGAGCTCGGGATCGACCGGCCCTTCGGCCTCGAGCCCGGCCGGACGTTCGAGGTGCAGCCGCTCGCGCTCGAGCCCGGCGACCGCATCGTGTTCGTCACCGACGGCATGCTCGAGCGCCACGCGGCCGAGCTGGACGTTCACCGGACGCTCCGGGACACCGCGCACCTGCACCCCCGCGAGGTCGTGCACGCGCTCGGCGCGGCCGTCCTGCGGGTGTGCGGCGGCAACCTCCGCGACGACGCCACCGTGTTCTGCGTGGACTGGTACGGCGGCTCGTCGGGACGGGTGACCCAGCACGGCGCCAGCCGGGAGCGCGCGTCGACGTAGCGGGGGTCGCCCGAGGTCGGCGGCCCTAGGATCACGCCATGGGCGACCGGTTGATCTTCCAGCTCGGCACCAACAACTGGCAGCGGAACGGGGAGTTCGCCCCCGGCTCGGGGATCCTCCACGAGGCCCACCACCGCGCGTACAACGACCTCGAGGGCGTGCGCTGCTACTCGATGTTCCCGTCGCGGACCCAGCGGTTCCGCTCCGACGACGTGCGGGTGTTCGAGCTCGACCACGACATCCCCATCTGCGAGTCGATCTCCCCCGTCTCGAGCTACCGCTGGCACGCCATGGACCCCGACGAGGTCGACGCCTACCGCGCCCGGCTCACCCGCGAGGTCACGGCGTTCATCGACGAGGTCGAGGAGTCGACCGGCGACACCTTCACCCTCGCGATCGCCCACCACGCCTTCATGAACACCGTGGTGATGCGCGACGTCATCCGGGCGCGCGTCGACCGGGGCCTGCCGCGCATGCCGCTGCTCGCGTTCGCCCACGGCACCGAGCTCAAGATGTTCGCGCGCGAGCAGGCCGGCGACGACCAGGACGAGTTCCCCTACCGCTTCCTGCCGTTCATGCAGGAAGAGAAGATCTTCGACTACGCCGACCCCGACCACGGCGTCGACGTCGTCGCCTCCATCTCCAGCGAGCAGATCGACGCCCTCGAGGCGGTCTTCCCCGAGTTCCCGCGCGACCGCGTCGTGCTCTCGCACAACGGCTACAACGACCGCGTCTTCCAGGAGGCCCCCGAGCTGTACGCGGACCGCGAGTCGGTCCTGCGGGGCTTCACGACGATGCCGCCCGACGGCGAGGGCGTGCCCGTGACCCCGGAGGGAGGGATCGACGCGGTCGTCGCCTTCTGCGGCAAGTTCGCCGACTGGAAGCGCCTCGACACCCTGCTCCGCGCGGCCGCGGTGTACGAGAAGGAGGACCGCCGCATCGTCACGCTCGTCGCCGGGTCGGGGCCGCTCGAGCAGCAGCGCGCGATGCACGCCCTCGCCGCCGAACTCGACCTCGAGCGCACCTACTTCCTCGGCCCGCGCCAGCAGGAGGAGCTCGCGACGATCTTCGCGGTCGCCGACGTCGGCGTCTTCCCGTCCTACCGCGAGCCGTTCGGCCTGGTGTTCCTCGAGTGCATGGCCTGCGGCACCCCCGTGATCGGCGCCGACTCGGGCGGCCCGCGCGACTTCGTCACCGACGAGGTCGGCGTGCTCGTGCCCGAGACCGACGACCACGCCGCGCTCGCCGACTCGCTCGTCGCCGCGATCGACCGGGCGCTCGACGAGGGCTGGAAGCAGGCGAGGGGCCCGGGGGCGGCCGCCTACGCGCGGGAGAGGTTCAGCGTCGTCCGGCAGGTCTCAGACCTGCTCAGGGAGGTCGACCGGCTGACCGGCGGCGATCACCCCTCCTGACGATCCCGGTGGCGGGCATGGGCTAGGCTCGTCCCCGGTACCGCCCCCGTAGCTCAGGGGATAGAGCACCGCCCTCCGGAGGCGGTGGCGCAGGTTCGAATCCTGCCGGGGGCACCATCCACCGGCCCGGGCACGCGGTCACACGGCCCCGAGCCGTCTCCGGTTCGCCTCCAGGACCTCGTCCGACAGCTCCGGCGCGGTGTCGGCGATGGCGCGGGAGAGCAGCAGCGCTCCGACCATCTGGCTGAACAGCGCCACGGCACGCTCCCGTGCCTCGGCCGGGGCGAGCTCGGTGCCCGACTCGCGGCCGCAGTCGACCAGCATCTCGGCGATGGCGTCGAAGTAGCCGTCGAGTCCCCGGCGGTACTCGGCCTGGGCGGCGACCCCGTGGCGGCCGGCGTCGGCGACGAGGGCCGCCGAAGGGCACCCGGCCTCGGGGTGGTCGCGGTGCCCGGCGTCGACGTACTGGTCGACCATCGCGTGCAGGGCGGCGCGCGCCGAGCCGGGGTGCGCCCCGCGGATGGCGTCGAGCGTCGCCAGCGAGTCGGTGAAGCCCTGGTGGAGGACCTCGAGGGCGAGGGCGTCCTTCGAGGCGAAGTGGTTGTAGAAGCCGCCGTGGGTCATGCCGGCCGCCTTCATCAGCGCCTCGATGCCGACGCCGTCGATGCCGCGCTGCCGGAAGCCCTCGCCCGCCGCGGTGACGATCTTCTCGCGGTTGAGCCGCTTCTGTTCCTGCGTGATGCGAGGCACGTCGCCCACCCTCCCGGCCGGAGACCCGTCCTGACGCGAACTCTAGCCGTTTTCGATGACGCTCACCATCAAAAGGTCCGCCACACCCTTGACAGCTCCCGGAGCGCGGGCTTGTGATGTCACCCGTCATCATTACTGCAGCCGAGGGGCAGGCCCGTCGTGAGAGCACTCGCCTACGAGGAGGCGCACACGCTCGACGCCTTCGCCGTCGACCTGGTCGAGGTCGCCGAACCGCAGCTCCGTGACGGTGACCTGCTGGTCGAGGTCCGCGCGGTCGGCATCACCCGGGCGAGGCCGCGATCCGGAGGACCCGCAGCGCCGAGCCCGGCGGCCGGGTCGTCCTCGGCTGGGAGTTCGCCGGCGTGGTCCTCGCGACCGGCTCCGCGTCCGCCGGGTTCGCGATCGGCGACCGGGTGATGGGTACCGGGGACGTCACGCGGGACGGGAGCTGGGCCGAGCGCGTCGCGGTCGACCACCGGGTCGTCGCCACGATCCCCGACGGGCTCACGTTCGCCGACGCCGCGTCCCTGCCCATCGGCGTCCTCACCGCCTGGGAGGCGGTCTTCCGCGACCAGGACACCCTGCCGGCCGGCGTCGGACGCGTCCTCGTCGTCGGCGCGGCCGGCGGGGTGGGTTCGATGGCCACACAGCTGCTGAAGCGGACGTCCGCCTTCGTGGTCGGCACCGCCTCGCGGCCCGAGTCGCGGGAGTGGGCCACGGCGATGGGGGCCGACCTGGTCGTCGACCACCACGCCGACCTGGCCCCGCAGCTGCGCGCGGCCGGGATCGACGCCGTCGACCTCGTGTTCTCCACCTCGGGCACCGGCGGCAACCTGGCGTCGATCGTCGAGGTGCTGCGACCCTTCGGTCACCTGGCCTTCATCGACGACCCCGGGCCGATGGCCCTGGGCGCGATCGTCGGGAAGTCGCTGTCGCTGCACGCCGAGATGGTCTTCAGCCGGATCCTCGCCGGCGACGCCGGCAGCCAGGGCCGGATCCTCGCCCGGGCGGCGGACGACGTGGCCGCCGGCCGCCTGCGGCCGATCGTGACGACCACCCTCGAGGGCCTGACCGCCGCGACCATGCGGACCGCGCACACGCTCGTCGAGTCCGGCCGGAGCGTCGGCAAGACGGTCATCGCCCTCTGAGATCGGCTCGACCCCTCGACACCGACACCCCCCTGCTGGAAGGAAGCGAACGACATGACCGGCACCCTGCTCGACGGCGAGTACGTCCCCAGCTCCGATCCGACGACCCGCGACCAGGTCGAGCTCTACGAACGCACCGACGGCCGCGAGGGCGCCACGATGCAGGGCGAACCCGTGGTCGTGGTGACGATGCGCGGGGCGCGCTCGGGCAAGCTCCGCAAGGTCGCCCTGATGCGCATCGAGCGCGACGGGGTCTACGCGATCGGTGCCGCCGCCGGTGGCCAGGCCCGCCAGCCGGGCTGGTTCCACAACCTGACGACGAACCCGACGGTGCAGCTGCAGGACGGCGCCGACCGATCGCTCCGGACCGCCCGCGTCGCCGAGGGCGACGAGCGGGAGAGCTGGCTCGCCTACGCCGACGAGCTCTACCCGTTCTTCGCGGGTCTGCGCGAGCAGGCCTCCGCGGCCGGCCGCGAGGTCCCGCTGTTCCTGCTCGAGCCCGCCGGGGCCTGACCACGCCCGGCTCGCCCGCCCGCTCAGGCCGTGAGGGAGACCGTCCGCCACCGCCCGTCGAGCGCGTCGGGACGATGGGTGACCAGCAGCACGCCGCGGTCCAGGCCGGCGAGGTGGTCGAGGAGGCGGGCCGCGAGCGGCCCGTCGAGGTGCGCGGTCGGTTCGTCGAGCAGTAGCACGGGCGCCGGGGCGAGGAGGGCGCGGGCGAGGCCGACCCGGGCGCGCTCGCCGGCCGACAGCCGGGAGCCGCCCTCGCCGACCCACCCGTCGAGCCCGGGGGCGTCGAGGAGGGCGTCGAGCCCGACGGTGTGCAGCACCTCGACCAGCTCGGCGTCGGTGGCGTCGGGGCGGCCCAGGCGCAGGTTCGCCGCGAGGCTGCTCCCGAGCAGCGTGGGTGCCTGCGGCACCCACGCCGACGCCGCCCGCACCTCGGCGAGGGAGAGCTCGCGCAGGTCGACCCCGCCGAGGGTGACGGTCCCGACGTCGGGGTCGCGGGCACGCAGGGCCAGGGCGAGCACGCTGCTCTTGCCGACGCCGCTCGGTCCCGTCAGGGCGACCTTCTCCCCGGCGCCGACGTCGAGGTCGAGCCCGCCGAGCGCGGCCGTGCCCGCGCCGAGGTAGGTGAGGGTGACCGCGCGGAACCGGAGGGCGGGGTCGTCCGGTCGGGAACGCGGGGACGGCGGGTCGGTGACGGCAGGACGCCGCGCCCCGAGCTCGGCGACCCGGCCCGCGGCGGCGCGGACGCCGTCGGCCGCGGCGTATGCCGCGCCCAGCCCGCCGACGGCCTCGAACGCGCCCAGCACCCCCAGGGCGGCCGCGGCGAGCAGGAGCGGGGCGGTGGTACCCGCCGCGACATCCCGGCCAACCAGCCAGAGCGCCGCCAGCAGACCGAGCGCGGGGACGCCCTCGCGCAGTGCCGTCGTCACCGCGGTGAGCCGGGCCTCGGAGCGCTCGGCGCGGGCCTGGTCGTCGAGGCTCGCGTCGAGGAGGCGCAGGGCGGTGGCGCCGCCGTCGCCGGTGGCGTGGTCGGCGAGCCCGCGGACGAGGTCGAGCACGTCGGCGCCGTGCGAGGCGTCGGCGGCGGCCGCGGCGGTCGCGCCGCTCCGGCCGGCGCGGCGGGCGGCGACGGGAACGACGACCCCGAGCACGACGAGCAGCACGCCCAGCACCCCGGCGAGCGGCGGCGAGACCAGCGCGGTGAGCGCCACGGCGACGGTGCCCGCCAGCCCGGCGACGACGGCGGGCGCGACGAGGCGGACGACCACGCCCTGCAGCTCGTCGACGTCCGCGCGGACCCGGGCGAGCAGGTCCCCGCCCCGGGCCCCGGTGAGCGCGGCCGGGGCGAGCGGGACGAGCGTGGCGAGCAGCCCGGCGCGCAGCCGCCCGACGAGGCGCAACGTGAGGTCGTGGGTCACCAGGCGCTCGGCGTAGCGCAGCACGGGCCGGGCGACCCCGAACAGTCGTACGGCGGTGATGAGGGGCAGCAGCACGAGGAGCGTCTCCGGGCGCTGCGCGGCCCCGGTGATCAGCGCGCCGGAGACGGCGAGCAGCGCGGCCCCGCAGAGGATCACCAGCGCCCCGAGCACCACGCCCAGCGCGGCCCGCCCGCGCGGCACCAGGCGCAGGACACCGAGCAGCGGCGCGGTCACGCCGCCACCCGGTCGGGCGCCGCGATCTCCACGACCCGGTCGTGCAGGGCGAGCGGCGCCTCGCGGTGGGTGACGGTGAGCAGGGTGCGGCCGCGGGCGAGCTCGTCGACGGCGCCGAGCACCTCGACCTCGCCGGCCGCGTCGAGCTGGGACGTCGGCTCGTCGAGCACCACCAGGGCCGCGTCCTTGACGAACGCGCGGGCCAGCGCGAGCCGCAGGCGCTCCCCGCCCGACAGGCGGGCCGCGTCCTCGCCGAGCGGGGTGTCGACGCCCCGCGGCAGCCCCACGACGAAGGCCCACGCGTTCGCACGGCGCAGCGCGGTCGCGACCTCCTCGTCGGTCGCATCGGGCCGGCCGAGCCGCACGTTCTCGGCCACCGTGCCCGGGAGCAGCCAGGGGCGCTCGGGCACGTGCGCGACACGGGCGCGCCACGCCTCCCGGTCGAGCTCGGTCAGCGGCACCCCGCCGACGAGCACGGCGCCCGCGTCCGGGTCGCCGAACCCGAGCAGCAGCCGGACGGCGCTGGTCTTGCCCGCCCCGCTCGGCCCCACCAGCGCGGTGCGCGAGCCCGGCGGGAGGTCCAGGTCGAGCCCGTCGAGGACGGTGCGCCCCTCGCGGCGCAGCACCACGCCGGCGAGGCGCACCGCCGGCACCCCGGGGGGCACCGGCCGTCCGCCGGGGGCGGGTCCGGCCTCGTCGAGCAGCGCGAACAGCCGCTCCGCGGCCGGGCGGCCCTCGAGGCTCGCGTGGTGGTCGGCCCCGAGGGCGCGCAGCGGCGCGAAGAACTCCGGGGTCAGCAGCAGCACCAGCAGCGCCGTCGCGAACGGCACCTGCCCCTCGAACAGCCGGACCCCGACGGTCACCGCGACGAGCGCCGTGCACAGGGTCGCGCCGAACTCCAGCACGAACCCGGAGAGGAACGCCGTGCGCAGGACGCGCATCGTCGCGGCGCGGTAGCCCTCGCTGATCCCGGCCAGCCAGCGGACGCTGCCGCGAGCCCGTCCGGTGGACACGAGCACCGGCAGCACCCGCAGGGTGTCGACCAGCAGCGCGCCCAGCCGGCCGAGGGTCTCCCACTGCTCCCGCGAGGACTGCGCCGCCCGCGTGCCGACCAGCCACAGGAAGACCAGGACGAGCAACCCGCCGAGCAGGAGCAGAGCGCCGGCGGCCGGGTCGAGCACGAGCACGGCCGCCGCCACCAGGGGTGGCACGACCGCCGCCGTCGCCGCCCCGGGCACGAACCGGGCGACGACGCCGTCAAGCCGGGTGACGCCCTCCCCGGCGGTGGTGGCCAGCTCCCCGGCGCGCTCACCGTCGACGCCCTCGGGGCCCCGCCGCAGCAGCGCCACCGCCAGGTCGCGGCGGGCGTCGCGCCGCACGCGGGAGGACGTGCGGGCCGCCAGCAGGTCGCGCAGCCCCACCACGGCGGCCCGGGCGGCCCACGCGGCCAGCGCCCCGGCGAGCAGGCCGATAGACGGGCCTGGGGTCGTCCGGCCCTCGACGATCCCGACGACCACGGCGGCGACCAGCGACCACTGCACGAGCAGCAGCCCCCACACCAGCACGGCGAGCACCGCAGTGGCGACGGCGAGGCGGCGGACCGGGGGCAGGCGCAGGAGGCGGGCGGTGGGCCCGGGGGCCACGGTCAGTACCCCTTCGCGAGGCTGCCCTCGTCGGGGCGGACGCGCTCGCGGAACACGTAGTAGTTCCAGACCTGGTAGCCGATGATCAGCGGCAGGAAGATCGCGCCGACCCAGGTCATGAGCTCGAGGGTGAGCGGCCGGCTGGCCGATCCGGCGAGGGTGAGGTCGAAGGCCGGGTCGAGGGTGGAGGGCAGCACGACCTGGCGGCGGTACAGCGCGACGAAGATCGTGATCGTCGAGAACACGATCGTCAGCCCGCTCATGGCGAAGGCGAGCCGGTCGAGCCGGCGGGTGAGCGCGAACCAGATGGTCGCCAACGTCGCGGCCGCGGCGAGCGGGAACACCCAGGGCAGCACCCCGAAGTCGGCGAACAGTCCCTCGGTCACGTAGCCCATGACCACGAACGCGAGGATCGCGATCGTCGCGAGCGCCCCCCACCGCAGCGCGGCGGTGCGGGCCCGCCGGTGCAGCGCGGAGTCGGGGTGCAGGCGCAGCAGCAGGAAGTTCGCCCCGTGCAGCACGAACAGCAGCAGCGTCGCGATCCCGCCGACGACCGAGAACGGGGTGAACAGGTCGCCGAACCCGCTGAGGACCCGGCGCTCGCCGTCCAGCGCGAGGCCCTCGATGAGCTTGGCCATGATCACGCCCCAGAGGAACGAGGGCACGAGGCTGCCGCCGAAGTTCACCCAGTCCCAGGTGTCGCGCCAGCGCTGCCGGTCGACCTGGTTGCGGTACTCGAAGGACACCCCGCGCAGCAGCAGAGCCAGCAGGACGAGCACGAACAGCGGGTACATCCCGGAGAACAGGGCGCCGTACCAGACCGGGAACGTCGAGAACATGACCCCGGCCGCGGCGAGCACCCACACCTCGTTGCCGTCCCAGAACGGCCCGATGGTGCCGGTCAGCGCCCGCTCCTCCGCCTCGGTGTGCGCCAGGACCGGGCGCAGCAGGTCGACGCCGAAGTCGAAGCCCTCGAGGAAGAAGTAGAGGGTGAAGGTGCCGGCGATCAGCCAGAACCACAGGGTCACCAGGTCCACGGCTCAGTCCTCCCGGCCGTAGGTCGCGTTCGCGTAGTCCGGCGCGGGCGCGGCCTGCAGCTCGGCCGCGGGCCGCCCGCTCACCCCGGCCCGCGCCGTCGTCGAGAGCAGGTAGACGTCCAGGCCGATCAGCGCCAGGTAGACGACCCAGAGCCCGACGAGACCCGCCAGGACCTCCCCGGCGGAGTTGGCGCTGACGCCCTGGTCGACGGTGAGCAGGCCCTGGACCATGAACGGCTGACGGCCCATCTCGGTGGTGATCCAGCCGGTGAAGTTCGCGATCCACGGGAGCGGCACGAGGTAGACCAGCGCCCGGAGGAACCACCGCGTCTCGACGAGCCGCTCCCGCCGCCGCCACCACAGGAACAGCCCGACGAAGGCCGTGAGCAGCAGCAGCGACCCGATCGCCACCATGATCCGGAACGACCAGTAGACCCAGGCGACCGGCGGGACGTAGTCCCGGGGCCCATAGAGCTGGCGGTACCGCTCGTCGATCTGGTTCAGGCCCTCGTAGCGGCCCTCGAGGGAGTTGTAGGCCAGCAGCGACCCGACGTAGGGGATCTCGACGCTGACGTCGTTGCGGCGCGCGCCCTGGTTGATCGCCGCGAACAGCGACCACGGCGCGGGCGACTCCGAGGTCTCCCACTGGGCCTCCATCGCCGCGAACTTCATCGGCTGGTCGACCACCGCCGCCTGCGCCTCGGTGTGCCCGCTGGTCGCGGAGAACACGGTGCCGACCGCGGCGAAGACCAGCGCGATCCGCAGGGCGGGGGCGAACACCTCGACGTCGCGGCGGCGCAGCAGGTGGAAGGCGCAGATCCCGAGCACGAAGAACGCGGCGACCGTCCAGGCGCTGCCCTGGACGTGCGCGAAGTACAGCCAGGCCTTCCGGTTGAACACGACCGCGCCGAAGTCGGTGAGCACCGCCTGCCCGTCGAGGATCTGGTACCCGACCGGGCGGTGCATCCAGGCGTTCGCCAGGACGATCCAGAAGGCGCTGACCTGGGTGCCGATCGCGACGAGCCAGATCGACCCCAGCCGCATCCACGGCCGCAGCCGGTCCTTGCCGAACCACCACAGCCCGATGAACGTGCTCTCGAGGAAGAACGCCATGAGCACCTCGAGGGCGAGCGGCACCCCGAAGATGTTGCCCACGAACCGGGAGTACTCGCTCCAGTTCATGCCGAACTGGAACTCCTGCACGATCCCGGTGACCACGCCGACCGCGAAGTTGATGAGGAAGAGGTGCCCGAAGAAGTTGGTCATGCGGTCGTAGTGGCCGTGGCCCCGCGCTTGCGGTCGACGTAGGCGAAGGTCTCCATCACCGCGATGAGGAAGGCCAGTCCGACGGTCAACGAGACGAAGAAGAAATGGAAGATGCTCGTCGTCGCGAACTGGAACCGCGACAGGTCGACGACGTCGAACTCAGTGGCCATGAGCCCGGGGATGGCCCGTCCCCCCGCCGGGCAATCCAGGAGCTGCGGAGGTCGTCCCGCCGGGCCCCCGGGTTTGCCCGGCCTCGTCCACCGGCAACTCACCGGGCATGTCCAGCGTCATCGACCGTGCCCGTGAGGCCCTGAGCGACACCGAGTTCCCCGCGCAGCGGAACACCCTGCTCGAACGGGCCACCGAGCACGGCGACGCCGACGAGGACGTGCTGCACGCCCTGACGGTGCTGCCCGAGGGGGTCTACTCCTCGCTCGACGAGGTGGCGGCCGGGCTGGCGGCCGACCACGAGCGCGGCGAGGACGGGGGCTCCCCCACCTCGGCACCGATGGACATCATCAGCGACGACGACTGACCGGTCACCGCCGGACCAGGCGGTCGAAGCCCTCGTCGGGACGGGGTTCCTCCCATCGGGCGAGCGCCGCGTACAGGCCGACCTCGGGCACGGGTTCGGAGCGGGCGGCGTTGCGGCGCAGGGAGAGCTCCGGGTCGGGCGGCCACCAGTACCCGACCACCCGGGCGCCGTGCGCCCGGGCCACGGCGATGACCCCGGCCCGCTCGGCCGCCGAGGGCTGGGTGTTGTCGACGCACACGTCGTGGCCCTCGGCCAGCAGCGCCGCGAGCTCCCGGCGCTGGCGGTCCTCCTTGCGGCGCGCCGAGCGCGACATCGCGTCCTTGGAGACGAGCGCGTGGGTCGCGGCGAGCCGCTCCCGGTAGAAGGTGGTCTTCCCGCAGGCCTGCAGCCCGATGAGGAGCACGACCTCCGGCATGGTCGCGGGGTGCCTCCGGCCTGTGAGCACTAATCCGTGTTCAGGCACGGATTAGTGCTCACGAGCCGGAGGCACCCCGCGACCATGGATACCAGTACCCGTCCCCTGGCCCTCGTCAGCGGTGGTTCGTCGGGCATCGGCCACGAGCTGGCCGCCGAGCTCGCCCGCCGCGGTTACGACGTCGCGATCTCCGGGTCGAGCGAGCGGGTCTTCGAGGCCGCGGACCGGCTCCGGGAGCTCGGCGCCGAGGCGTACCCCCACCAGGCCGACCTCGCCACCTACGAGGGCGTCGAGGGCTTCTGGTCCTTCGTCGCGGGTCTCGGGCGGCCGGTGAACGTGGCCTGCCTCAACGTCGGGATCGGGGTGGGCGGCGCGTTCGCCGACACCGACCTCGACGACGAGCTGCGGATGATCGCGATCAACTGCGCGGGCACCGTGCACCTCGCGAAGCGCGTGGTCCGTGCGATGCTCGCCGACGGCGCGGGCGACCGCCGCATCCTCGTGGTCTCCTCCACCTCGGCCACCACACCCACCCCCTACGAGCCGGTGTACGGCCCGACGAAGGCCTTCGGGTTCTCGTTCGCGGAGTCGATCCGCGAGGAGCTCCGCGAGCACGGCATCGTCGTGACCGCCCTGCTGCCCGGGGCCACCGACTCCGACTTCCACGCGAACGCCGGCATGGGCGACACCGTGTTCGGCGACAACAGCTGGAAGAACGACCGGACCGAGGTGGCCCGGCAGGGCATCGAGGCCCTGCTCGCCGGCGACGACCACGTGGTGGGCGGGGACGCCGCGACGAAGCAGCAGGTGGTCGACAACCGCGCGACGTCCGAGCCGGAGAAGGCCCGCCGCCAGGGCGAGCTCGCGCGGCCGGGCGGCTGACGCCCCGAGCACGGGCGGAGCCCCCTCAGGGGCGGTCGCGCCGGCTCGCGTCGGACTCCCGGTCGATCTCCCCCTGCTCACGGTCGACGACGCGGCGGGACCGCCGGAGCGCCTCGCGGGAACGCTCGAGGCTCTCCGCCGTGCGCTCGACCGTCTCATCGCGCCGGTCGAGCGCCTCCTCGGCCGACCGCCACCGCTCGGCCTGGCCGGTGCCGGGCCCGCCGCGCGCCTCGTCCTGGGCCGCCTGCCGCGCGTCCGCCCGCCGTTCCCGCTCGTCGGCCCGCTCCTCGCGGGCGTCCGCCTCGGCCTCCCGCCGGTCCGCCGCGGTGTCCCGGTCGTCGGCCGCGGCGTCCCGGGTGTCCCCCGCGGCCTCGCGCCGGACCAGCTCGGCGTCGCGTTCGTCGGGCCCGGTCACGACGGGCCCGTGGCCCCGGCGACGGGGCGGTCGAGCTGGTCCATGAGCACGATCGCGCCCGTGGGGCCGCTGCTGCGCAGGGTCAGGGGGGAGGCCGACACCGCGAGCGCGACGGTGCGCCCCCGTCGGTTGACCGCCTCGGTGTGCAGCACGCCGTCGTGGCCGATCTCCCCGCTGAGCGCCTCCCGGACGAGGGGGCGGAGCCGCTCGGTGGGCAGGCCGATGTCGAGGTTGAGCAGGTGCTGCCCCACCGCCTCGTCGGCCCGCAGGCCCCACAGGTCGTCGGCCTGTCCGTTCCAGGCCCGCACGATCAGCTCCGTGTCCACCACGACGACCGCAGTGCGCAGGCTGCCGAGGACCGACTCCAGGAAGTCGTTGGCCTCGTCGAGCTGGCCGGTGCGCTCGCGGAGCTCGTCGTTCATCGACTGCAGCTCGTCGTTGGTGGACTGGAGCTCCTCGTTGGTCGTCTCCAGCTCCTCGACCGTGGACTGGAGCTCCTCGTTCGTCGTCTCCAGCTCCTCCACCGTCGACTGGAGCTCCTCGTTGGTCGTCTCCAGCTCCTCGACCGTGGACTGCAGCTCCTCGTAGGCGGTCTCCACCTGCCGGTGGGCGACCTGGAGCTCCTCGGTCATCCGCTGGTGGCGGGTCACGTCGGAGAAGAAGATCGCCACGGACGGGCCGTCGGGGGCGGGGGACAGCGGGACGAGCTGGACGTCGAAGAAGAGCGTCTCGGTGGACGAGCGGGCGTAGCGCGCCTCGTGCTGCCACACGGGGGTGCGCAGGCGGCGGACGTCCTCGTAGGCGGCCCGCAGCCCCCCGATGCGCTGGCAGAGGTCGAGGTCGGGGAAGCGGTGGCCGATCTCCCGGGAGGTGATCCCGAGCTGGGCCCCGGCCCGCTGGTTGGCCCGGGTGACCACCTCGTCGCCGTCGACGACGAGCGTGGCGAGGGGGCTGAGCAGGAGGGTCTCGTCCTCGAGCCGGGACTCCCGGCCCTCGCCCGTCCGGCCGCCGGGCGCGAGCGGCCGCCGGGTCGGGTCGATCTGGTCGGCCTTGCGGAAGAAGCGGCGCTTGAGGTCGATCGGCAGGAACAGCCGCGTGTGGCTGAGCAGCATCTCGGCCTTGCCCAGGAACAGCACCCCCTGCCCGGCGAGCGCGAAGTGGAAGCGTCGAAGCACCTCGGCCTGGGTCTCGGCGTTGAGGTACATCAGCGTGTTCCGGCAGACCAGCAGGTCGAGCCGGCCGATCGGGGCGTCCTGGACGAGGTCGTTGCGCCCGAAGATCACGCGGTGGCGCAGGTCGGTGCGGAAGGTGGAGCGGGAGCCGCTCGACTCGAAGTAGCGCTCGCGCAGCTCGGCGGGCAGCCCCTCGAGCTCCTTGTCGGAGTACGTCGCCTGGCGGGCGGTGGCGAGGGCGTCCTCGTCGACGTCGGTGGCGTAGACCTTCACGCGCCGGCGGAAGGCCTCCGGGCCGAGGGCCTCGGCCAGCAGGATCGCGAGTCCGTAGGCCTCCTCGCCGCTGGCGCACCCGGCGGACCACACCCGGACGGGGTCGTCGCCCGACTTGGCCGCGAGGAGCTGCGGCAGGATCTCGTCCTGGAGCTCGCGCCAGGCCTCCGGGTCGCGGAAGAAGGCGGTGACGTTGATCAGGACGGTGTTGAACAGCACCGTGAACTCGTCCTGGTCGACCTGGAGCCGGTCGAGGTAGTCGGCGAACGTGTCCACCCCGAGCTGCTGCATCCGGCGCTCCACGCGGCGCTGGACGCTCGAGCGCTTGTAGCCGGTGAAGTCGAACCCGCGGACGTCCCTGATGAACTGCAGGAGGGCCGCGAAGTCGGCGTCGTCGGAGTCACTCACCGGGTCCTGCTCCCACCGTCGACGTCGTCCTCGGGCCGCGGCGCGGTCGCGGCCATCTCCGCGAGCGCCGCGCCGATCATCGCGGGTCGCACGACGAGCGCGTCGGGCACCCGGCCCAGGGCGGCGCGCGGCATCCCGGGGTGGAGCGCGTCGTCGGGGTCCTGCACGAGCGCCGTCCCCCCGTGGTCCACGATCTCGGCGAGCCCGACCGCGCCGTCGTCGAGCATCCCGCTCAGGACGACGCCCGTGGCGAGCGGCCCGGCCGCGACGGCCAGCGAGTGGAACAGGACGTCGACGCTGGGCCGGTGGGGGCTGCCCCGGGGGTCCGGGGAGAGCCGGACGTGGCCGTCGTCGACGTGCAGGTGCCGGTCGGGCGGTGCCACCAGCACCCGGCCCGCGCGGAGCGGGTCGCCGTCGCGGGCCGCGACGACGTCGAGGGCGCACCGTCGGTCGAGGATGTCGGGCAGCACCGTAGGCGCGGTCGGCGCCTGGTGCAGGACCACCAGCAGGGCCAGGGGCAGGTCGGCGGCGAGACCCTCGACGAGCTCGAGCAGCGCCTCCACCCCGCCGGCCGAGGCGCCGACACCCACGAGCCCGGTCCCGTCCATGCCCTCCCCCGCCCCGTCACCCGCCCTGCCGAGGCCCGACGAGTACGCGGGACGCGATTCCGGGAAACCGGTGCGTGACGGTCGCGCCATCGTAGGAGGGGTGCGGCCCCGACGCCCCATCCCGCGGAGGCCCGATGCCGGACGAACCGACCCCCGACCCCGAACCGGTCGAGGTCGCGCTGGCCCGGGCGCGGGAGCACGGCGACCATCTCGCCGGCCGTATCGCCCGCCTGGCCGAGTCGATCGCCGAGTCCGAGGACGGCGTGGCGCGGACCTACGAGGACGCGGCCCGGCAGCGCCCGGACGCCGCCGATCGCCTGCGGGGCGCCGCCGACGAGGCCCGGCGCTTCGCGCGCCACGAGCGCGACCACGCCGCCCGGCTCCGGGCGGAGGGCCCGGAGGGCGTGCACGAGGAGGACTGAGGTGACTCAGTCGCTCGTGTCGACGTTCTGGTCGATGATCGTCTGGCGCTCCGGGGTGATCCACAGGATCACGCGCTCGGACTTGATC
This sequence comes from Actinomycetospora atypica, assembly GCF_042653685.1. Lineage (NCBI taxonomy): Bacteria > Bacillati > Actinomycetota > Actinomycetes > Pseudonocardiales > Pseudonocardiaceae > Actinomycetospora > Actinomycetospora atypica. The sequence continues at coordinate 77,057 of NZ_JBHSIV010000003.1, read as the reverse complement.
GCCTCGGGCGGGTAGTCCTGCCCGGTGTAGCGCTGCGCCACCTCGTCGATGTGCTTGCGGGCCTCGTCGCCCGTGGTGAAGTCGGTGACGTGCCCGCGCACCTCCGCGTAGCGGTAGGGGTCGGACTCGTCGCGGATCAGCACCGTGATCCGCGGGTCGCGCCGCAGGTTCTCGTAGCGCTTGCGGTGGGTCTCGGTGTTGAGGACGAGCCGGCCGTCCTTGATCCCGACCCACAGGACCTGGGTCTGGATGAGCCCGCTGGGCAGGATCGTCGCGACCGAGGCGAAGTTGGCGCCGGAGGCCAGCTCCTCGGTCATGGGGTGCAGGTCGGGACCGTTGCGGGTGTCAGCCATGGGCGCCGGGTGCCCGGTACCCGTGGCCGCCACCCGCCGACCTCAGGCCGCGGCCGCCGCCTGCGACTCCTGGCCGGCGACCAGCCGGTCGACCGACTCGCGCACCGCGACGAGCTCGGTCACGACGGCCTCGAGCTGGCTCTGGTTGGTCCGCTGCAGCTCCTCGAGCACCTTCTCGAGCAGCGCGTTGGTGGTCATCAGCGCATCCTTGACCGGCCCGATACCGGCGATGTCCCCGAGCATGTGAGTGTCCTTCCGTCGGTGTACTAGGTACCGACGGTACCGGTCAGTGCGGCGCGTTGTCGAGGCAACCCATCAGGGGCTCCAGCGCGGCCGCGAACCGGTCGGGCTCGCCGAGCAGGGCGAGGTGTCGCGCGCCGCAGCGCTCGCACACCCCGGACCCCGCAGCAGCGGGGCCCGTCAGCCCGCCGGGTCCTCCTTCGCGGCGGCCCGCTTGCGGCGCTTGCCCTCGTGCATCGCCGCGACCCGGGCCACCGGGATCGTGCGGCCCTCCTCGATCAGGTCGGCCGGGATGTCGCGGGCCTCGCCGAGGCGCTCGGCCCAGCTCGGGCCGTCGAGGAGGCGCCGCGGCGTCGCCACCGTGATCTCGGCCGGGACCACGGCGTCGAGGTCGTCCCAGTCGACCGGGCAGCTGACCGGGAGTCCGGGGCGGACCCGCGGGCTGTAGGCGGCGACGACGGTGGCCCCGCCGGCCCGGGTGGCGTCGAGGAAGACCTTGCCGCCGCGGTCGGCGCGGATGAAGGCGGTCGTCGTGACGGCCGGTTCGAGGCGTTCGGCGCGTGCGGCGACCGCGCGCGTGGCCGCGTGCACGTCCTCCATGGCCGCGGGACGGATCGGAGTGACCACGTGCAGGCCCTTCGCGCCCGAGGTCTTCACGGCCGGGTCGAACCCCGCCTCGCGCAGCACCTCGCGCACGGCGCGGGCGGCGGTGATCACAGGCGCGAGGTCGGCGCCCTCGGGCGGGTCGAGGTCGAGGACGAGGTGGGTCGGGACGCCGGGCTCCTCGGCGGTGGTCAGCGGGACGTGGTACTCGATCGAGCGCTGGTTGGCGAACCACAGGAGGGTCGCGCGGTCGTCGGCGAGCGCGTAGTGGACGTCGCGCTGCGAGCTCTCGGACCAGAACGTCACGCTGCGGATCCAGTCCGGGGCGCCCTTGGGCAGGTTCTTCTGCATGAACCGCTGGTCGCCGCGGGCACGCACCACCGACAGCGGCCGGCCCCGCAGCAGCGGCAGCATCCGGTCGGCGACCGCGTCGAGGTGGTCGACGAGGGCGCGCTTGGTGACGGCGTCCCCCGCCAGCAGCTCCTGGTCGAGATGAGTGAGGGCGACCCCGTCACGGGTCTCGTCCGGCGTGCTGGCCATCCCGCAGACCGTGGCCGCCCGGTCGCACCCGGTCAAGCCGGGCGCACCCGGTCAGGCCGGGCGGGACCGGTCGTCCACGCGTTCGGCCACCGAGCGCCCGATGGCCTCGAGGGCCCGCACCTGCTCGTCGTCGAGCACGTCGAACACCAGCTCGCGGACGTCGGCGACGTGCGCCGGTGCGGCCCGGTCGATCGCCGCGCGCCCCTCGTCGGTCAGGACGATCTCGGCGCCGCGGCCGTCGTCGGCGCACTCCACGCGGGCGAGCAGCCCACGGCGCTGCATGCGGGCGAGGTGGTGCGAGAGCCGGCTCTTCTCCCACTGCAGCAGGTCGCACAGCTCGCCGACCCGGATCGGGTCCGACCCGTGGTCGGTCAGCGCCACCAGCACGTCGAAGTCGGACAGCGAGAGGCCCGAACCGGCCTGCAGGCGCCGGTTGAGCTGCGCCTGCAGCCGCGCCTGCATCGCGAGGTAGGCCCGCCACGCCCGCTGCTCGGCGTCGTCGAGCCAACGCGTCCCCTCGCCCACGACCCCAGCGTAGCCGGGTAGTTGACACGTCCACCACAGCCAGGGATAGTTGATGCGTCATCTACTTCGGGAGGACGCCGTGACCGAGACCGTCGAGAGCACCGAGCACCACGAGGCCGAGCGGGCCCGCATCCGGGAGGCGCACCTGCGCCCGGCGGCGTCGCGTCCGGCGTCGACCGCGCGCGGCATCCACCACACGGCGCTGATCTCGTTCGACGTGGAACGGACCGTGCGCTTCTACCAGGACGTGCTCGGCTTCCCGCTGACCGAGCTGATCGAGAACCGCGACTACCCGGGCTCGTCGCACTTCTTCTTCGACCTCGGGAACGGCAACCTGCTGGCCTTCTTCGACTTCCCCGGCCTCGAGGTCGGGCCCTACGCCGAGGTCCTCGGCGGGCTGCACCACCTCGCGATCAGCGTCGACGAGGCGCGATGGGCGGAGCTGGTGGGCCGCCTCGAGGCGGCCGGCGTGGAGCACGTGGTGCACAGCGGCGTGTCGGTCTACTTCCGCGACCCCGACGGGGCCCGCATCGAGCTCATCGCCGACCCGCTCGGTGAGATGTACGGCCAGCACGTCCTGTAGATCCGCGCCGACACCCGAGGTGGCCCCGATGAGCACGACGACCCCGTTCCCCGCCCTGCCCTACGACTCCTGGACCGGCACCCGCGAGACGCTGCACCGGTTCGTGCAAATCGTCGGCAAGGTGCGGCTCGCGGCCAGCCCGCGACGCAACCACTGGTGGAACGTGCCGCTGCACCTCACCGGCCGCGGACTGACCACCCGCCCGATGAGCACCGACGGCGTCCGCGTCTTCACGATCGACCTCGACCTGGTCGACCACCGCCTCGACCTCACGACGATCGAGGGCGGGCGCTGGTCGTTCCCCCTCGCCGGTCACTCGGTGGCGACCTTCTGGACCGACCTGCACGCCGGTCTCGCCGCGCTCGACCTCGACGTGCGCATCGCGGCGCCCACGCCCTTCGACCTGCCCGACGCGGACCGCCCCTTCGCCGAGGACACCGAGCACGCCACCTATGACCCGGCGGCGGTCACGCGCTACTGGACCCTGCTGAGCCAGGTGAACCTGCTGCTCGAGCAGTTCGCCGCGCGCTACTCCGGCAAGACCAGCCCGGTGCACCACTTCTGGCACACCTTCGACATCGCCGTCACCCGCTTCGCCGAGCGACCGGTCCACTTCACGGCCGAGACCGACCCGGTGACCCGGGAGGCCTACTCCCGCGAGGTGATCAGCTCGGGCTTCTGGTTCGGCGACCCCGACACCCCCGAGCCCGCCTTCTACTCCTACACCGCCCCCGAGCCCGCCGGCCTCGCCGAGGCGGCCCTGGAGCCGACCGGTGCGCGCTGGGTCCCGGCCCGGGGCGCCCACCTGGCGGTGCTGCGCCTGTCCGAGGCGCAGGCCACCGGCGACCCGATCGCCGCCGCGCTCGCGTTCTACGAGAGCGCCTACCGCGCCGGCGCCACCCGGGCCGGCTGGGACGTCGAGGCCGCGGACTGCGGCGTCGGCACCACCGACCCCGTCCTCAACCCCACCCAGACCCGCCAGGAGCAGCAGTGAGCACGGTGACCCTCACGCCCGGCGTCGACGTCCGTCGCGCCGCCGACCGGTTCTCCACGCAGTGGGGCTGGCTCGACTCGAAGCACTCCTTCTCCTTCGGCCGCCACCACGACCCGCGCAACACCCACCACGGGATGCTGCTGGTCAACAACGACGACGTCGTCGACCCCGACACCGGCTTCGACACCCACCCGCACCGCGACATGGAGATCGTCACGTGGGTGGTCCGCGGGTCGCTGGTGCACCAGGACTCGAGCGGCCACTCCGGGGTCATCTACCCGGGGCTGGCCCAGCGGATGAGCGCCGGCACCGGGATCCTGCACTCGGAGAAGAACGACTCCTGGCGCTTCGACGCCGCGCACGGCGAGGCCGCCCGGGAGCCCGTGCACTTCGTGCAGATGTGGGTCCTTCCCGACGAGGCCGGGGTCACCCCGGGCTACCAGCAGCAGGAGGTCGACGCCGAGCTGCTCTCCGGGGGTCTCGTCCCGGTGGCCTCGGGCATGCCGCAGCACGCGGGCGACACCGCGATCTCGATCCACAACCGCTACGCCGCCCTGCACGCCGCCCGTCCCGGTGCCGGCACGTCGCTGGAGCTGCCCGACGCGCCGTTCCTGCACCTGTTCGTCACCGACGGCGCCGTCGACCTCGAGGGTGTCGGCGAGCTCGGCGCGGGCGACGCCGTGCGGTTCACCGCGACCGGCGGCCAGCGCCTCACGGCCTCGCGCGACGCGGAGGTGCTGGTCTGGGAGATGCACGCGACCATCCCCGGCTGAGCTCGACCCGTCAGGCGGTGGCGAGGTCGATCCGGTACCGGGTGAGGGCGAGCGCCGCGTGCTCCGACGGCGGCGCCTCGTCCTCCCCCACCACGCACGCCGACAAGCCGTCGCACAGCGCGGCCTCGTCGAGCCCGGTGCCGATGAGCACGAGCCGCGCCCCACGCGTCGTCAGGCGCCCGGGGGCCGGACGGACGCGGATCGCGGTGCCGACGGTCTGGACCTCCCACACGTCGGGCACCTCCTCCGACGGCACCGCCGCCCCGCCGTCGGGCAGGCGCACGATCCCCTTCACCCGCACCACTCCCCGCGGGCCCGACTCGAGGAACGCCGCGAGCCGACCCGCGTCGAGCGGCTGCTCGGAGGTGAACGACACGGTCTCCGCCCCCACGTGCGGGTGCTCGCCGTCGGCCTCGCGCAGCAGGGCGTCCAACGTGAGCTGCGCGGGCTGCGGTCGTCGTACCGGGTCGACGAGCAGGGCCGGGTCGAGTGCGCCGTGCGAGGTCCCGACGACCGCCCCCGCCGCCACCGAGCGCACCGCCTCGAGGGCCGCCGGCGCCGAGGGACACAGGTCCAGACCGTTCACGACGACGAGGTCGGCGAGCCGTGCGTGGTCGAGGTCGGGATCGCGGGCGTCGACGACGGAGACGAGGCCGCCGTACACGGCGTGCGGGTCGGGCGAGGCGAGCAGCAGCCGCACCAGCTCCCGCGGCTCGGCGAGCCCGCTGGCCTCGACCACCACGAGGTCGAGCCCGGTGGCCGGCGCGACCAGGTCGGCGAGCACGGCCGAGAGGCCGTCGGCGTCGGTGACGCAGCAGAGGCACCCGCCGGCCAGTGAGGTGACCGACGAGGCCTGCCCCGCCACCAGCATCGCGTCGATCCCGAGCGCCCCGAAGTCGTTCACGACGACCCCGATGCGCACCCCGTCCGCGTGGCGCAGGAGGTGGTTGACCAGGGAGGACTTGCCGACGCCGAGGTGTCCGGCGACGAGGACCACCGGGACCGTGCGCATCGATCGAGCATAGGGTCGGTGATCGTGCGTCCTCTGGAGGGCATCCGTGTCCTGGATCTGTCGCGAGTGCTCGCCGGCCCGTTCGCCACGCAGTGGCTGGGCGAGATGGGGGCCGACGTCGTCAAGGTCGAACCACCCGCCGGCGACGACACCCGCGGCTGGGGCCCACCGTTCATCGGCGACGAGGACCGGCAGTCGCTGTACTACCTCTCGACCAACCGCAACAAGCGCGGCGTCGTCCTCGACCTCAAGACCGAGCAGGGCCGCGACGCCGTCCGCCGGCTCGCGGCACGCAGCGACGTGCTCGTCGAGAACTTCCGCCCCGGGACGCTGGAGCGCTGGGGCCTCGACTTCGCGACGCTGTCCGCGGACAACCCCGGCTTGATCCACCTCGCGATCTCGGGCTTCGGCCAGACCGGGCCCTACCGCGAGCGCGCCGGCTACGACGTCCTCGCCCAGGCCATGGGCGGGATCATGAGCCTCACCGGACAGCCGGACGGACCGCCCACGAAGATCGGGCTGCCGGTCGCCGACCTCAACGCTGGGACGTGGGCGATCGTCGGGGTCCTCATGGCCCTGCGCGCCCGCGACGTCACCGGTCGCGGCCAGTACCTCGACGTCTCCCTGCTCGACGCCCAGACCGTCTGGCACACCTACGCCGCCCAGGCCGTGTTCCACGACGAGCGCCGCGCCCGCCGCCTCGGCGTCGCGCACCCCACGGTCGTGCCCTACCAGGCGATGGCGTGCGCCGACGGGCCGCTGGTGGTCGCCGTGGGCAGCGAGCGGCTGTGGCAGCGGTTCTGCGGCGTCCTCGGTCTCGAGAGCCTTCTCGACGACGCCCGCTTCGCGACGAACGCCGACCGCGCCCAGCACCGTGAGGAGCTCATGGCGCTGGTCGAGGAGGTCATGACGACGAAGCCGGCGGCGCACTGGGCGGCGGCGTTCGACGTCGAGGGGGTCCCGGCCGGGCCGATCAACTCGCTCGACGACCTCTACGCCACCGACTGGTCGTACGAGCGCGGCCACCACGTGGAGATGGACCACCCCGGCGTGGGCACCTACTACGGGACGGGCTTCCCGGTGAAGGCGAGCGACACCCCGGCGACGCCGTCCGGCCCTCCCCCGACGTTCGGCCAGCACACCGTCGAGGTGCTCCGCGAGGTCGGCTACTCCGACGAGGAGATCGCGCAGTTCTGAGGCGTCAGCGCCGCGTGCGGGGCGGCTCGTCGTCGGCCGGGTCGCGCGGCAGCGGCGCGCGCCCGGCGGCGTCGACCCACGCATCGAGCGCGGCCCGGTAGAAGTCCCAGCGCCGCTCGTCGTCCGTGCGCACCATCAGGTCGTCGGTCATCGGGTGTCCCTCGTCCTCGCGGCCCGACCTCCCCCGGTCGGTCCCGTGACGCCCGAACCTCCCACAGCATCGGTACGCAGGGACAGATTGCGTGCGACCTACCGGCCGGTCTCCACTCGTTCGGCCCAGCGCTGTTCGTTCTGTCTGTGTACGGACCGTCAGCGCAGCAACGACCGGATCCGGACGGACCGGAGCCGGTTGAGCGCCGCGGCCACCTCGTGCCGGCGCGGCAGGGCGAGGTCGGTGGCGTCGCGGGGGCCCTCGCGCAGGGCGTCGATCCCCTCGCGGGCGATCTGGGCGTCGAGCAGGTCGAGCCCCTCGCCCAGCGGGATCGTCCCGTCGAGCACCCCATCCCCGAGCAGGGCGAGCGCCCGCCCGATGCCGGTCACCTGGGAGCGGTCGACGATCTGCTCCACCGCGTCGAGGTCGACCTCGTCCTCGCCGAAGGTCAGGGTGTCGAGCCCGCGGGCGGTCACCCGGGAGCGACCCTTGCGGCCGGTCGGGTCGAGCGACGACGGATCGACCACCCGCCGCGCGACCGCCGGGAACCCGCTGTGCTCGGCGACCCGCCCCGGTGAGGCCGCCGCGATCTCGTGCGCCCGCGCGGTCACCTCGGACGCGGCGTAGGCGTCCATCATGATCACCGTGTCGGCCACACCCAGGTAGTCGCCCGACCCGCCCATCACCAGCACCGACGAGACCCCGAGCTCGGCGTGCAGGGGCCGGATGCGTTCGACGAAGGGCACGAGCGGCTCGGTCGCGATGAGCTGCTGCATCCGCGCGTCGCGGATCATCATGTTGGTGGCCGAGGTGTCCTCGTCGACCAGCAGCACCCCCGCCCCGGCCTCGACCGCCTCCACCATCGAGGCGGCCTGGCTGGTGGAGCCCGACGCGTTCGTCGTCGAGAAGTCCTCCGTCGGCGCGCCGCTGGGCAGGTGCGAGACGAACGCCGAGACGTCGCTGCGGACCACGCTGCGCCCGTCCTCGGCCCGCACCTTCACCGCGTCGGCCCGGGCCACCACCCGCTCGCGGCCGTCGCCGGGCCCGTGGTCGTACACCCCCGACTCGATCGCGCGCAGCAGCGTCGACTTGCCGTGGTAGCCCCCGCCGACGATCAGCGTCACGCCCTCCGGCACGCCCATCCCGACGACCGTCCCCGCGTTCGGCGTCGGGATCTCCACGCGCAGCTCGGGCGGCGCGACGAACGCGGTGGCGTCCTCGAGCGGGCGGTCGTCGACGCCGGAGCGCCGGGGCAGCACCGCCCCGTCGGCGACGAACGCGACGATCCGCCGCTCCGCCAGGCCGTCCCGCAGCGCGACCGCGTCCTCCACGGTCTCGACGAACGCCGTGGCCGAACGCTTGGCATCGTCGGGAAGGTTCTCCCAGCGCAGGGCCTCGACCGCGGCCGGCAACGTCTCCCCGAACAGCGTCGCGGCCTCCTTCCCGAGGATGCGCCGCCGCGGCCCGGGCAGCGGGGCGCCGAGCTCGATCACGACGGTGCCGTCGGCAGCACCATCCCCCGTCGCTGCGCTCGCCCGAAGCACCCGCCCGGCGCTGCGGTCGAGCACCTCGGGGCCGCCGGCGTCGACGTGCAGCGGGGTGTCGCGCAGGGCGCGGCGCAGGCGGCGCAGCAGGAACGTGGCATGGGCTCGGCGACGGTCGGGCGTGCGGGTGGCCGCCTCGGGGGCCGCGCCGGGCAGGGTGACCCGGACGCGCGAGGGCGGGGCGAACGGGTCGGCCTGGACCCGGACGATCTCGAGCGAGCCCCCGTCGAGGGGCCAGGTCCCGGAGAGCGACTTGTAGCGGGCGTAGCTCTGACCGTCGAGGTCGCGCAGGGTGCGGGCGAGATCCTGGGGTGGCACGGACTGATCCTCTCCCCGTCGCTCCGCTCGCCCCGACCCGAGTGCCCGACGCCCACCGCGGCCATACTGGGGGCGTGATCGTTCCCGTCGCCTGGGTGCTCGGGCTCGCGAGCCTGGCCTGGGCGCTGTGGTGCGCCGTGTCGGCCCTCGTCGACCAGGCGCCGACGTACCACCACCGGCTCGCCCTCGTCGGGATCGAGGTCGTCGCGCTGGTGCAGGCCGTGATCGCGGTGGTGCTGCTCGTCGTCCAGGGCGGGCGGACCGGCGGGGCCGTGGCGGAGATCGTCGGATACCTGATCGCCCTGCTCGTGGTGCTCCCGATCGGTGCGGCCCTGGCCTACGGCGAGCGCAACCGGTACGGCTCGGTGGTGCTCGCGATCGCGGGGTTCACGGTGGCGGTCCTGGTGCTGCGGACGACCCAGGTGTGGGAGGCGACCGGTGCCTGAGGTCCGTCGCATCAACAGCGGGCCGGGGAAGGTCCTGCTCGCGGTCTACATCCTGTTCGCGATCTCGGCCGGGGCGCGGTCGGTCTACCAGCTCGCGACCCAGTTCTCGGTGGCCCCGCTCGCCTACCTGCTCTCCGCGTTCTCCGCGGCCGTCTACATCGTCGCGGCGCTCGCGATCGGGTTCCGGCGGCGCACCCTCGCGCTGACCGCGGTGTGGATCGAGCTGGTCGGCGTGATCGGGGTCGGGCTCTTCACGCTGCTCGCGCCCGAGGACTTCGCGGACGACACGGTCTGGACCGACTTCGGCATCGGGTACGGCTTCTTCCCGCTCATCCTGCCGGTGCTCGGCCTGCTCTGGCTGTGGCGTTCCCAGGACTAGTCGGTCCTGTTACCGTACCGCGTCGTGGAGACGCGGACGCTGTCGTTGCCCGGGGTCGAGCTGGTCTACGACGTGCACGGCTCGGGCGGAGAGCGGCCGCTGGTGATGATCGGCCAGCCGATGTCCGCCGACGGCTTCTACGCCCTCGCCTCGCACCTCTCCGACCGCACGGTCATCACCTACGACCCGCGCGGACTCGGCCGCTCGGTGCGCTCCGACGGGATCGTCACGAGCGCGCCCGAGGTCCAGGCCTCCGACCTGCACGCGCTGGTCACCGAGCTCGGGGGCGGCCCCGTCGACGTGCTCGCCTCCAGCGGCGGGGCCGTCACGGCGCTCGCGTGGGTGGCGGCCTTTCCCGACGACATCGTGACTCTCGTGGCCCACGAGCCGCCGCTCATCGGCGTGCTGCCCGACACCGAGGCCGCGGAGCGCGGCTACGACGGCTTCCGCCGGGCCTACGCCGAGCGCGGCTGGGGCGCGGGCATGGCCGCGTTCATCGCGTACACGTCCTGGTCGGGCGAGTACACCGAGGAGTACTTCGCGCAGCCGGCACCCGACCCGGCGATGTTCGGCATGCCGACCGAGGACGACGGCTCCCGCGACGACCCGCTGCTCAGCGACCGGTCCCTGGCGGTCGTCCGGTACCACCCCGACGTCGACGCCCTCCGGGCCGCCCCGACCCGGGTGCTCCTCGCGGTCGGTGAGGAGACCGGCGACACCTTCACCGGGCGGACCGCCCGCGCGACCGCGGAGCTCCTCGGCGACGAGGTCGTCGTCTTCCCGGGCGGCCACGGCGGATTCGCCGCCGAGGACGGGCCGTGGCCGGGGCAGGCGACGGCGTTCGCCGCGCGGCTGCGCGAGGTCCTCGGGTCCTGACGTCGGCGTTGCGTCGCGCACACGGCCGGCACGGATCGCCCGGCCCCAGCACCGCGTTGCGCCGCGCACACGGCCGGCACGGATCGCCCAGCTCCAGCATCGCGTTGTGCCGCGCGCACGCCGGCACGGAACGCCCGGCTCCAGCACCACGTTGCGCGACGCAACGCCGCACAGGAGCAGCGCGAGACGGCCTCGCTGTGTGCGCCGTGCAACGCGCCCGGGAACAGCAGCGGACGACGTGGCCGCGCGCGGTACGCACACGCTCGGCGCGGGTCGACCAGGCGCGCAGCGTCACGTTGCGCGACGCAACGCGCCACGAGAGCAGCGCGGCTCGACCTGGCTGTGTGCGTCGCGCAACGCCTCGACGGTGCGACGGGCCGGCGGTCGCGGGACTCAGCCGAGGCCGGTGCCCTCCACGCCGCGGCGCCAGTAGCCGTCGAGGTCGATCCACTCGGTGGGCAGCAGGTCGCGCAGCCGACGCCGGACGGGCCGCAGGGCCGAGGCCTCGGCCCCCATCCACACGAGCCCCTCCCCCTCGGGCCGGGACCAGGCCTCGACGGCGTCGCCGAGCAGCGTCGTCGTGCCCGGCTCGGCGCCGTCGCGGTGCAGCCAGTGGACGTCGACCGCGGCGGGCGAGGGCAGTTCCTGCTCCTCGGCGGCGTCGGCGACCTCGACGAACACCGTGGCGGCGGCGGTCGCGGGGAGACGGGCGAGCCAGCGGGTCAGGGCCGGCAGGGCGGTCTCGTCGCCGCCGAGGAGATACCAGTCGCGGGGGTCGGCGACCAGCGACGAGCGCGGGCCGTAGAGCCAGAGCGCCCCGGCCGGGTCCTCCACCCACGAGCCGGCGAGCCCCGACCCGTGCCGCACGAAGTCGACCTCGACCACGCCGTCGGCCACCGAGCGCAGCGTGTACTCGCGGAAGGGCCGCGACCGGCCGGGCGGCGGGGCCAGGAGGCCGCGCGGACCGATCTCCGGACGCTCCGGCTCGGTCCCGGGCATCGTCGGGAAGAAGATCTTGGCGTGGTCGGTGGGGCCCTCGGCGGGGAGGGCGGCGACGTCGCCGGCGAACCGCACACGGCGCATGCGCGGGGTGACGTCGACCGAGCCGACGACCTCGACGCGGACCGGCTCGACGTCGTCGTGGATCTGCTGGGAGATCACCGGGGCGTTGCGGACCACCATGACCGGCCACGCTATCCGGTGACCTCGGCGGGCGTCCCGCGCATGACGTGTCGACCGTCGTCGACGCGTGCTAGCTTGCGGGCGTGGAGCCGAACGAGAACCTCGCGTTCGACGCCCTGTCCGACCGGGTCCGGCGCCGCATCCTGAGCGTCCTCGGGGAGCAGGGCGAGTTGACCGTGGGCGACCTCGCGGCGCAGGTCGACGCCGTCGGCCGGACGACCGTCTCGAGCCACCTGCGCGTCCTGCGCACCTCCGGTCTGGTGCACGAGCGGCGCGAAGGACGTCACCGCTACTACTCCCTCGACCTCGACGGGGCCGTGCGGGACGCTTTCGTCTACCTGCAGTCGATCCTGGGACAGGCCGTCGACGACGTCGGCACGGTCCGGCCGGCCGCCGTCGAGGGCGGCGACGACCCGGCCGACCGGCGCCGGATCGGCTGACCCCCCGGCCCGAGGACGACGATGGACTGCACCACGGTGGCCGTCAGTCGCACGGTCGCGCTCGCCCCGTGGGAGCTCTTCGCGGTGTTCGGCACGTCGCGCGGGGCGGGCTGGTTGTTCGGGGCCCGGTGCGACGAGATGCGGCCCGGTGCCGCAGTGAGCATGCGGCTGCCCCTCGACGACCGGGGCGGGCACACCGTCGAGGTCCTGGGGCGGCTCGGCTCCGTGGTCCCGGACGCCGCCATCGACATCGAGCACACCCAGCCGTGGCGCGGCCGGATCGGGCTGCGCTTCGCGCCCGACGGGCCCCGGGGGACGCGGGTGCAGGTCCGGGCGCGGGTGCCCCGCGCGGGCGTGGAGTGGCTGCTGCACCGGCGCGGGCTCCCCCTGCCCGAGCCCGTCGACGACGGCGCGGTGCGCCTCGGCGCGATCACGACGGCGTCGGGCCCGGGGGCGGTCTACTCGATGTCCGCGGAGCTCATGGCCGAGCTCGCGGTCGCCGAGATCAACGCGGACGGCGGGGTGGGCGGACGCCCGGTGCGCCTCATCAGCGCCGACGACGGGACCGAGGCCGCCCGGGCCGCGGACGAGGCCGACCGCATGGTCCGGCTGGGGTGCCGGGCGGTGTTCGTCAACAGCACCTCCGACGCCTTCGAGGCGGTGCGGCGACGACTCGACGGCCGCGGGGTCCTCGTCGTGCACACCGTGATCAACGAGGGTGGGGGCGCCGGCCGCACCGTGGTCCGCTTCGGGGAGCGCCCGGGCGCCCAGCTCGACGCCCTCGTGGCCCCCGCCATGGCGGACGGGTCGCGGCACTGGTTCCTCGTCGGGCAGGACTACGTCTGGTCCCACGGGGCGCACGGGGCCGCGCGGCGGGCGGTCGACCGGGCCGGCGGGCAGGTGGTGGGCGAGGCGCTCGCGCCGCTGGGGACCAGCGACTTCGGGGCCGTGATCGAGCGGATCCGCCGCTCGGGGGCCGACCTCGTGCTGAGCTCACTGGTCGGCGCCGACGAGGTGGCGTTCGAGCGGCAGAGCTTCGCGGCGGGCCTGCGGGAGACCACGCGGACCGTCTCGCTGGTCCTCGAGGAGTCCACGGTCGCCCACATCGGGCCGGCCGCGGCGCGCGGGCTGCGCACGGCCCTCGGCTACTTCCAGGACGCGCCGACCCCCGGCAACGCGGACCTGCAGCGCCGCTACCGGGACGCCTACGGGGTGTGGGCCCCGGCGGTCACCGCGCTCTCCGAGACGGTCTACGAGGCGATCCACCAGTACGCCCGGGTCCTGCACGCCGACCCGGACTCCTCCGCCGCGCTCCAGGCCCGCGCCCTGCGCGGGAGCCAGGGAGGTCGTCGGGACGTGATCGGGGCGCGGACCCTGGTCCGGCCCCGGCTCTACGTCGCGGAGGTCTCGGACTCGGGGTTCGCGGTGGTGGGCGAGACGTCGTAGCGGCGGTCGAGCCCGCCGACCCGCCAGACGAGCGCGGCGCCGCCCCAGACCACCACGAAGATCCCGACGACGACGTAGCCGAGCGTCTCGAAGTCCTCGGCCAGCCCGGCGAAGCCCGCGAGGGCGGTGAGCCCGAGGTGCTCGGAGAGCACGCCGGCGAGGTACACCGCGGCCACGAAGGCGGCCACGAGGACCGTCGCGGCGGTGGTCGCGATGTTGTAGAAGAGCCGGCGCGCCGGGCGGCGGTTCGACCACGAGTAGGCCACGGACATGAGCAGCCCGTCCGCGGTGTCGAAGGCGCTCATCCCGGCCGCGAACAGCAGCGGGAGCGTCAGGGCGGCGAGCAGGGACGGCGCGCCCGCGGTCGCCCCGGCGCCCGCGGCGGTCGTCGCCGAGAGGGTCAGGAGCGTGACCTCGGAGGCGGTCTCGAGCCCGAGCCCGAACAGCACGCCGAGCGGGAACATGTGCCACGAGTGCCGGATCCAGACCTGGGCGCGGCCCCCGAGGAGCCGGTTGACCAGGCCGCGCCCGAGCAGGCGGCGCTCCATCTCGGCCTCGTCCAGCCGGCCCCGGCGCATGTCCCGCCAGAGCCCGACGATGCCGACCAGCACGGTCGCGTTGAGGGCGGCGACCAGGGCCAGGAACAGCATGGCCACCACGGTCGACACCGCTCCGCCGACCACCCGGAACTCGTCGAACTGCGCCGACGCCGCGGCCCCCGCGACGAGGGCCACCACCAGCGAGAGCACGACGACCACGGAGGAGTGGCCCATCGCGAAGAAGAAGCCGACCCCGACCGGGCGCCGGCCCCGCTGCACCATCAGCCGGGTGGTGTCGTCGATGGCGGCGATGTGGTCGGCGTCGAAGGCGTGCCGGATGCCGAGCACGTAGGCGAGCAGCCCGGCCCCCGCGAACAGTCCCGCGCCGAGCGGCCCGGCAGCGAGCGCGAGGAAGAGCGACCAGCCCACGAGGTGCAGCAGGGCGATCACCCCGACCACCCCGGAGAGCCGCCACCGCTCCGCCCGGGACCAGCCCGTCGCCGCCGTCGTCGCCGTCGCCACCGTCACGCCGTCTCCCTCCGCCCGGCCCCGTGCGCCGGGCCGCGCAGGACGCTAGGCGCCGAAGCCTGGTCATGTCGACAGTCGTCGTCGGAAGGGCGGGGAGGGACACAAGATCGAAACATGTTGATACGTCGGTGATCATTGACATGTCCGGGCGGTCTTCCTAGCGTTCCCCGCACCGGTCGCGGACGTGACCGTGGACACCCCGAGCGAGGAGCCCGAACCATGCCGTTGCCTCCCCCCGAGCACGACGACCTCGCCGCGGTCGCGGCCGGCTACGGCCTCGGGCTCTCCGACGCCGCGGTCGACGAGTTCGCCCCGGCCGTCGCGGGCCTGCTCGGGTCGTGGGACGCCGTGGAGGAGCTCTACGCCGCCGAGGCCCCGCAGGCCCCGGAGCGGGCATGGACCCGGCCCGAGGGCGCGGAGAACCCCTACAACGCCTGGTACGTGACGACCTCGATCACCGAGGCCTCCGACGGGCCGCTCGCCGGGCGCACCGTGGCGGTCAAGGACAACACCGCGGTCGCGGGCGTCCCGATGACCAACGGCTCGGACACCTTCGACGGGTACGTCCCGAGCACCGACGCGACGATCGTCCGGCGGCTGCTCGACGCGGGCGCGACGATCGCCGGCAAGGCCGTGTGCGAGGACCTGTGCTTCTCCGGGGCCTCGATCACCGCCAACACCGGCGACGTGGAGAACCCCTGGGACGCGACGCGCAGCGCCGGCGGATCGTCGGGCGGCAGCGCGGCCCTCGTCGCGGGCGGCATCGTCGACATGGCCACCGGCGGCGACCAGGGCGGGTCGATCCGGATGCCCGCCGCGAACTGCGGCCTCGTCGGGCACAAGCCGACGTGGGGCCTGGTGCCCTACACCGGGGCGTTCCCCATCGAGGCCAGCATCGACCACCTCGGCCCCATCACGCGGACCGTCACCGACGCCGCCCTCATGCTCTCGGTGATCGCCGGGGCCGACGGGCACGATCCCCGCCAGCCCACCGGCATCGCGGCCGACGACTACCTCGGCGCGCTCTCCCGGGACGCGGCCGGGCTGCGGGTCGGCGTGCTCCGCGAGGGCTTCGGTCTCCCCGAGTCCGAGCCCGAGGTCGACGACGCCGTGCGCGCCGCCGTCAGCGGGCTCGCCGACGCGGGGATGGACGTGCGCGAGGTGTCGGTGCCCTGGCACCTGCACGGCTCGAAGATCTGGGACGTCATCGCCACCGAGGGCGCCGCCTCGCAGATGATCGAGAACTCCGGGTACGGCCTGAACTGGAAGGGCCTCTACGACCCGGAGCTCATGGAGCAGTACGGGCGGCGCTGGTCCGAGGACGGCGCCCGGTTCCCCGACACCGTCAAGCTCGTCCTGCTGGCCGGGAAGTACGGGCTGAACACCACCCACGGCCGGCACTACGCGATGGCCCGCAACCTCGCCCCGAAGTTGGCCGCCGCCTACGACGCCCGGTTCGCCGAGGTCGACCTGCTCGTGCTCCCGACGATGGCGATGCGGGCCAGCGTGCGCCCCGGCCGCGACGCGCCCGTCGTCGAGCGGCTCGGGCGGGCGCTGGAGATGCTCGCCAACACCAGCCCGTTCGACGTCACCGGGCACCCGGTCTGCTCGGTGCCGGCCGGGCTCGTCGACGGGGTGCCGGTCGGCATGTCGATCGTCGGCCGCCAGTTCGACGACGCCACCGTGCTGCGCGCCGCGCACGCCTACGAGCAGGCCGTCGGCGGCTTCCCCGCCCCCGCCGCGGCGACCGCCGCCGCCTGAGCGCCCTCCCCCTCGGCCCGATCCCCGGAGGTTCCATGAACGGCATCCACGATCTCGGCGGCAAGGACGGGCTCGGCGCCGTCGACCCGCCCCCGCCCGGCGCCGAGCCGGTGTGGAAGGCCGAGTGGGAGAAGGCCGCCCACGCGATGTTCCCGCTGGCCTTCCGGGCCGGGCACTTCGGGCTCGACGAGTTCCGCTCCGCGATGGAGCAGATGGAGCCCGTCGAGTACCTGACCTCGGCCTACTACGAGCACTGGCTGCACGCCGTCGAGCACTACGGCGTCCGGGCCGGCGCGTTCGACCCCGACGACATCGAGCGGCGCACGCAGCACTACCTCGACAACCCGGACGCCCCGCTGCCCGACACCCAGGACCCGGCCCTCGTCGAGTTCATCGACGCCGCCGTCGCCACCGGCCTGAACGCGAGCCGGGACACCGGCAAGGTCGCGAGGTTCGCCGTGGGCGACCGCGTCACCGTCGTCGCCGACGCCCCGCGCGGACACACCCGCAAGGCCTCGTACATCCGCGGGAAGACCGGCGAGATCGTGCTCGCCCACGGCGAGATGATCTACCCCGACGCGGCCGGCAACGGCCGGGGCGAGGCCCCCGAGCACGTCTACAGCGTGCTGTTCACCAACACCGAGCTCTGGGGCGAGGAGGCGGCCGAGCCGAACGGCTCGGTCACCTTCGACGTCTGGGAGCCCTACATCGTCCCCGCCGCGCAGGAGAGTGCCGCATGACCGTGCCCTTCACCGTCGCCGCCGCCGCGACCGCGGAGCACCAGGCCCGGGTCGCCGCCCGCGTGAAGGCCGTCGAGGCCATCATGATCGAGAAGGGGCTCATGTCGACCGAGGCGGTCGACCGGGTCGCCGAGATCTACGAGAAGGAGGTCGGGCCCCAGCTGGGCGCGAAGGTCGTCGCGCGGGCCTGGGTCGACCCCGAGTTCAAGGCCCGCCTGCTCGACAACGCCACCGCGGCGTGCGCCGAGTTCGGCATCGGCGGCCTGCAGGGCGAGGAGATGGTGGCCGTCGAGGACACCGACGACGTCCACCACGTCATCGTCTGCACCCTCTGCTCCTGCTACCCGTGGCCGGTGCTCGGGCTGCCCCCGAACTGGTACAAGCAGCCGGCCTACCGCGCCCGGATGGTCCGCGAGCCCCGCAAGGTGCTCCGCGAGGAGTTCGGCTACGACGTCCCCGACAGCACCGAGGTCCGCGTCTGGGACTCCAGCTCGGAGCTGCGGTACTGGGTGCTCCCCCAGCGCCCCGCCGGCACCGACGGCCTGGGCGAAGAGGAGCTCGCGGCGTTGGTCACCCGCGACTCCATGATCGGGGTCGGGCCGGTGGCGGCCGCATGAGCACCCCGATCCGCGAGGCGACCGAGCTCGGCGACGCCCGCCGCCGGGTCGAGACCCTCATCGCGCAGACCCCGGGCAGCCCGGCCGACGCCGAGCAGGCCTTCCGCGAGCCGTGGGAGCTCCGGGCCTTCGCCCTGGCCGTCGCGGCGTACCACGCGGGCCAGTACGAGTGGTCGGAGTTCCAGCTCTCGCTCATCGCCTCGATCCGGCGTTGGGAGGCCGACGGGGCCCACGAGGGCCAGGAGCCGTGGAGCTACTACGAGCACTGGCTGACGGCGCTCGAGACCGTCCTCGCCGGCAGCGGCCTGCTGTCCGAGGCGAACCTCGACGAGCGCACGAAGGCCGTGCTGGCCACCCCGCGCACGGCGAACCACCACGAGGCGCACCGCGAGCCGGTCGCGATCGACCCGGCGAGGTGAACACCTGTGAGCACTAATCCGTGTCTGGAGGCGGATTAGTGCTCACAGGGGCTCCGCCCACCTCGGAGCGTCGGCACCCAGCTCGTGCGCCGGCCCCGCCCACGCGTCCCCGAGCACCGGCGGCGGCACCTCGACCCGGCCCATCGTCTGGCGCACCGGCTCCACGGGCGGCGCCTCGGTGACCAGCTCCGGGTGCGCCCACAGCCACTCCGCGGTGCGGGCCAGCGCCAGGTCGCGCACCGACCCCCCGCGGCTCGACCGCTCGCGCAGGCCCAGCAGCGCGGAGGCGGCCGCGAGGTAGCCGGTCGCGTGGTCGAGCGCCTGGGCGGGCAGCGCGCCCGGCCTCTCCCCGGTGCTGGACGCGACGGCGATCCCGCCGGCCGCCTGCACGATGCTGTCGAACCCGCGACGACCCGCCCACGGCCCGGTCCAGCCCCACGCGTCGAGCCGCACGACGACGAGGCCGGGGTGGCGGGCGAGCAGGTCGTCGGGCCCGAGACCGAAGCGGTCGAGCGCGCCCGGGCGGTAGGCGGTGACCACCACGTCGGCGGCGTCGGCCAGCTCGCGCAGCCGCGGGTCGGCCGCGTCGAGGATCGTCGTGCGCTTCCCGAGCCCGGTGTCGACGTGCTGGGCAGCGATCTCCGGTATCCCCGGCGGGTCGACGCGCAGGACGTCGGCGCCTGCGAGGGCGAGGGTCCGGGTGGCGACGGGGCCGGCGAGGACGCGGGTGAGGTCGAGGACGCGGGGACGTCTCTGCGGCGGATCGACCGGGACGTCGGTCCGGCGCACGTCCACCAGCGGCTCCGCGGCGACGGCCGCGCCCTGCGGGGTGTCGAGCCACGTCGCCCGGTCGCGCACGGCGACCCCGATCCCCCCGGTCCCGACGACCGCCTCCTCCACCTCGAGCGCGCCGCGCCCGGCCAGCGCCGCAGCCAGGTCCTCCCGGCCGGCATCGTCGGGAAGGTCCAGGGCCGCGAGGAGCCGGGCGCGGTGGTGCGGGTAGTTGGCGTGGGTGCGGAGCCATCCGTCGGTGGTGGCCCAGAAGCCGGACAGCCGCGCGAAGCCGCCGGGGTTCTCCCCGTCGACGCGCAGGAGCTGGTCGGCGCGGAGGGAGCTGCCGACGCGGGCGAGGTCGACCTCCGACCCGCCCGCGAGCGCGACCGCCGCGCCGACCGACCCGAGGGCCAGCGCCTCGACGGGCAGCGGCGACGCCAGCCCGGTCGACCGGCCGCGCCACGTCATCGCGGGCGGCGGGCCGGGGGCGTCGAGGCGGGTCCAGAGGTCGTGCAGGGCCGCGGTGCTCACCGGGGTCATGGTGCTCCGGGGGGTGCGACCATCGGAGGATGAGTGACCTCGGTGACCGGCTGGCCGCGCTGCTCGGGGGCGGGCACGTCTCGGACGGCGACACCGCCCTCGACCTCGCGCACGACGAGGCCCTCGCGGTCGAGCACGGCGTCCCGGCGTTCGTCGTGCACCCGGGCGACACGTCCGACGTCGTCGGGATCGTCGAGGCGTGCCGGGCCGCCGCGACCCCGGTCGTCGCGCGCGGCTCGGGCACCGGCCTCTCGGGCGGGGCGGCGGCGCCCGAGGGCGCGGTGGTCGTGTGCTTCGACCGCATGGACACGATCCACGCGATCGACGACGTCGACCACGTGGCGGTCGTCGGGCCCGGGGTCACGCTGGAGGCGCTCGACGCGGCCGTCCGCGAGCACGGGCTGACCTACCCCGTGCGGCCCGGCGAGCAGTCGGCGTCGCTCGGCGGGACCGTCGCGACGAACGCCGGCGGGATGCACGCGGTGCGCTACGGGGTGACGCGGGCGCACGTCGTCGGGCTGGAGGCGGTCCTGGTCGACGGGACGGTGGTGCGCGCGGGCGGGCGGCTCGCGAAGGTGTCGAGCGGCTACGACGTCGTCCAGCTGCTGACCGGCTCGGAGGGGACGTTGGCGCTCGTCACGGAGGTCACCGTGCGCCTGCAGCCGCGCATGCCCGTGCGGCGCACCGTCCTCGCGCCGTTCGGCGACCTGGCCACGACGACCGCCGCCGTCGCCCGGATCGTCGGCAGCGGGCTCGCGCCGGCGCTGTGCGAGTACCTCGACGACCCGACGATGGACGCGATCTGCGCCGCGGCCGACCTGTCGCTGGGGATTCCCGACGAGGTCCGGGGCGCGGCCGACGCCTACCTCGTCGTCGAGCTGGTGGGGCGGCGGGCCGAGCGGGTCGAGGAGGACCTGGCCGAGCTGGGCGAACTGCTCACCGAGCTCGGGGCGCCCGACGTGTACGTGCTGCCCGAGGGCTCGGCGCGCCGGCTCGTCGAGGCCCGCGAGCTGACGTTCTGGACCATCAAGGCCCGGGGCGCCGACGAGATCGTCGACGTGGTGGTGCCGCGGTCGGCGATGGCGGCGTTCATCGGGCGCTCGCGCGAGATCGGGGCGGCGCACGGGTCGAAGGTGCTCGGCTGCGGGCACGCCGGCGACGGCAACGTGCACTTCGCGGTGTTCCAGCCCGACCCGGAGGCCCTGCACGCGACGCTGCACGAGGTGCTGGCGGCCGGGGTGGCGCTCGGCGGGGCGGTGTCGGGCGAGCACGGGGTGGGCCGGGCGAAGGCGGCGGCGCTGGCCGAGCTCGGCGACCCGGGGGCGCTCGAGGTGATGCGGCGGGTCCGGGCCGCGCTCGACCCCGACGGGCTGCTCAACCCGGGGTGCGGGGTGTCAGCGATGGCACGTCGCTGACGTCGGATGTCAGCGATGTGCCATCGCTGACATCCGGCCCCCCGAAGATCTCGCCGGGCGGCGCGGACCGATCGGTCCCGGCCCCACTCCGCGCCGTGGAACGAGATCTTCCTCCGGCTGCGACCCCTTGATCGACGTCCGCGCGGCAGGGCGCTCGCTGAGTGACCACCTCTGCCGCACGGATGTCGATCACGGCGTGCGCAGGGCCGGGCGGTCGGGGTGGTCGGCCAGCACGACGAACGGCACCAGGTTCTCCGGCGAGACCTCCTCGACATAGCGCGCGTACGCCGGGAGCGTCCACGCCTCGTCGTCGGGGGTGCGCCGGGCGAGTGCGGCCGACGACATGGCGACGTGCACCTCGAGCTCCGCCGGCAGCCCGCGCCCGAGCAGGAGCGGCCCGTCGACCAGCACCACTCCCCCGGGCCCGAACGGCACCCGGTCGACCCGCACGGCCCGGTCGGTCGCCACGTCCCAGAGCCGCGGCAGCACCGGCTTCCCGACGAGGGCCGGCGCCAGCACCTCGCGGACGAGGGCGCCGGCGTCGAGCCAGTCGTCGTAGAAGGCGTCGGGGTCGGTGCGGCCCCGCTCGAGGCGCACCGACGCCGGGCGCAGGAAGTCCCACGCCGACACCCGCAGCACCGGGCGGGACAGCGCGCGGAGCCGGTCGACGAGCCCGTCGGCCCAGGTGTCGGGCCGGGCGGCGGCCGCGCCGTCGACGAGGACCCGCACCGACCCCTCGTCGGGAACGGGGAGCGCGTGCACGGCCTCGGTGAGCCGGTCGAGCAGGGCGTCCGGGGTGAGGGGGGCGATCGGCATCGCCCCCCATGATCCCCCTACCTACGCGCCGCCTCCCCCGGGACCACGGGCACCGCGGCGTCCTCCTCGGAGTGCTCGTCGTCGGCGTCCGGCGGCCGCGGGTGCATGAGGACGAGGGCGATCAGCGACACCACCGCGCAGCCGATGATGTAGATCGAGATCCAGAAGGTGTCCCCCGTGGACGCGAGCACCGCCGTCGCGATCAGCGGGGCCGGCCCGCCCGCCGTGATCGACGCGAGCTGGTAGCCCAGCCCGGCGCCGGTGTAGCGGACCCCGGTGCCGAACGACTCCGAGATCAGCGCCGCCTGCGGGCCGTACATCATGTCGTGGAAGACGAGTCCGAGGATCATGCCCAGGATCACCAGCCCGCCCGCCCGCGTATCGAGCAGGGCGAAGTAGGGGAAGGCGTACAGCCCGGTGAGCACCACCCCCGCGCCGTAGACGATCCGCCGGCCGATGACGTCGGAGAGCCACCCGAAGAACGGCACCGAGACGATGCCCAGGGCCCCGGCGACGATGAGGTAGAGCAGCAGGTCGGACCGTTCGAGCTTGAGCTGCTGCGTGCCGTAGACCAGCACGAACGAGGTGAACAGGTAGAACGGCGCCTGCTCGGCGGTGCGGACGAACAGGGCCTTGAGGACGTCGCGCCACTGGTACTTGAAGACGTCGACGAAGGGCAGCTTCGCCACGGCGCCGCGCGAGCGGACGGCGGCGAACGCCGGCGACTCGAGCACCGTCAGACGCACCACGAGCCCGATCGCGATGAGCACGATCGAGGCGATGAACGGCCAGCGCCAGCCGCCGTTCAGGAAGTCGGGGCCGGCGAAGGCCCAGACGACGAAGGTGCCGAGCGCGAGTCCGATCGGCACGCCCGCCTGGGGCCACGCCGCCATGAGGCCGCGCTGCTTGCGGGTGCCCCACTCCATCGACATGAGCACCGAGCCGCCCCACTCCCCGCCGACCCCGATCCCCTGCAGGATCCGGAGCACGGTCAGCAGGATCGGGGCCCAGACCCCGATCGTCGCGTAGGTGGGCAGCAGACCGATGATCACGGTGGCCCCGCCCATGATCAGCAGGGTGGCGACGAGCGAGTACTTCCGGCCGATCCGGTCGCCGTAGTGACCGAAGATGGCGGCCCCGAGCGGGCGGGCGGCGAACCCGACGAACTGCGTCGAGAACGCGAGGAGCACCCCGCCCGCCTCGGCGTTGTTGAAGAACAGCGGCCCGAAGACGAGGGCGGCGGCGGTGTTGTAGAGGAAGAAGTCGTACCACTCGATCGTCGTGCCGACGGTCGAGGCGACCACCGCCCGCCGTTTGAGGCGGCGGCGGGCGACGGGGTCGTTGAGCTGCGTGGCAGCGGCGTCGGCCATAGCCGGAGATGGTGCGCGTCACACCCGCTCGGGGCAACGGGAACTTCACAGGATGGAAATCCCGTCGCTCCGCTCGCCCTCCGGGCGGAAGACCTCAGATCACGGAGAAGCGGTCCGTCAGCTTCTCGCCGTCCGTGCGGCTGATCACGCAGGAGACCAGACGGCCTCCCGACGAGCCCGACGCCGTCCCGTTCGGCTCGTCGAACGCCGCCTGCCCGGGCACGATCGCCGTGACGGTCAGGTCGGACTTGTCGACGCCGCTCGCCGAGGGCGCGACCTGGCCGGAGGCCACGACCATCACGCAGAACGCCCGGCCGAAGTCCGCGAGCGACGACTCCCCCGGGTAGGAGACCTCGCGGCTCGAGTTCAGGGGCGTGGACGTCCCGACGACCTCGATGTCGTGCGGGTTGCCGCACGGCGCGTTGCTCGAGTCGGTGTAGGTGGCGCCCGACCCCATGCGGCCGGTGGCGCACTGGCCGTTGAACAGGGTGAACGCGGGCAGGTCGGCGCCCGGACCGAACGTGTAGACGGCGGGCTCGGAGGAGAAGGGGCGCCAGCCGCCGGCCAGCGCCCCGGCCGCGAACACCACCAGCACGACGACGACCGCCGCGATCCCCGTGAGGACGCGGCGGTCGAGGGCGAGGAGGCGGTTCAGGGTCAGCTCTCCTGCTCGACGTGCAGGGCCTGCTGCTCGGCGCCCTCGGTGGGCGAGCCGGGCTCGACGCCGGCGACCTCGCCGATCGCCGAATCGGCGGGCAGGCCCGTCTCCTCGTTCGCGCCCTCGGCCGAGGAGAGGCCGAGCTCGACCTCGCCGCCCGCCTCGGTGAGCAGCTCCGCCTCGACGGCGCCCTCGGGGTCGAGCGGGTCGTCGACCGGCGCGCCGGTGGTGCCGAAGTCGCCGACCCCGTCGACCGCGTGCTCCGGGTCGTCCACGGACTCGTCGAGCTCCATCGCCGGGGTCGCCGCGATCGGGCGGCCCGGCTCCTCGGTGCCGCCGACGTCGGGCTCCTCCTGCGGGAGGCGCTCGTCGAGGGTGTCGGTCTGCTCGTACTCCGCGGTGCCGCCCAGGCGCACGTCGCGGCTGTAGCCCTCGGCGGTGTCCATGCCGTCCTCGAGCGGGTCGGCTCCCAGCCGGTCCTCGTCGAGGATCACCGACGGCTCCGCGTCGAGGGCGCTCGTGTCGTTGTCGACGACCACGTCGGCCTGCTCGGCGAACTGCTCGCTCACGTCTTCAACGCTCCTGTCGTCCCGCGTGGGGTGCATCGTGCACGGTCGACGGAGCCTTCCCCGCAACGGGGTGTGGCTACGCCTCGTGAGCACTTTCCGGGCCTATGACCCCGGAAAGTGCTCACGAGGGCTTGCCCCACATCATCCCTTGGCGCGCAGCTCGAACTTCTGGATCTTGCCGGTCGAGGTCTTCGGCAGCTCGTCGATGATCTCGACCTCGCGCGGCGCCTTGTACCGGGCGATCGCCTTCTTCACGTGCTCGATGATCTCCGCCGGCTCCGCGCTCTGCCCCTGCCGCAGGGTGACGAACGCCTTCGGCCGCTCGCCCCACTGCTCGTCGGGGACCCCGACCACCGCGGCCTCGAGCACCGCCGGGAACGAGAGCACCGCCTGCTCCACCTCGACGGTCGAGATGTTCTCGCCGCCGGAGATGATGATGTCCTTCGCGCGGTCGCGGAGCTCGACGTAGCCGTCGGGGTGCATCACGCCGAGGTCACCGGAGTGGTACCAGCCGCCGGCGAAGGCCTTCGCGGTCGCGTCGTCGTCGCGGTAGTAGCCGCTCATCACGTTGTTGCCGCGCATGACGATCTCGCCCATCGTCGTGCCGTCGGCGGGCACGTCGACGAGGTCGACCGTGGGGTACTCGGCCGGGTCGAGGTCCTCGTCGAGCACCTGGACCACGCGCACCGGGTCGGCCTGCACCATCGCGACGCCCTGGCGGGCCTGCAGCGTGGCGCGCTCCTCCGGATCGAGCCCGGCCCAGTCGTCCTGCCACTGGCAGACCGTGTACGGCCCGTAGACCTCGGTGAGCCCGTACACGTGGACCACCCGGAACCCGAGGCGCTCCATCTCGAGGATCGTCGTCGGGCTGGGCGGGGCGCCCGCGGTGGTGACCACCAGCTGGTAGTCGAGCTTCTCCGCCTCGGCCGCGTTCATGATCGTCGTGACGACGGTGGGCGCGCCGTTGAGGTGCGTGACGCGGTATTCGCCGATCAGCGCCCAGATCGCGTCCCCGCGGACCTCGCGCAGGCAGACGTGCGTGCCGCCGATGGCGGTGATCGCCCACGGGGTGCACCAGCCGTTGCAGTGGAACATCGGCAGCGTCCAGAGGTAGACGCTCGACGGGTCGTGGTAGCTGTGCACGATCTCGCCGAAGGAGTTCAGGTACGCGCCGCGGTGGTGGTACTGCACGCCCTTGGGCTTGCCGGTGGTGCCCGAGGTGTAGTTGATCGTGATGGTCGAGCGTTCGTCGTCGACGTCCCACGAGAGGTCCTCGCCCTCGTCGCCGCGCGAGAGCAGCTCCGCATAGCCGTCGTCACCGGAGTCAGGACCCTCCGGGTCGACGTGCACGACGATCTCGCGCACCGTCTCCAGCGACTCGCGGATCGGGTCGACGGCGGCCGTCAGCGTCGAGTCGACGATCAGCATCGTCGCGCCGGAGTGGTCGAGGATGTAGCGGACCTCCTCGGCCGACAGGCGCGTGTTGACCGCGACCAGGATCGCGCCGGCCAGCGGGACACCGAAGTGCGCGTGCAGCATCGCCGGGACGTTCGGCAGCAGGCAGGCCACCCGGTCGCCGGGCTGAACCCCGCTCGCCCGCAGGGCCCGCGCGAGGCGCTGCGCGTCGCGGGAGAACTCCGCGTAGGTCCAGCGCTGCGCGCCGTGGACGATGGCGGTCTTGTCCGGGTACACCCCGGCCGACCGGCGCAGGAACGACAGCGGCGTCAGTTCGGTGATCCACGTCTGCGTGTCCGGCATGGCGAGAATCATGCCTTCCCGACGACCGCCGCGTCAGGCCTCGTGGGGACCGGCGTAGTCCGGCGGCGCGCCCGTCCCCGGGGCGGTCGGCAGGCCCACGGCGCTCCAGGCCCGGAAGCCCCCGACGACGTCGGTGGCCCGGTGGATCCCGAGGTCCTGCAGGGCCGCCGCCGCCAGCGAGGACGTGTAGCCCTCCGAGCACAGCACCACCCATGGCACGTCGTGGTCGGTCGCCTCGGGCACGCGGGCGTCGGAGGTGGGGTCGAGGCGCCACTCCAGGTGGTTGCGCTCGATGACGATCGCCCCGGGCACCTCGCCCTCGGCCACCCGCTGCCAGCCGGGGCGGATGTCGACCAGGTGCCCGCCCCGTTCGACGACCGCCGCGGCGTCGGCGGGTTCCAGCCGGGTGAGCCGGGCCCGGGCGGCGGCGAGGAGGTCGGCGATCGTCGTCATTCCCGGGATGCTGTCATTCCGGGGACGCTCCCGACTCCACGAGCTCGGAGCGCGTGCGGGTCAGCGTCCCGCGCTCGACCGCGTAGTAGGACATCGTCGACAGCGGCGGGGAGTACGCGTGCACGCTGACGGCGGCGCCGGCGCGGCGGTTCGAGACGTCGTGGACGTGCCCGAGCGGGAAGGCCGCGCCCGAGCCCGCGGTCAGCGCCCGGCGCCGCAGGCCCGGTCCGCCCGCGGCGAGCTCCTCCGCCGTGACGAGGTGGTCGTCGGCGTGCCCGGCGCTCCAGCGCCACTCGGTGAGCTCCCCGCTCACCACGGTGAGGGCGCCGATCGAGCCGCCGTGGTCGTGCAGCTCGGCGGCCTGCTCGGTGGCCCAGCTGATCAGCCAGACGTCGAGGTGCGGGTCGGCGTGCAGGCGCCGCGACCAGCGGTTCGCCGCGTCGACCCGCACGTCGTGGTGGCCGGCGACGACCTCGGCGGCGACCTGGCGGGTCAGCGCCCCGAGGTCGGCGAGGCTCACGGGGGTCGGCCCGTCGTGCCAGCGGCGGCGGTCGCCGTGCAGCGTGCGGGGCAGGAAGGAGGGGGTGGACAGGACCGCGGTCATGACGATGCCTCGGATGCGTGGTCGGCCGTGTTCGCGTGACGGGCCGGTGTGAACGCTCCCCGGGGCCGGGGGGCCGCGAGCGGGGAACGGAGGTCGACCGTCAGCGACAGAACTGGTCGAACACGTGCGCGCGCCGGCTCACCCAGAACGGGTCGATGCGGACGCGGAGCAGCACGGGTGCATTCCACCACAGCACCGGCGCGGCCGGAGTGCCGGGGCTCTCCCTCGCCGTCCGGGCAGCGTGACTGCTCCCATTCCCCGTCGCTGCGCTCGCCCCGCCGGCCCGACCTAACCTGGGATACGTGCCCGACCCCGCCTCACCCGAGGCCCCCTCCTCCACCACCACCGGCCTCCGCATCGCCGCCCCCGACGAGAACGGCCGCGGCTGGGTCCGCCGCCTCGTCCACGACTGCTGGCGCCACCGCGCGCTGACCACCGCGTCCGTCGGGGCCTCCGTGCTCGGTGTCGGGCTCGAGTCGGTGGGGCCGCTGCTGACCGCCGTGGCGGTCGACCGCGCGGTGGCCGGCTCCACCGAGGGCCTCGGCCTGCTGGTCGCGGCGGTCGTCGGGCTGGCGCTGGTGAAGTTCGCGATGGCGTTCCTGCGGCGCTACCTCGGCGGGCGGCTGTCGCTGTCGGTGCAGCACGACCTGCGGCGGCGGGTGTTCGGCTCGATCTCGCGGCTCGACGGCCCCCGGCAGGACGCGCTGCGCACCGGCCAGGTGGTGTCCCGGGCGAACTCCGACCTCCAGCAGGTCCAGGGCCTGCTCGGGATGGTGCCCTACTCGGTGGGCACGCTCGCCCAGGTCGCCGTCTCCATCGTGATCATGGCCTTCCTCTCGCCCCTGCTCACGGTGGTCGCCCTGGTGACCCTGCCGGTGGCCCTCGTCTTCACCACCGTGATGCGCCGGAAGCTGTTCCCCGCCACGTGGGCCTCCCAGCAGAGCGCCGCCGAGGTGGCGCAGGGTGTCGAGGAGGCCGTCACCGGCGTCCGCGTGGTGAAGGGGTTCGGTCAGGAGGACCGCGAGACCGCGGAGCTCGCCGACACCGCCGCGCGGCTCTACGGCGAGCGGCTGCGCGCCGCGCGCCTCACGGCCCGGCTCACCCCCACGCTCGCGGCCCTGCCCACCGTCGGGCAGCTCGCGGTGTTCGCGCTCGGCGGCTGGCTCGCCCTCACCGGCCAGATCAGCATCGGCGTGTTCCTCGCCTTCGTCACCTACATCGCCGCGCTGATCGGGCCGGCCCGGATGGTCGCGGCCGTCGTCGTCACCGGGCAGCTGGCCCGCGCCGGCGTCGAGCGGGTCTACGAGCTGATCGACTCCCAGCCCGACATCAAGGACGACACCGCGGCTCCCGGGCGGGTCGACGTCCCCACCGGCCCCGTCGCCCTCGAGCTCGACGACGTGCGGTTCGGCTACGCCCGCTCCGAGCCGGTGCTCGACGGGCTGTCGCTGCGCGTCGAGGCGGGCGAGACGATGGCGGTGATCGGCACCGCGGGCTCGGGCAAGTCGACGATCGCGCTGCTCATCCCGCGCTTCTACGACGTCCAGGGCGGGTCGGTGCGGGTCGCCGACCACGACGTCCGCGACCTGTCGCTGAACTCGCTGCGCCGCACGGTGGGCGTGGTCTTCGAGGAGGCCTTCCTCTTCTCCGACACCGTGCGCGCCAACATCGCCTACGGCTGCCCCGACGCCACCGACGAGCAGGTGCGGGCGGCCGCGAGCGCCGCGCAGGCCGACGACTTCGTCCGCGAGCTGCCCGACGGCTACGACACCACGGTCGGCGAGCGGGGCCTCACCCTCTCCGGCGGCCAGCGCCAGCGCATCGCCCTCGCCCGCGCCCTGCTCTACGACCCCCGGCTGCTGGTGCTCGACGACGCCACCAGCGCGGTCGACGCCACCACCGAGGCGGCCATCGGCGAGACCCTGCGCACCGTCACCGCCGACCGCACCACGCTCGTCATCGCCCACCGCCGCTCCACGCTGGCGCTCGCCGACCGGATCGCCGTGCTCGACGAGGGCCGGGTGGTCGACGTCGGCACCGCCACCGAGCTGTCCGCCCGCTGCGCGCTCTTCAACGCCCTGCTCGCGGGTCCGGGCGAGACGATCGACGAGCCGGTCACCGAGCCCCGCGCCGAGCCGGGGCCCGACGGGATCACGCCCGCCCTCTGGCCCGAGGCCCCCGCTCCCGGCGGGCCCGGCGACGCCCCGGCGGGCGACCGCGGGACGCCCGACGTCTCCGCGGGGCTCGACGGCACCGTCTCCTCGCGCGAGATGCAGGCGGCCCTGGCCACGCTGCCGCCCGCCGACGAGCGGCCCGAGCTCTACGGCGAGGACCCGACGACGCCCGATCCCGGCTTCCGCCTCGCCCACCTGCTCCGGCCGGTGCGGTGGGCGCTCGCCGCGGTGATCGGGCTCGTCGCCGTCGACGCCCTCGCGACGCTCGCCTTCCCCACGCTCGCGCGGGTCGCGGTCGACGGCGGCATCAACGGGCGCGCTCCCTCGATCCTCGCGCTCGCGGTCGGCATCGGGCTGGCCGTGATCGCGATCGACTGGGTGGTCGTGTTCTTCCAGACGGTGCTCACCGCCCGGGTCGGCGAGAGCCGGCTCTACCTGCTGCGCGTCCGCAGCTTCGCCCACCTCCAGCGCCTCGGGCTCGACTTCTACGAGCGCGAGCTCGGCGGCCGGATCATGACCCGGATGACGACGGACGTCGACGCGCTCTCGTCGTTCCTGCAGACGGGGCTCGCGCAGGCCGTCGTCGCGCTGCTCACGGTGCTCGGCGTGGCCACGGCCCTGCTGCTCACCGACCTCGAGCTCGGTCTCGTGGCCCTCTCGGTGATGCCGGTCCTCATCGTCGCGACGATCGTCTTCCGGCGGCTGTCCTCGGTGGCCTACGCCGAGGCCCGCGAGCGGGTCAGCGTGGTCAACGCCGACCTGCAGGAGAACGTCGCGGGCCTGCGGGTCGCGCAGGCGCACACCCACGAGGAGCGCTCGGCGGCCCGGTTCGCGGGCAACAGCGACGCCTACCGGCGGGCCCGGCTGCGCGCGCAGCGGCTCATCGCCACGTACTTCCCCGGCGCCAACCTGCTCTCCGACGTCGCGCAGGCCGCGGTGCTCGGGGTCGGCGCCGCGCGGGTGGCCACCGGCGACCTGACCTCGGGCGTGCTCGTCGCGTTCCTGCTCTACCTCGCGATGTTCTTCGGGCCGGTGCAGCAGCTCTCCCAGGTCTTCGACGGCTACCAGCAGGCCCGGGTCGGGCTCACCCGCATCTCCGAGCTGCTGCGCACCCCGACGTCGGTGCCGGCCCCGGCCGACCCCGTCCCGGTCGACCACCTGCGCGGCGAGGTCGAGCTGCGCGACGTCGGGTTCGCCTACACGGGGGCCGACCGCGACGCGCTCTCCGACGTGGTGCTGCACGTCCCGGCCGGGCGCACGGTGGCGCTGGTCGGCGCCACGGGCGCGGGCAAGTCGACGGTCGTCAAGCTGGTGGCCCGGTTCTACGACGCGACGTCGGGCTCGGTGCTGATCGACGGGGTCGACGTCCGCCGCTACGACCTCACCCAGCTGCGCCGCCGCCTGGGGGTGGTGCCGCAGGAGGCGCACCTGTTCGTCGGCGACATCGCCTCGAACATCGCCTACGGCCGCCCCGACGCCACGCCCGCCGAGATCGAGGAGGCCGCCCGCCGGGTCGGTGCCCTCGACGTCGTCGCCTCCCTGCCCGCCGGGTTCCGGCAGCCGGTCGGCGAGCGCGGCGGCGGGCTCTCCCAGGGTCAGCGCCAGCTGGTCGCGCTCGCCCGCGCCGAGCTGGTCGACCCGGCGCTGCTGCTGCTCGACGAGGCCACGGCGGCGCTCGACCCGGCCACCGAGTCGGCCGTGCTCGCCGCGGGCGACCGGGTGGCCGCGCGGCGCACCACCTTCGTCGTGGCCCACCGCCTGGCCACCGCGTCGCGCGCCGACCACATCGTCGTCCTGCACGGCGGGCGCATCGTCGAGGAGGGTTCCCACGACGAGCTGCTGGCCCGCGACGGCCGGTACGCGCTCCTCTGGCGCACCGGTGCGGCCACCGCGGACGACGCCGAGGAGATCGTCGGCACCACCGCCGGGGACGCCGGGGCCGACCCGCTGGTCCGCGTCGGCTAGGTCCGCAGGATACGGGAACGGGGTCGTGGCACCCCCTCGACGCCACGACCCCGTTCCCGGTCTCCGCAGACACCCCGGGTGGCGGTTCAGATTCGGACCGTGTGCACCACGAGGTTGTCGGTGTAGCTCCGGGCCCCCCGGTCGAACGCCCCGGCGCAGGTGACGAGCCGCAGGACGTCGTCCCGGGTCGCCCCGAACACCGCGAACGTGGGGAAGCGATCCTTCGCGACCTGCTCGCTGCGCGTCACCGCGTACCGCGCCAGGCTGCCGTCCGCGCGCCCGACCTCGACGACGTCGCCCGGCCGCAGGTCCCGCAGGCGGTAGAACACGGCGGGCCCGCTGCGGGAGTCGACGTGGCCCAGCAGCACGGTCGGACCCCGGCGCTGCGCCGACTCCCGGCCCGGCCCGCCGGCGAACCAGCCGACGCGCCCGTAGTCGGCCGGCACCTCGGCGCTGCCGTCGGCCGCGAGGCCGAGCCGCTGCACGTCGTCGCGCGCCAGGTCGATCGCCGGCACCCGCACCGACACCGGCGCGATCCGGTCGGCCGCCGCGGGGGCGGGAGCCGGAGCCGGAGCGGGGGCGGGGGCGGATGCGGCGGTCGTCGTCGGGACCGGGCCGGCACAGCCCACGAGGAGCACGAGCAGGCACACGACGGCGGCGACGACCGCCGCGGCGCGCGGCCCCGGCGGTCGACGGGACGGGACCGTGCTCAGCTCCGCACCCGGCGGTAGGCCACGGCACCGGCCGCGCCCACGGCGACGAGGGCCGCCGCGCCGACCGCGACGGGGGCCGCGGAGTCCGCTGCGCCGCCGGCACCGGTCTCCACGCCGCCCATCGGGACGGCCGTCAGCTGCCCGCGGACGACACCGGCGGTGAAGCCGGCGGTGTGGGAGTCACCGAAGAAGGCCGCGGGGTTCGCCTCGATCTTCTTGAGCGAGAACCCGGTGCCGGTGTCCTGCCCGTTGGCCATGACCCCCGTGGTGAACGGGCCCTTCAGGCAGCCGGAGCTGGTGCGGGTGTCGCCGTCGCCCTGCGGGTTCGGGAAGGCGATCCGCGGCGGGCCCGCCATGCCGGGGGCGGCCTCGTGGATGTGCGTGGCCGTGCGGGCCGGACTCTGGTACTCGCCGGTGACGCCCTCGAGGCGGAGGTCGTAGCAGATGATCTCCTCGTCGGAGTTGATCCGGTAGTCGAACGTCCCGGTCGCGCCCGGCTGCCCGGGGGCGGGCTGGTTGTTCGTCCCGATCACCGTGTCGGGAGTCGCCATCGCGGTGAACATGCTGGTGAAGGTCGACGGCTCCTCGACCTGGGTGTCCTGCGCGAACGCCGCGGGGCCGGAGAGCGCGAGCGCCCCGACGGTGAGGGCGGACAGGGCGGCGAGTCTGACGGTGGTACGGCGCACGGGGGCCTCCTGGGCGGATCATCCGGTTTCGCCCCTCCCTACGGACGGCCCGTAGCCCGCGTTCACGCGATCTCCGGGAGAGTTCCGGTGAACGCCGGCCGGTCCGCTCCCGTACCCACGCCCATGACGACGGGTGCCATCGCGACGCGGGGGGCGGTGGCACACGACGCGGGAGCGAGCCGGGGGGCAGGGGTGGACGAGGTCGACGGTGGCGCCGTCGCGGTGCTCGACCTGCGCCGTCCGGCCGACCTCGAGGCCGCCTACCGGACCCACGCCGGCGAGCTGCTGCGCTTCGCCACCCGGCACCTGCGCGACCCGGCGGCGGCCGCGGACGTGGTCCAGGAGGTCTTCGTGCGGGCGTGGCGGCACGCCGAGCGCTACGACGCGGGGGTGGCGAGCCTGCGGGTCTGGCTGTTCACGATCGCCCGCAACCTGGTCGTCGACCAGGTCCGCCACGACCGCGCCCGCCCCGGCCTGCCGACCGACCCCGGCGTGCTCGGCGAGGTGGCCGAGCGGGCCTCCCGCGAACCGGGCCGCTCGTTCACCGACGACCTCGTCACGGCCTGGTTCCTCGAGGAGGCCCTCGGGCGGCTCGGCGGCGACCAGCGCGCGGCCATCGTCGAGACGGCATTGCGGAGCAGGCCCTACGCGGAGGTCGCGACCGAGCTCGACGTCCCGGTGGGGACGCTGCGCAGCCGGGTGTTCTACGGGCTGCGGAACCTGCGCACGATCATGGACGACATGGGAGTACCGCTGTGACCCCGCCACCCGAGGACCGCGACCACCGCGTCCTGCACGAGCGGCTGGGCGCCTACGTCCTCGGCGGCCTGGACGCGGGCGAGCGGGCCGAGGTCGACGCCCACCTGGCCGGCTGCGCCTCCTGCCGCGCCGAGCTCGCGACGATCGCCCCGCTCGCGCGTCCGCTGCGCGGGGTCGACCCGGACGCGAGCGACGGACCGGCCCCGGCCCCCCTGGGGTTAGACGACGTCCTGCGGCGCCTCCAGGACGAGGAGACCGGGCGCGAGGAGACCGGGCGTGCGGAGGCCCCACGCGAGGTGCTGCCGCTTGCGCCGCGCCGGCGCCGCCCGCGCGTCGGGCTGCTCGTGGCGGCGGGCGCGCTGCTGATCGCCCTCGCCGGGCTCGGCGCCGGGTACGGACTCGGGCTCAGCGACGCCGCGGGACCGCGCGAGCCGGTGGCCGTGGAGTCGCTCGCCGAGGGCGTGCAGGCCGACGCGGCGAGGATCGACCACACCTGGGGGGTGGAGGTGGTGCTCACCGCCCGCGGGTTCGAGCCGGGCCGGGCCTACCAGGTCGCCGTGGTCGACCGGTCGGGCCGTCCGGTCGGGGCGGGCGCCTTCGTCGGCACCGGAACTGCCGAGATGGAGTGCCGACTCAGCTCCTCCGTGCCGCCCGGCGAGGCCGCGGGGTTCGTCGTGACCACGGCCCCGGGGGTCGAGGTGCTGCGGTCGAGCTTCACCTGAGCCGCCCGTGTACCGGTGCAGTGGGCGACACGGCCCCCACCCGCCGCACCACGGAGCGCTAACCTGGACCCGTCCCACTTCCGCACGTGATTGAGGCGATTTCCAGCCGTGTCGACCAGCAGCCCGGCAGCACAGTTCGGTCCCAACGAGTGGCTGGTCGACGAGATGTACCAGCGCTACCTGGCCGACCCGGACTCCGTCGATGCCGCATGGCACGAGTTCTTCGCCGACTACGCGCCCGACGACGGGACGAGCGTGGCCGGCAGCGGGTCGGGCTCCTCGACCGGGAGCTCGGGCAACGGGTCGGCGTCGGGGTCCGCGTCCTCGGGCGCCAGCCGCACGGCGGGCAACGGGTCGAGCGGCTCGGGCACGGGCGGCGCGGCGAAGAGCGCGACCCCGGCCGAGAAGTCCGCCTCGACGGGCAGCGCCTCCAACGGCAGCGCCGCGAAGCAGGACACCGGGCAGCAGTCCACCGGGAAGCAGGACGCGCCGCAGCAGAGCCGAGAGAGCAGGCAGGACGCGCCGAAGCCCCGGCAGGACCGGCCGCAGGAGCAGGCGCAGCCGCAGGGCGAGTCGCGCGGCGAGGCCAAGCCCGCCGCCGGCTCCACCAGCCCCGCCAAGGCGAACGACGGCGACTCGGCCGAGACGGTGTCGCCCCTGCGCGGCGCGGCCAACGCGATCGCCAAGAACATGCAGGCCTCGCTGGAGCTGCCGACCGCGACGAGCGTGCGCGCGGTCCCGGCGAAGCTGCTGGCCGACAACCGCATCGTCATCAACAACCACCTCAAGCGCACCCGCGGCGGGAAGGTCTCCTTCACGCACCTGCTGGGCTACGCGATGGTCCGGGCCCTGAGCCGGTTCCCGAACATGAACCGGCACTACGGGACCGACCCGAAGGGCAAGCCCGCGGTCGTCGACCCGGGGCACGTCAACCTCGGCCTCGCGATGGACCTGCCGGGCAAGGACGGGTCGCGCTCGCTCGTCGTCGTCGCCCTCAAGGGCTGCGAGAAGATGAACTTCGCGCAGTTCTGGGCCGCCTACGAGGACGTGGTCCGCAAGGCGCGCGGCGGCAAGCTGACCACCGAGGACTTCTCCGGGGTCACGATCAGCCTCACCAACCCGGGCACCATCGGCACCAACCACTCGGTGCCCCGCCTGACGGTCGGCCAGGGCACGATCGTCGGCGTCGGCGCGATGGAGTACCCCGCCGAGTTCCAGGGCGCCAGCGACGAGCGCCTGGCGAACATGGGCATCAGCAAGATCATCACGCTGACCTCGACGTACGACCACCGGATCATCCAGGGCGCCGAGTCGGGCGACTTCCTGCGCACCATCCACCACCTGGTGCTGGGCGAGGAGGGCCTCTACGACGAGATCTTCGCGGCCCTGCGCATCCCGTACGAGCCGATCCGGTGGAGCCAGGACCTGCCCGAGTCGAACATCGACCGGACGGCCCGCATCCTCGAGCTGATCGACGCGTACCGGAACCGCGGCCACATGATGGCCGACACCGACCCGCTCGACCACCCGCAGCGCAAGCACCCCGACCTCGACATCCAGAGCCACGGGCTCACGCTCTGGGACCTCGACCGGGAGTTCCCGGTCGACGGGTTCGCCGGCCGATCGTGCATGAAGCTGCGCGACATCCTCGGGGTGCTGCGCGACTCCTACTGCCGCACCATCGGCGTGGAGTACATGCACATCCTCGACCCGGAGAAGCGGGCCTGGCTGCAGGAGCGCATCGAGGTCCCGCACCAGAAGGTCACGGCGGCCGAGCAGAAGTACATCCTGTCGAAGCTGAACGCCGCCGAGGCGTTCGAGGCCTTCCTGCAGACCAAGTACGTCGGGCAGAAGCGCTTCTCGCTCGAGGGCGCCGAGACCGTCATCCCGCTGCTCGACGCGGTGCTCGACGAGGCCGCGGCGCACGAGATGGACGAGGTCGTCATCGGCATGCCGCACCGCGGCCGCCTCAACGTGCTCGCGAACATCGTCGGGAAGCCGGTCTCGCAGATCTTCCGCGAGTTCGAGGGCAACCTCGACCCGGGCCAGGCGCACGGCTCCGGCGACGTGAAGTACCACCTGGGCGCGGAGGGCAAGTTCTTCCGCATGTTCGGCGACGGCGAGACCACGGTCTCCCTGACGAGCAACCCGTCGCACCTCGAGGCCGTCGACCCGGTGCTCGAGGGCATCGTCCGGGCCAAGCAGGACATGCTCGACAAGGGCCCCGACGGCTTCACCGTGCTGCCCGTCGCCATGCACGGCGACGCCGCCTTCGCCGGCCAGGGCGTGGTCGCCGAGACCCTGAACCTGGCGCTGCTGCGCGGCTACCGCACCGGCGGCACCGTGCACGTCGTCGTGAACAACCAGGTCGGCTTCACCACCGCCCCGGAGCACACCCGCTCCACGCACTACTGCACCGACGTCGCGAAGATGATCGACGCGCCGGTCTTCCACGTGAACGGCGACGACCCCGAGGCGTGCGTCTGGGCGGCGCGCCTGGCCGTCGAGTTCCGCGAGCGCTGGAACTCCGACGTCGTCATCGACATGGTCTGCTACCGGCGCCGGGGCCACAACGAGGGCGACGACCCCTCGATGACCCAGCCCGAGATGTACGACGTCATCGACGCGAAGCGCTCGGTGCGCAAGACCTACACCGAGTCGCTGATCGGCCGCGGCGACATCTCGCTCGACGAGGCCGAGCACGCGCTGCGCGACTACGGCAGCCAGCTCGAGCACGTGTTCAACGAGGTCCGCGAGCTCGAGAAGGCCGAGATCGAGCCGAGCCCGTCGGTCGAGTGGGAGCAGCGGGTCCCGAACTCGCTGCAGACGAACGTCCCGCTCGAGGTCGTCACGACGATCGCCGACGCGTTCACCCACCCGCCGGAGGGCTTCAACGTCCACCCGCGCGTCAAGCCCGTGCTCGAGCGGCGCGGCAAGGCGGCCGACCCGGAGACCGGCGACGGCATCGACTGGGCCTGGGCCGAGCTGCTGGCGTTCGGCTCGCTGCTGATCGACGGCAAGCTCGTCCGGCTCTCCGGCCAGGACTCGCGGCGCGGCACCTTCACCCAGCGCCACTCGGTGCTGATCGACCGCAAGACCGGCGAGGAGTACTTCCCGCTGCGCCACCTCACCGACGACCAGGGCAAGTTCATGCCCTACGACTCGGCGCTCTCCGAGTTCGCCGCGGTCGGCTTCGAGTACGGCTACTCGGTCGTGAACCACGACGCGCTGGTCCTCTGGGAGGCCCAGTTCGGCGACTTCGTCAACGGCGCCCAGTCGATCATCGACGAGTTCATCTCGTCCGGTGAGGCGAAGTGGGGCCAGACCTCCGACGTCGTCCTGCTCCTCCCCCACGGCCACGAGGGCCAGGGCCCCGACCACACCTCGGGGCGCATCGAGCGGTTCCTCCAGCTGTGCGCGGAGGGCTCGATGACCGTCGCGCTGCCGTCGTCGCCGTCGAACTACTTCCACCTGCTGCGCCGCCACGCCCTCGACGGCGTGCGCCGCCCGCTGGTCGTCTTCACGCCGAAGTCGATGCTGCGCAACAAGGCCGCGGTGAGCCCGGTGGAGGAGTTCACCTCCGGCGGCTACCGCCCGATCCTCGACGACCCGTCGTTCACCTCGGACGCCAAGGCCTCCGGCGCGTCGAAGGTCCTGCTCTGCGCCGGGAAGATCTACTACGAGCTGGTGGCGGCGCGGGAGAAGGCCGGCAAGGGCGACGACATCGCGATCGTGCGGCTCGAGCAGCTCTACCCGATCGCCGGCGACGACATCTCGGCGATCCTCGACCGGTACTCCACGGCCGACGACATCGCCTGGGTCCAGGAGGAGCCGGCGAACCAGGGCGCGTGGCCGTTCCTGGGGCTCATGCTGCCGGAGAAGATCCAGCGGCTGCGCGGCCTGCGCCGCATCTCGCGCCGCCGCATGGCCGCCCCCGCGGCCGGGGTCGCGAAGGTCCACGAGGTCGAGCAGAAGGCGCTGATCGCCGAGGCGATCGACTAGCGGCCGTGTACTTCACCGACCGCGGGATCGAGGAGCTGGAGGAGCGGCGCGGCGACGAGGAGGTCTCCCTGGCCTTCGTCGCCGACCGCCTCCGCGCCTTCGTCGACGCCCACCCCGAGCACGCCGGCGCGGCCGACCGGTTCGCGGTGTTCCTGGCGCGTGACGACGATGTGGACTGACGTCCTCGTGAGCACTTTTCCGTGCCCTGGCACGGAAAAGTGCTCACGAGCCGGAGGCACCTAGCCGATCCCGGCCGCGCTGAGCCAGTCGCGGGCCACCTGGGCGGGGTCGGGCTTGTCGGGCGCGTCGAGCCGCCGGTTGAGGTCGGTCAGCGTCGCCGTGTCCATCTTCTGCGAGATCAGGTTGAGCACGTCGGCCACGGCGGGGTTCGTCAGCTTGTTGCCGTTGACCAGCGGCACCACCTGCTGCGCCGCGAAGTTCGACTGCGGGTCGGCGAGGACGACGAAGTCGTTGTTCGGGATCGAGGCGTCGGTGGTGAACAGGTCGGCCGCCTGGATCGAGCCGTCACGCAGCGCGGCGACGGTGAGCGGGCCACCGGCGTCGAGCGAGCGGTACTCCTTGAACGTGCACCCGTAGGTCTTCTGGATGCCGGGGATGCCGTAGGGCCGGGTCTGGAACTCCGGCGGGCCACCGAACGCCATCGTCGGGCAGAGCCGCCCGATGTCGGCGAGCGAGGTCAGGTTGTTCTGGGTGGCGAACGCGCGGGTGACCACCACGGCGTCCTTGTCCTCGGCCGGGCTGGCCTGGAGCACCTTCAGCGGCGGCGGCAGCTTCTGCGTGACCTGGGCGTAGACGTCGGCCGGGGCGGTCGCGGTGGCCTGGGCGTCCAGGTACTGCAGCAGGTTGCCGGTGTACTCGGGCACGAGGTCGATCGAGCCGTCGCGCAGGCCGGGGAAGTAGGTCTCGCGGCTGCCGATGCCGAACTGGCGCTCGACCTTCACGCCGCGGATCGACAGCGCGGTCGCGTAGATCTCGGCGAGCAGGCGGTTCTCGGTGAAGTTGGCCGAGCCGACCCGGATGGTGTCGGCCGCCGACGGGGGCTGCGGCTGCTGCTGGAGCGGGTCTCCTCCCCCGCCACCGCACGCGGTGAGCAGGAGGGTGGCGGCGGCGACGAGCGCAGCCCCCAGGAGGCGGGCGGATCTCACGAGGCGGTCTCCTTCGGTACGGACTGTCGGACGGCGCGGCGGCCGGGGGTCACGGCGCGCTGCAGACCCTGCAGCGTCACCTCGAGCACGATCGCGAGCAGGGCGACGAGGATCGCGCCGCCCGCCATCTGCGTGAAGTCGCGTTGTGCCTGGCCGTCGACGATGTAGCGCCCGAGGCCGCCGAGGGACACGAACGCGGCGATGGTCGCGGTGGCCACCACCTGCAGCACCGCGGTGCGCAGCCCGGCGACCATCAGCGGCAGCGCGTTGGGGATCTCGACCCGCAGCAGGATCTGCCGCTCGGTCATGCCCATGCCGCGCGCGGCGTCGACGGCGGCCCGGTCGACGCCCGAGACCCCCGCGTAGGTCCCGGCGAGCAGCGGCGGGATCGCGAGCAGCGTCAGGGCGAGCACGACCGGGGTCAGCCCCAGGCCGATGAGCAGCACGAACAGCACCAGGACCCCGAGCTCGGGCAGGGCGCGCAGACCGTTGGCGGCGCCGACCACCACGAGCCGGCCGCGGCCGGTGTGGCCGATGACGGCGCCGACCGGGATGGCGATCACGGCGCCGACCAGCACGGCGAGCGCGGTGTAGCCGAGGTGCTGGAGCAGCCGGGCGGGGATCCCGGTGGTCGAGGACCACTGGGCGGGGGCGGAGAACCAGTCGACCAGGCTCGTCAGCACGTCACACCCCCTTCGCCGGGGACGTGACGCGGCGGGCCCAGGGCGCGAGGAGCCGCCCGACGAGGACCCACACCGCGTCGAGCACCAGGGCCAGGACGACGATCGCGACGAGGCCGAACACGATCTGGGCGGTGTAGAAGCGCTCGAACCCCTGGGTGAACAGGGTGCCGAGCGCTCCCTGGCCGATGATCGCGCCGACCGCGACGAGGCTGAAGGAGCTCACCGTGGCCACCCGGACCCCGGCGATGAGCACCGGCACGGCGAGCGGGAGCTGGACCCCGGTGAGCAGGCCGAAGGGGCGGTAGCCCATCGCGACCGCCGCGGTCATGACCTCGTCGGGAACCTCGTCCAGACCGTCGACCACGCTGCGCACGAGCAGCGCCACCGCGTAGACCGTCAGCGCGACGACCACGTTGACCGGGTCGAGGATGCGCGTGCCGAGGATGATCGGCATGACGACGAACAGCGCCAGGGACGGGATCGTGTAGAGCACCCCGGTGACCGGCAGCAGGATGCGCCGGGCCGCGGGGGCGCGCCACGCCCACCAGCCGAGCGGCAGGCTGACGACCAGCCCGACGAACACGGGGACGAGCGCGAGGACGATGTGCTCGAGCGCCAGCGGGAGGATGTCCGCCCCGAAGAGCCTCATCGCAGGGCGCCCTCGCCCTCGGCGAGCGGAGCGCCGGGGGAGGAATCCGTGGAGTGCAGCAGGGTGATGACGGCCTCCGGCTCGATCCCGCCGAGCAGGCGGCCGTCGTCGTCCACGGCGACCCCGCGTCCCGACGGGGAGCTGAGCGCGGCGTCGAGCGCGCTGCGCAGCGACTCGCCCTCGTGGTGCACGGCGCCGAGCGCGACGTGCTCGTCGCCCTGGCGCCACGCGGTGGGCCGGTTGTCGTCGTCGACGACGAGCAGCCAGCCGTCGCCCTTCGACGGGAAGTCCTTGAGCTGCAGCTCCCCGGCCCCGACGAACTGCAGGCGCCGGTAGCCGCGGTCGCGCCCGACGAAGCCCGCGACGAAGTCGTCGGCCGGGGCGGCGAGCAGCTCCGAGGGGTGCGCGAACTGGGCGAGCGTGCCGCCGACCCGCAGGACCGCGACCATGTCGCCGAGGCGGATGGCCTCGTCGATGTCGTGGGTGACGAACAGGATGGTGCGGCCGAGCTCGGACTGCAGGCGCAGGAGCTCGTCCTGCAGGTCGGCGCGCACCACGGGGTCGACCGCGGAGAACGGCTCGTCCATGAGCAGCACCGGCGCGTCGCCGGCCAGCGCGCGGGCGACGCCCACCCGCTGCTGCTGGCCGCCCGAGAGCTGCGCCGGGTAGCGGTTCGCCATCCTCGTGTCGAGGCCGACCCGCTCGAGCAGCTCGCCCGCGTGCCGGCGCGCCTCGGCCTTGCCGGTGCCGCGCAGCATCGGGACCGTGGCGATGTTGTCGAGCACGGTGCGGTGCGGGAAGAGGCCGGCGTTCTGGATGACGTAGCCGATGCCGCGGCGCAGGGTCGGCGGGTCCTGCCCGGACACGTCGACCCCGTCGAGCAGGACCTTGCCCGCCGTCGGGTCGACCATCCGGTTGACCATGCGCAGCGTGGTGGTCTTGCCGCAGCCCGAGGGCCCGACGAGCACCGTGATCTCACCGGCCTTCGCGGTGAGGGAGAGCGACTGGAGAGCGACGGTGCCGTCCGGATAGGACTTGCCGACGTCGGAGAACTCGATCACCGCGACGTCCTCCGCGGGCCACGGGCGGCGCCTCGCCGGCCGCCTGGGTCGCAGAACCGTAGCCGACCCCCGCGAGCTCCGCTCACGAAGCCGCCCGATCAGGAGGCGTCGGCCACCTCGGGGGCGATCGGGCCCCGCCGGATCAGCTCGGCGAGCTTCGCCGACGGCATCGCCCGGGCGAACAGCCAGCCCTGGTAGGCGTCGACCCCGAGGTCCCGGAGCACCGCGAACTGGTCGGCGTCCTCGACGCCCTCCGCCACGCACGTCTGCCCGATGGCCGCCGCGAGCTCGACGACCGCACGGGCCACCGCCCGGTCGGACTCCCCCGTGGCGACGCCGCGGACGAACCCGCGATCGAGCTTCACGATCTGCGCGGGCAGCCCGGTGAGCCGCGAGAGCGACGAGTAGCCGGTGCCGAAGTCGTCGACCGCGAACCGCACGCCCGCGGCGATGAGCTCGTTCATCTCGCGCAGCGTCGAGGGCGGGAGGTCGGCGAGGCAGGTCTCGACGAGCTCGAGCACCAGCCGGTCCCACGGCAGCCCGGACTCGGTGACGATCTCGTGCACCGTGGTGAGGAAGTCGGGGTCGCCGGGCAGCAGCCCGGCGAGGTTCACCGCGACCGACGCCGCCGGCCGGTCGCCGTAGGACGGCCAGGTCGCCGCCTGCCGCACGGCCGAGCGCAGCACCCAGCGGTCGAGGTCGCCCATGAGGTCCGCGGCCTCGGCGATCGGCAGGAACTTGTCGGGGAAGATCAGGCCGTGCTCGGGGTGCTGCCAGCGCACGAGCGCCTCGGCGGTCTGCACGCTGCCGTCCGGGCCGACCACGGGCTGGAAGTGCAGGACGAGCTCGTCGTTGACCATCGCCTGGCGCAGCTGCGACTCCATGCGCAGCGCCTCGTCCGCGCCCCGCATGATCGCCTCGTCGGCGAGGGCGAAACGGGTGCTCCCGCTTTTGGCCTCGAACAGCGCCGCGTCGGCGAACCGGATCAGGTCGCCGGTGGCCGGGTGGACGGGGAAGGCGGCGGACGCGACGTCCCAGCCGCCCGCCTCGAGGATCTGCCCCACCGGGTCGCCGGCCGGGTCGCCGACGAACTCCCCGGCCACGCTGGGCAGCCCGAGGGCCGCCCCGACCGCGGCGCCGATCGTCGCCGACACCCGCACCAGCTGCCCGTGCACGGGCACCGCCGTGCGCAGGAGCTTCCCGACGACCTCCGTGAGCGTGTCGAGGCCGCCGTGCGCGTCCACGTCGGCGCAGACCACCACGAACTCGTCGCCGGAGTGCCGGGTCGCGCTGCAGCCGGGCGGCAGGCCCTCGCGCAGCCGCTCGGCCAGGTACACCAGCAGCTCGTCGCCCGCGTCGTGGCCCAGCGAGTCGTTGACCCGCTTGAAGTTGTCGAGGTCGCAGAACAGGACCGCAGTGCGTCGCGCGGTGGGCCCGGCGAGCAGGCGGGACACCGTGCGCGTCAGCGCCCGGCGGTTGGGCAGGCCGGTGAGCTCGTCGTGCATGGCCTGGTGGCGCAGCGACGCCTCGACCCGCCGGTTCTCGGTGACGTCGGTGAAGACGACGAGGTGGGTGGCGTGCCCGGTGTCGTCGACCGACACCGACACGTGCAGCTCGCACCACACGGCCTCGGTCGCCGAGCCCCGGGCCCCGCGCTCGCGGCGGCGCAGGGCCCGCGCGGCGCACGACCAGCTGATCGAGCCCGCCGACCCGGCGGGACGGGCCAGCAGCGGGGTCGGGGTGCCCGACTCGGCGGCGAGGTCGAGCAGCTCGTCGGCGCGGCGGCCGCGCAGCGTCTCCTGCCCCTCCCCCAGCAGCCGGCACAGCGACTGGTTGGCCTGCACGAGGCGCTCGTGGTCGTCGAAGATCGCGACGCCGACCGGCGCGACGGCGAGCAGATCGGTGAAGCGCTGCGACGACGTCCGCAGCCGGGTCTCGATCGCGCGCCGCTCGGTGACGTCCTCG
Source organism: Actinomycetospora atypica (assembly GCF_042653685.1). Lineage (NCBI taxonomy): Bacteria > Bacillati > Actinomycetota > Actinomycetes > Pseudonocardiales > Pseudonocardiaceae > Actinomycetospora > Actinomycetospora atypica. Next base: position 33,349 of record NZ_JBHSIV010000003.1, on the reverse strand, counting down.
ACGGACCCGACGATCACCGCGCGCCCGGCGACCGCGGTGCGGGCGCCCCGGACGTGCAGCATCCGCATCGGGTCGTGCGAGGCGCGGACCTCGATGTCGAGCGGGGTCCCCTGCTCGAGCAGGGCGTCCCAGCGCGCGGAGGCCCGACCGCGATCGGCGGGGTGGACGCACTCGGCGAGCGAGGCGAGGCCGTAGGTGCCGGTGGGCGGGAGGCCCCACAGGGCGCGGGCCACGGAGGTGAAGGACCAGGAGCCGCGGGTGGCGTCGTGCTCCCAGGACCCGACGCCCGCGAGGCGGGTCAGCTCCTCGAGGCGGCGGCGCTCGTCGGCGACCGCGGCGTCGACGGTGCGGCGCACGTCGGCGGTCCCCGTGGCGTCGCTGACGTCGACGAGGACGAGGGCGCGGTGGGCGCTGCCCGGCAGCCGGCTCCAGCGCAGGAGGCGCACCGGGACCGGCGGGGCACCCGCCCGCAGCACCTCGCCGCGCTCGCTGGTGCCGCCCGCCGACCCGGAGGTCACGACGACGGCGTCGAGCGGGAGCCCGACGAGCTCCGGGGCGGGCCTGGCCGCGAGGCAGGCGAGCTCCGGGGAGACCGCGACGACGAGCCCCTCGGTGTCGTAGACGACGGCCGGGCCGTCGGGGAGGACCTCGAGCAGCGGGTCGGCGACGGGGGCGGCCGCGATGGTGGCGGCGTCGACCGCGGCCGGACGGCGGTCGTCCGCGGCGGACCGGGCCCCGGGGACCGGGAAGGTCCGTCGCGGCCGGGGCGAGGGCCGGGCCGTCGTCGTGGGAGCGACGGACCCGGGGGCGGCGGGCGCACCGCCGCGGGCGGGGCGCGCCCGCGGGACGGTCGGGAGCGTGTCCGCGTCGACCGGTCCCTGCTCCCGACGGTCGACGTCGGCGCGGGAGGCGTCGGGGCAGGACTGGGCGGGCACCTGGTCGACCTCGGCGTCCCGGACGCGCGCTGCGGCGACCCCGTCGCCGTCCGACGTCCGGACGACGGCGAGCCGTGGCATGCGCCCCGCTCCGCTCACGCGATCGACTCCTCACACCGATGGGTATCCGGACGCGACCCGATCGGGTCGCTCGCCCACCGTCTGATCAACGCAACGAAGCAGACCCCGCGGGGGTCCGCCCGCATCACCCCGTCGAGTGCCTCGACGCGCCGACCGATCGCCCTGGCGCGACCGCGTGCATCAAGTCCTCCGTGTTCGTCTCAACTCGGACGGTGAGCGGTACACGGACGGCGGGCTCGGGCGACGAACGGCACACGCTCCACCGCGTGTCGTTACATCAGGTTCGCATTCACTCAGACGCGTGTCGGCCGGCACGAAGCGTGCGATCCGGCCGTCACCAGCGGTACCTGACGAATGGTGACCGGCATTCGGAGCACGATCGACGCATTCGCCTCACCCGGACGTCCGTGCCGTTCGTCTCGTCACGTTTAGGTCGTCGCCATCTCAGGAGTCCGTCGCCGTCACCTCGGCCACATGCGTGCGCACCACGCCGTCCGACCCCGCCGCCTCGGCGACCGCCGCGGCGACGGCCGGGGCCACCCGCGGGTCGAGCGCGCTGGGCACGATGTGCTCGACCCCGATCTCCTCGGCGGCGATGCGGAAGATGGCGTCGGCCGCCGCCAGCTTCATGTGCTCGGTGATGCGGCGGGCGGCGGCGTCGAGGGCCCCGGCGAAGACGCCCGGGAACGCGAGCACGTTGTTGATCTGGTTCGGGTAGTCGCTGCGCCCCGTGGCCACCACGGCCGCGTGCTTCCGCGCGATCGCGGGGTCGATCTCCGGGTCGGGGTTCGACAGGGCGAACACGATCGAGTCCTCGGCCATCGACGCGATGACGGACTCGGGGACGGTCGAGCCCGAGAGCCCGAGGAAGACGTCGGCCCCCTCGAGGGCCGTGGCGAGGTCGCCGCGCAGGCCGCGCGGGTTGGTGAGGTCGGCCAGCTCGTACTTCGCGACGTTCATGTTCTCCCGCCCGGCGTGGATCACCCCGCGGGAGTCGAGCACGGTCACGTCGGTCACCCCGGCCGCGAGCAGGATCTTGGCGCAGGCCACGCCGGACGCCCCCGCCCCGGAGACGACGACCTTCAGCGGCTCCAGCTCCCGCCCGAGCGCCGCGACCGCCCCGCGCAGGGCGGCCAGCACGACGATGGCCGTCCCGTGCTGGTCGTCGTGCATCACCGGGCAGTCGAGCGCCTCGATGAGCCGGCGCTCGATCTCGAAGCAGCGGGGGGCGGCGATGTCCTCGAGGTTCACCGCGCCGAAGCTCGGGCGCAGGTGGGTCAGGGTCGCGACGATCTCGTCCACGTCGGTGGTGTCGAGCACCAGCGGGATGGAGTCGAGGTCGGCGAACGCCTTGAACAGGGCCGACTTGCCCTCCATCACCGGCAGCGAGGCCCGCGGGCCGATGTCGCCCAGGCCGAGCACGGCGGTCCCGTCGCTCACGACGGCGACCAGCCGGTGGGTCCACGTGTAGCGGGCGGTCAGCGCGGGGTCGTCGGCGATCGCCCGGCTGACCTTCGCCACCCCGGGCGTGTAGGCGATGGAGAGGTCACGACGGCCCTCCAGCGCCACGGTCGGCGTGATCGAGAGCTTGCCCCCCTCGTGCGGAGTGAAGATCTCGTCGTCGGTCAGGCCGCGGCCGCTCGTGTCGGCCTCGTTCGTCCCGGCGGGGGCGGGGCTGGTGCTGCTCACGGTTGCTCCTGCTGTGGTGGGCCTGTGGTGGTCGCGGCCCGGGACGGGGCCGGCGGGCGCGACGGGAGGACAGGGGTACGGGCTGCGCGGTCGATCGACCGGGTCCGTCGGCGCGACGCGGGTGGGCGCGCGCGGGGCAGGTCGGGCGTGGGTGGCCCGGACCCGTCGATCCTGTCGGGTCCCCGCGCCGTTGTCTGCGCTCCGGTGGGGTCCGGCCGGTCACACGGAGGATGCCGCGGGGCCGGTACGGTCCGTCGCCGTGGACGCCAAGGAACTCGCGGTGCCCGGTGCGTGGTCGTTCACCCCGCCGGTCTTCCCCGACGCGCGCGGTGCGTTCGCGGCGCCCTTCCAGGCGGAGGTGTTCGCCAGGACCGTGGGGCACCCGCTGCATGTGGCGCAGGCCAACACGAGCGTATCCCGGCGCGGTGTCGTCCGGGGGGTGCACTACGCCGACGTACCCCCCGGGCAGGCGAAGTACGTCGTCTGCACCGCGGGCGCGCTGCTCGACGTGGTGGTCGACATCCGCGTCGGCTCCCCCACGTTCGGCCGGTGGGACGCCGTCCGGCTCGACGGGCAGGGCCTGGGGGCGGTCTACCTCTCCGAGGGGCTCGGCCACGCCTTCCTCGCCCTGGCCGACGACACCGTGGCCACCTATCTCTGCTCCACGCCCTACAACCCGACCGCGGAGCACGGCGTGAGCCCGCTCGACCCGGAGCTCGCCCTCCCGTGGACGGAGTACCTCCCGGCCGACGAGCTGGTGCTCTCCGACAAGGACACGGACGCCCCGACCCTCGCCGAGGCCCTCGCGGCGGGCGCGCTGCCCGACGCCGAGGCCTGCCGCGCCCGGGTCGCGGAGCTCAGCGGCTCCTGACCCTGTCGGCACGCGTCCAACGGAACCTCACGTGGCTCGGGGCGTGGTCTTGACCCACGTGACGGTCTGTTGATCATGCAACGCTCTGGCCCAGGCACTCAGCCCCAGGCGGCGGCGAGGGACGCGAGGGCGGTGCGCGCCGTGGCGTCGGGGACCCCGGCGCCGGGCGGCACCGCGAGCATCACCCGTCCCCCGGCAGCGGCGCGGTGCACCCCGGCGGGCGCCGTGGGCGCGGGGGCCGAGGCGGTGGTGGCGACGACGGCCACCACGAGCGGCTTCCCGCTCCGGCTGACGGTGCAGGTGACCTGACCGGCCTTCGGGCCGGCGCCGGTGGCCGCCGTGAGCTGGGCGACCGGCACGGCGAACGCCTTCGCCACCGTCGGCAGCGACCTCTGGCAGCGCGCGGCGGCCGCGGCGGTGGTCGTCGTGGTCGGGGGCGCGGTGGTCGTGGTGGTGGACGGCGGGGCGGGCGTGGTCGTGGTCGGCCCGGGGGTCGTCGGTCGAGGAGTGGTGGGCGCGGCGGGGGTGGTGGTGCCGGCCTCGGGCCGCGCGGGCGACGGCGGTCGCTCGGGCAGCGCGACGACGGGCGGCGCGGCCACGGACGACGACGACGCACCCGACGACAGGGCCGCACCCGCGGCCACGGGGAGCGGCGCCGGGGCACCCGGCCCGGGAGCGGCCACCGGCGAGCCCCCGAGCAGCCCGGGCGGCGGCGCGGAGCCGGGCCCGGGGGTCGTCGGGAGGGGCTGCGGCAGCGCGGCGAGCCTGGCGGGCGAGCCGGCGGCGAGGATGTCGGAGCCGGGGTCGGAGGCGGGCGCGGGGTCGGGGATGCCGCCGGTCGAGTCGGGCACGGGCAGCGCGCCGGAGGCGTAGCCGTCGGCCCAGCGGAGCACGGTCGCGACGTAGGACTCGGAGTGGTTGTAGCGGAAGACCGCGTCGTGGCGCCCGGACGGCGTGTCGAGGTCGGTGCCCCCCGCGCAGAGGTAGCGGCCGGTGGCGAGGGCGGCGTCGTGGACGTTGTCGGGGTCGGACCGGCCGTCCCCGTTGCCGTCCGCGCCGTAGACCTCCCAGCTGGTGGGGATGAACTGGGTGGGGCCGACGGCGCGGTCCCAGGTGGTGTCGCCGTCGAGGGCGCCGCCGTCGGTGTCGGTGATCGAGGCGTTCCCGCCGGTGCCGTTCAGCGCCGGACCGAGGATCGGGCGGGTGGTGGTGCCGGAGGCGTCGACCGAGCCGCCGTAGGCGTGGCTCGACTCGACCTTGCCGATCCCGGCCACGAGCGGCCAGGTGAGCCCGCAGCCCGGGGCGGTGCGCCCCATCGCGGTCTCGGCGCCGCGGTAGGCGGCGAGCACGGTCTCGGGGATGCCGGAGTCGGCGCCGCCGAGGCTGCCGGTGCCGGTGCCGCCGAGGTCGGGCAGGCCCGGGGGGAGCAGGTCGCCGGGCACGGGCGGGACGCCCGCCTCGGGCACGCGGCCGGTGGCGCCGATCTCGCTGGTGTCGGGCGGGGGCAGGGTGAGCGCGGCCGTCACCGGCGCGGCGGGGCCGGCGGCGCCGAGGGCCCCGAGCATCACGACGAGCCCGACGCCCCAGGACAGCAGGACGCGGGGCCGCGGAGCACGGGCCGGACCCGCCTCGGTGGACACCATCCACGCCGAGCCGATCCACGGTCCCCGCTCGTCACCCACGCCGCTCCCCGATCCTGTCGCCCGATACCTGGGACTGTCGCGGGATGGCGGCATGACGCTACCGACACGGCGATGGATCCACCGATCGTGACGACGCGGTGTCGCGGAGTCGCGGCCGTCCGGGCGTGATCGACACGGAGGTGGGTCAGCGGCGCGGCAGCCGGCCCGGGTGCGGCCACAGACGGTGAGTGACGACCGCCGACGCCTGCGCCGGGCCCAGCGTGCGGGAGTCGGTGGACGACGTGGCGTGGTCGCCGACGGCGAACCAGCCGCCCTCGTCGGGCTCCGTCGGATCCCACGGCAGCGCCAGTCTCTTGACCGAGAGCTGTCCCGGCCGCGCGGGCCAGCGGACGAGGGCGACGTCCCCCGCCCGGGGCGCCAGGGCGGGGACGGCGAGGACGACGTCGCCGTCGTGCAGGGTCGGCGCCATGGAGTCGCCGCGGACCAGGACGCGGCGCGGTACCCCGGCGAGCGCACGCGAAAACGCCGCTCGGAGACCCCGCCCCACCTGCACCGATGCCCTCCGTCGCCGCCCGTCGCCCCGCCTGGTCGCCCTCACCTCACCTCGGCTGCCCGGGGTGGCGCGCGGGAGTAGGTTGGGCGGCGGTCGGAACGATCACCGCCCCCCGCACGGGTGGGGGGCACGAAGGGAGGCGACATGGGACTGCTCACGAGCATCCTCCGTCCGCGCCTGGAGGCCACCGCGCACTGCGACCTCCCCTGCGGCGTGTACGACCCGGCACAGGCTCGCATCGAGGCCGAGTCGGTCAAGATGATCCAGTCGAAGTACCAGGACTCCGACGACCCGGTGTTCAAGGAGCGCGCGATCCAGATCAAGGAGGAGCGCTCCGACCTGGTGAAGCACCACCTGTGGGTGCTGTGGACGGACTACTTCAAGCCGCCGCACTTCGAGAAGTACCCGCAGCTCCACGAGCTGTTCAACAAGGCCACCAAGGCCGCCGGCGCCACCGGCACGAAGGGGTCCACCGACCCGCAGACCGGTGACGAGCTCCTCGGGTACATCAACGAGATCTCGGACATCTTCTGGGAGACCAAGAAGGCTGCCGCCTGAGGTCCTGCGTTTCCCGACACGCCCGTCCCGACGATCCGGGGCGGGCGTCGTCGTGTCCGGCGAGGGTGGGGAGAGTGCAGTGAGCGAGAGCCCGGTCGGGCGCGTGTTCGTGCTGCGTCACGGCGAGACCGAGTGGTCGCGTTCGGGGCAGCACACGGGGCGGACCGACCTCCCCCTGACCGAGCGCGGCGAGGAGCAGGCCCGCACGGCCGGCCACCTGCTCTCCGTGCTGCGTGGCGACGCGCAGCCCGACCCGGTGGTCTGGTGCAGCCCCCGCCGGCGCGCCCGCGACACCGCCGCCCTCGCCGGGCTCACGGTCGACGACGTCCGCGAGGACCTCGCGGAGTGGGACTACGGCGACTACGAGGGCCGCACCACGCCCGACATCCGCACGGAGGACCCGGGCTGGACGGTGTGGACGCACCCGGTGCCGCACGGCGAGACCCACGAGCAGATCGCGGCGCGCATCGACCGCGTCATCGCCGACGCGGACGCCGAGCTCGCGGTCCGCGACGTCATCCTCGTCGGGCACGGCCACGCCTCGCGGGTGCTCATCGCCCGCTACCTCTCCCTGGCGCCCTCGGCCGGGGTCGGCTTCGCCTTCGACCCGGCGTCGGTGACCGTGCTCGGCCACGAGCGCGGTGAGCACCGCATCGACCTGCTCAACGCCCCGGGCGGGCTCGTCGAGCCGCCGCCCCCACCGGCCGACCGGAACTAGGGCGGCACTGCGCCGGGTCCCTACTGCTCGGCCCAGTCGCGCCCGGCCCGGGAGAGCACCCCGGCGAGGACGGCCGCGCAGACGACGGCGAGCGGGGCCCCGAGGTCGGGCCGGGACGAGGTCACCCCCGCGTAGAACGCCACGCCCAGGCCGATGAGCTGGGCGACGACGACGGGTCCGCGGGCGCCCCGGGAGCCGCGGGCCAGGGCCACGCCGGCCGCCGCGACCGCGGCGCCGAGCAGGATGACGAACCCCCACACCGCCACCGTGCCCTCGAGCACGAGCAGCACGATCCCGCCCACGAACAGCGCCAGACCCTGCAGCGCGCACACCGCCGACGCCACGACGACCGGGCGGGGCGGAGAGGTCGTCACCACCTCTCCAGAGTAGGTGGCGCCGCGCCCGGGCGATGCGTGCACCACGCCCGGCCCAACGCGCGGGACCGCGGCGCTACGGTGAGTGCCGTGCGCGCCCTGCTCGTGGCCAACCCCTCGGCCACCACCACCACGGCGGCCGGACGCGACGTCATCGCCTACGCCCTCGCGAGCGAGGTCAAGCTCGAGGTGGTGGCCACCCGCTACCGGGGCCATGCCGCCGAGCTCGCCGCCCGCGCGGCGACCGAGGGGGTCGACGTCGTCGTCGTCCTCGGCGGGGACGGCACCGTGAACGAGGCCCTCAACGGCCTGCTCGTCGACGGCCCGCACCCCCGGCTGCCCGCGCTGGGCGTGGTGCCCGGCGGCTCGGCCAACGTCTTCGCGCGGGCCCTCGGCGTCCCCCGCGACCCGCTGGAGGCCACCCACCAGCTGCTGGGGGCCCTCGCCGCGGGCCGCAGCCGATCGGTGGGGCTCGGGCGGGCCGACGAGCGGTGGTTCAGCTTCAACGCCGGGCTCGGCTGGGACGCCGACGTGATCGCCGCGATGGAGCACCAGCGCGACCGGGGCCGCGAGGCCACGCCCACCCGCTACGTGCGGACCGCGTTCCGCCGCTGGGCCCGGGCCCGGGCGAACCCGCCGACGCTGACGATCGAGGTCCCCGGCCGGGAGCCGATCGAGGGCGCGAAGATGGCGATCGTCTCCAACACCGACCCGTGGACCTACCTCGGTGGGTCCGCGGTGCGCACCAACCCCGGCTGCTCGTTCGAGACGGGCCTGGGCCTGTTCGGCATGCGGAACCTGGGCCTGCCGACGATCGCGCGCACCGTCCACCAGATCCTGACCGACGGCGGCTTCCGGTCGCTGGGCTCGGTGATCCGGGACGACGACGTCCCCGCCCTGCGGATCACCTCGGACGAGCCGGTCAACCTCCAGGTCGACGGCGACCACCTCGGGCGACGCAGCGACGTGGAGTTCGTGGCCGTACCCGACGCCCTGCGGGTCGTGGTCTGACGCGATCCGGCGTCGTCCGACCCGTCCGGGCGGTGACCCGGGTCACCTCGCAGGCCGACAGGCGTCGGTCGCAGCCCGGTGAACGGCGACTTGATCCGGCCTTCGGGGGACTCCGGCGGGTCGATCCCGGGAAGCGGGAGGCCTCGGTGCGATCCTAGAGACCGCTCGTCGCCCCTCGGCGTCCGGGTCTGCGCCTCGTCGTGCCGCGTTTTCCGCTCGTCGCAGTCCTCGTCCCGTCACGGTGCGCCCATCTCCACTCACCGCCCGCGCAAGCCCGTCGAGCCGCTTGGGGCTCGATCCGTAGGCGATCCTCCTGCAGATTCTTGGTCATCCCCCGCGAGAGCCGGGCAGGAATGCGAGAGCAGAACTGCACGGCCGGTCCCCGGGAACCGGAGCGATCAGCCGGAACCGGAGGGCACGGGAGACGGACATCACCTCCGATGTCCGGCCGGCGGCAAGGACGTCGCAGGTCGGAGGCCGGAGACCCCGACTCCCCGCATACGAGAACGGTACGCAGGGACCGGTACCACGGTTCCAGGGGATTCCGCAGCCGACGGAATCGCCCACGACGACGCAACCAGGTGCGCACCCCGAGGCGCACCCAGCTGAGGAGACCAGCACGATGGACTGGCGGAACGACGCTGCTTGCCGCGACGAGGACCCGGAACTGTTCTTCCCCATCGGGACGAGTGGCCCCGCTCTCACGCAGATCGCCCAGGCGAAGGCCGTGTGCCGTCGCTGCCCGGCGATGTCGGAGTGCCTGACCTGGGCCCTCGAGTCCGGCCAGGACGCCGGTGTCTGGGGCGGGGCCGACGAGGACGAGCGCCGTGCCATGAAGCGCTACGGCGTGCGGGTCGACGCGCAGGCCTGATCCACCCGGGGCGGACGCTCGCTCCCCACGCGTCCGCCTCGCGCTCGACGTGAACACACGGAAGGCACCTTCGGTCCGCCGGAGGTGCCTTTCGTGCGTCAGCGGCCGGTTCAGCGGCGGTTGAGGGGGATCCGGAGCTCCGCCCGGGTGCCGCCGTCGGGGTCGGGGCGCAGCGAGAGCGTGCCGCCGAGCTCGGAGTCGACGAGCGTGCGCACGATCTGCAGGCCGAGCCCCGGCGCCCGTTCCAGCGAGAAGGTCTCCGGCAGGCCCAGCCCGTCGTCGGAGATGTCGATCTGCAGCAGGCTCGCGGTGCGGGTGGCGACGATGCGGACGGTGCCCGGCACCGACTGCGGCGTCGCCACCGGGAAGCCGTGCTCCAGGGCGTTGGAGACGAGCTCGGTCACCACCAGGACGAGCGGCGTCGCCATCACGGCCGGGAGCACGCCCGCCCGGCCCTCCCGGCGCAGCTCCACCCCGGTCCCGGGGCGGACGAGGTCGTTCATCATCGGCACCACGCCGGCGAGCACCTCGTCGATGTCGACCCGCTCGTCGACCGACGCCGCGAGCGACTCGTGCACCAGCGCGATCGACGCCACCCGGCGCATCGACTCCGACAGCGCCGACCGGGCCTCCTCGTGGCGGGTCCGCCGGGCCTGCAGGCGCAGCAGGGCCGCGACCGTCTGCAGGTTGTTCTTCACGCGGTGGTGGATCTCGCGGATCGTCGCGTCCTTGCTCATCAGCGCCCGGTCCCGGCGCCGCACCTCCGTGACGTCCCGGACGAGCACGAGCGCGCCGGCCGGCACGCCGCGGGGGCGCAGGGGCAGGGCGCGCACCACGGCCGTCGCCCCGCGGCTCTCGATCTCGGTGCGGGCCGAGGGGGTGCCGGCGAGCGCGTCGCGCAGCATCGTCACGGTCTCGGCGCCCTCGAAGGGGTCCGCCGACACCCGCCGGGCCACCGTCGGCAGGTCGGCGCCGACGAGCTCGTCGGTCCAGCCGAGCCGGTGGAACGCCGACGCGGCGTTGGGGCTGACGTAGAGGATCGTGCCGACGGTGCTGACCCGCACGAGCCCGTCGCCCACCCGCGGCGACGACCGGCCCTCGTCGTCGCCCCCCGGGGCGGGGAACGTGCCGTCGGCGATCATCTGGCAGAGGTCGCCCGCGACGGCCAGGTAGGAGATCTCGAGCGTGGAGGGGACCCGCGGGGCCGCGAGGTTCGTGTCGCGCCCGAGGACCGCGATCACCCGCTTGCCCCCACCCCCGTCGCCGCGCTCGCCCGGGCCGTGGCCGACCGGCACGACCTCCCGGCGGATCGACCGGCCCCGGTGCCAGCGGGGCTGCTCCTCGCGGCGCATCGTGGCGTCGCCGAGCGCCCGCCGCAGCTGCGGGTGCTGCGCCGCGGTGGCCGTGCCGCCCACCATGTCCTCGGGATGCGCGGTCGGCGCGGTCGTCGGGCGGCTGTGGGCGACGCAGAGGAAGTACGGCTCCCCGGTCTCCGAGGTGACCGGCACCCAGAGCAGGAAGTCGGCGAACGAGAGGTCGGAGAGCAGCTGCCACTCCGAGGCGAGCCGCTGCAGGTGCGCGACCTCGTCGCCGGAGAGCGACGTGTGCGTCGCGAGCAGGAAGCTCAGCGTCGACACGTGCGGGTCACTCCGTCCTCTCGATGACGGCGATCAGGTCGCCCCCCTGCACCACGTCGCCCTCCTTGACCGCGACGGACACCACCGTGCCCGCCACCTCGGTGAGCACCGGGATCTCCATCTTCATCGACTCGAGGAGGACGATCGTGTCGCCGTCCGTCACGGCCGTGCCCGCGGCGGCCACGACCTCGAGGACGTTCGCCACCATCTCCGCGCGGATCTCGTCAGCCACGGCGTCATCCAACCATCGACGGGCCCGGGTGAGGGCGCGTGGGAGAATCGGCTCATGTCGAAGCGCGCACGCCAGAAGCGGGACCGCAAGAAGAAGGCCAGCAACCACGGCAAGCGTCCCAACAGCTGACGCGCATGCCGTCCGAGGACGACGAAGGGCCCCCGGTGATCACCGGGGGCCCTTCGTGTGTCGTCAGCCCTGTCGCCAGGACTCCACGCGGGTCGAGTTGACCTCGACCACCGTGCCGCCGGCGGGGGTGCGCTCGACGGTCACCTGGGCCTGCTCGAGCACCGTCGCCCGGATGTGCTCGCGGAGCTTCCGGTGCAGCGTGTCGGGTGCCCGGTCGCCGCTGCACGAGCGCGCGAGCAGCGTCTTGACCTTCTCCTCGAGCCCGTAGCGCGCGAGGCACGGGCCGCACTCCGCGAGGTGGCGGCGCAGCTGGGCGTCGCGCTCCTCGCCGCACTCGTGGTCGAGCAGCAGCCAGACCTCGGCGAGGACCTCGGAGCAGTCGGTCTCGTGGGCCTCTCCGCAGCTCATGACCCGGTCACCTCTTCCCGGATGAACCCGCGGTCGCGGGCGGTGTCGGTGAGGGCGTCGCGCAGCTGCTTGCGTCCGCGGTGCAACCGCGACATCACGGTGCCGATCGGCGTCCCCATGATCTCGGCGATCTCCTTGTAGGCGAACCCCTCGACGTCGGCGAGGTAGACCGCCATGCGGAAGTCGTCGGGCAGTGCCTGCAGCGCCTCGCGGATGTCGTTGTCCGGCAGCCGGTCGAGCGCCTCGGCCTCCGCGCTGGGCAGGCCCGCCGACGAGTGCTCGGCCGACTGCGAGAGCTGGTAGTCGGTGATCTCGTCGGTGGAGTTCTGCTGCGGCTGGCGCTGCTTCTTGCGGTAGGTGTTGATGTAGGAGTTCGTGAGGATGCGGTACAGCCAGGCCTTCAAGTTCGTCCCCGGTCGGAACGACGTGAACGACGAGTAGGCCTTGAGCACCGTCTCCTGGACGAGGTCCTCCGCGTCGGGAGGGTTGCGGGTCATCCGCATGGCCGCCGCGTACAGCTGGTCGACCATCGGCATGACGTCCCGCTCGAAACGCGCCGCGCGATCCGCGACCGTCTCGGTCTCCAGGTCGGCGGGGGTGGACCCGCCCTGGCTCACGTCGGTGGCGGCGTCCACCGCCGCTGCATCGACCGCCTCGGACACCGTGCTCCCTTCGCGCCACGTCCTGGTCGTGGCGTCGGATCGACGGGAGGCTACCCCGGTCGAGCCGGCGGCACCCCCGGCCGAACCGTCGGGCAGCCGGATCACGGTGCGGTCCGCCACCGGGGCGGCCCGCTCCATCGTCATCGTCGGCATGTCACCTCTCCCTCTTCCTTCCGGGAGAACACGGGCGACGGGGAGGGGATTCCCCGCTAGCGTCGCTCGCCGTGGCACGCGCGGCGACCCCGGCCCTGGCCCTGCTCGCCCGCGCGGGTGTGGCCGTGAGCACGCACCCCTACACCGCGCCCGGCGTGGCGGCGTACGGCACCGAGGCGGCCGAGGCCCTCGACCTCGACCCGCACCGCGTGTTCAAGACCCTGGTCGCGGAGGTCGACGGGCGGCCGGTCCTGGCGATGGTGCCGGTCTCGGGGTCGCTCGACCTCAAGGCGCTCGCCACGGCGCGCGGCGGCAAGCGGGCGACGATGGCCGACCCGGCGGCCGCGGAGCGCCTCACGGGCTACGTCACCGGCGGCATCTCCCCGCTGGGGACCCGGCAGCGGCTCCCCCTCGTGCTCGACGACTCCGCGCTCGCCTTCGACACCGTCTTCTGCAGCGCGGGGCGACGCGGACTGCAGATGGAGCTCGCGCCCGCCGACCTCGTCGCGACGGCCGGGGGTGTCACGGCGGCCGTCGCGGGTGCGTGACCGACCGGTTGGTTACACTCCTGTCGTGCCGAAGGACGGGAGTGCCACCCGACGCCGCCTGCTCGACGCGGCGACCGCGGAGTTCTCCTGCCACGGGATCGCGGGCGCGCGGGTCGACCGGATCGCCGACGCCGCCCGGGCGAACAAGGCGCAGATCTACGCGTGGTTCGACTCCAAGGACGGGCTGTTCGACGCCGTCTTCGCCGAGCACCTGACGCTCATCGTCGACCTCGTCCCCTTCGACGCGCGGGACCTGCCCGGCTACGTCGTGCGCCTCTACGACGCCTACCTGCAGCAGCCCTCGGTGATCCTGCTGGCCACGTGGGCGCGCCTCGAGCGGGTGCCCACCGGCGACCTCCTCACGTCGATCCCCGACGACGTGGCCCGCAAGCTGGCCGCGGTGCGCGACGCCCAGGCCGAGGGCCTCGTCGACCCCGACCTCGACCCCCGCGACGTCTACTCGATGGTCATCTCGCTCTCGATGAGCTGGTCGCCCGCCGCGACCGTGGTCTCCGCCGCCCCCGACGACCCGGCGCCCGACCACGCGCGTCGCCGGGACGCGCTGGCCCGGGTGGCGCGGCGCGCGTTCGCCCCCTGATCCGGTGGTTTCCCGCGCGGGCTCCGGCGACGACAGCGGCACCGCCCGAAGACTGGGCCCGTGGCAGCACGGACACGATTGCTGGCCGTCCTGCTCGCGGCCCTGACCGTGCTCGGCGGCTGCTCGTCCCTCGGCGGGACGGGGATCGGCCGCGACGACACCGCGGCCGGGGCCGCGGCCCGCGACCGCACCGACCCGGGCACCGCCGAGGCCGTCCGGTCCGCGGCCCCGGCGCCCGCCGCGGCCGGCGGCGCGACCGTCGCCGTCAGCTCGCGCGGCCCCGCCCGCGACCGGTCGGTCACCACCAGCGGCACCGGGTCGGTCGACCTGCGCGGGCGCGCCGCGAGCCTCGCGCTGCGCATCAGCGACCTCGGGCGGGTCGACGCCCTGACGGTCGGACGGACCGCCTACGGCGCCCTGCCGCCGCGCGCGATCAACGACATCGCCCGGGGTCGCACGTGGGTGTCGGTCGACCTCGACCGGGTCGACCTCGGGCTCTACGCCGACACGACCGTCCAGCTCGCCACCGGCATCACCGGTAACCCCGCCGACCTCGCGACGGTGCTCGAGGCCCTCACCGACGACGTCCGGGTGGTGGGGCCCGAGACCATCGAGGGGACGCCGACGATCCACTTCCGCGGCGGCGTCGACCTCGCCCGCCTGCCCGTCGTGGCGCCCGACCTGCGGGGGGCCGCCGACCGCCTGCGCGCCGAGCTCCCGCTCGCCGCCGTGCCGGTCGACGTCTGGGTCGACGCCACCGGGCGGCTGCGGCGGGTCACCGAGACGCTCGTGCCGGGCGAGACGGTCACGACGACGACGCTGTCGGGCCTCGGCCCGCAGCCGGCGGTCGTCGCGCCGTCCGCCGAGCGCGTGCGGGACCTGTTCCGGGAGCTGCGTCGCCGGGCGGGCTGACTACAGGATCACGAGCCCGTCGGGCAGCGGCGGGAAGAACCGGGCGATCCACGGGGCGACCGCGTCGCGGACCGGGCCGCGGGCCTTGAGCGAGTGGTCACCCCTCACGGTGACCACCTCGCGGTGCCGCGCCGGCGGCGGCACGCCGAAGCGGTCGCGCTCGCCGGACACGGCGAGCACCGGGATCCCGGCCTCGTCGACCGCGTCGATCTCGGGCGACCGGTCGGGCCGGGTGCCGTCCCTGCGGGCGGGCGCGAGCAGCGGGAACGCGAGGGCGAGCACGCCCACCGGGGCGGGGTCGGCCACGAGTGCGCCGCGGCACGCCACCCGTGCGCCGGACGACCGCCCGCCGTGGACCTGGTCGGTGTCGGGGAAGCGGCGGGTCAGCTCGGCCAGGACGCACGCCCAGGCCTCGTCGAGCTGCGCGGCCGGCGCCGGGGCCTTCCGCCCGGCGACCCGGTAGGGCTGCAGCACCCGCGCCACGGCGATCGGCACCGGGGCGCTCTCGGCCGCCGCCAGCAGGTCCGGGGCCTCGACACCCCCGCCCGCGCCGTGGCCGAGGACGAGGAGGCCGCCGCAGTAGCCGGGGCTCTCCAGGAGGACGCGGGCCGGCCCGTGGGGCGTCGCGACCTCGAAGTCGTCGAGCTCGACGATCACGACGGGTTGACCGCCTCGAGGTCGAGCCCCTGCTGCTCGGGCACCTCGTGGACCTCCTCGACGAGCTCCGCCCCGTGATTGCGCACGTTGTTGACCTTCGACGACACCTGCCGCATCTCGATCGCGGCGAGGATCTCCTCGGACGGCGCGAGCAGGTCGGTGGGGTCGTCGTTGTCGGGGTCGAGCCACTCGGCCCAGCGCGCGGCCGGGATCACCAGCGGCATCCGGTGGTGGACCTCGGTGAGCGGGCCGGCGGAGTCGGTCGTGACGATCGTCGTGGAGACCAGCGGGTCGGCACCCTTCTCCGGACGCCACGTCTCCCACAGCCCCGCGAGGGCGAGCGAGTGCCCGGCGAGGTCGGAGTCGGCGCGGAAGGTCATGAAGTAGGGCGTCTTGTGCTTGCCGTCGCGCAGCCACTCGTACCAGCCGTCGGCCGGCACGAGGCATCGTCGGGACGCCGCGGCCCGACGGAAGGCGGGCTTCTCGGTGAGCGACTCGGCCCGGGCGTTGATCAGGCGGTTGCCGACCGAGAGGTCCTTCGCCCAGGACGGCACGAGCCCCCAGCGCATCGCGCGCACCGAGCGCTCCACCGCCGAGGGGTCGGGGGTGCCGTCGTCGTCGCGCGGGTGGCGGTCGACGACGCCCGGGATCGTCAGCGTGGGCGCGACGTTGTACTCCGGGGTGTCGAGCGCGCCGTCGGTGGCGTCGCGCGCGTCGAACTCCTCGGCCAGACCGGCCGGATCCTTGGCGAGGGCGTAGCGACCGCACATGTCCTCGATCCTGCCAGGATGGGGCCGTGAGCAGTCCCTGGAGCGCGCCCGCCGCCGACGGTCCGGTGCACGGTGCCGTCGCGGTCCCGGGCTCGAAGTCGGTCACCAACCGCGCCCTCGTCCTCGCCGCGCTGGCGGGCGACGGCGCCACCCGCACCGTGGCGGGCGCCGCGCGCTCGCGCGACACCACGCTGATGGTCGACGGCCTCGCGGCCCTGGGCGTCGGTACGGAGATCACCGCGGGCCGGGACGGGACGATCGACGTCGCGGTGACCGCGCCCGAGCGGCTGCGGGCCGGCCGGGTCGACTGCGGCCTCGCCGGCACCGTGATGCGCTTCCTCCCGCCGCTCGCCGCGCTCGCCGACGGGCCCGTGGCGTTCGACGGCGACCCGCACGCGCGGACCCGCCCGATGGGCGGGGTGCTCGCCGGCCTCCGGGGGCTCGGCGTCGCGCTCGACCCCGCCGACGCCCACCGGCTGCCGTTCACCGTGCTGGGCTCGGGCGCCGTGGCGGGCGGGCCGGTGACGGTGGACGCCTCGGCCTCGTCGCAGTTCGTCTCGGGCCTGCTGCTCTCCGGCGCGCGCTACGACCGCGGCGTCGTCGTCACCCACCGCGGTGACGGCCCGGTGCCCTCCCTGCCGCACGTCGACATGACCGTGACGATGCTGCGCCTGTCCGGGGTCACCGTCACCTCCGAGACGGAGCGCTGGGCGGTCTCCCCCGGCCCCGTGACGCCCGAGGCGCGGTTCGTCGTGGAGCCCGACCTCTCGGGCGCGGCGGTCTACCTCGCCGCCGCCATGATCACCGGGGGCCGGGTGACGATCACCGGCTGGCCCGAGCGACGACCCGCCGCGAACCCCGAGCGGCACGACCAGTCCCGCCACGACCTCCCCGGCCTGCAGCCGCTCGCGGCGGTCCGGCGGGCGTTGGAGGCGTTCGGGGCCTCGGTGGACGAAGGTCCCGAGGGGCTCACGGTGCAGGGCCCCGACCGGCTGCGCGGGGTCGACGTCGACCTCGGCGAGATCGGTGAGCTCACCCCCACCGTCACCGCGCTCGCCGTGGTGGCCGGGCTGTCGGGCGAGCACTCGCGGCTGCGCGGGGTCGGGCACATCCGCGGACACGAGACCGACCGGCTCGCGGCCCTCGTCGCGGAGTGCACGTCGCTCGGGGCGCGGGTCTCCGAGACCGAGGACGGGCTGGAGGTGCACCCCGCATCGGGCCTGGCCCCGACGAGGCCGTGGGGCGCCTACGCCGACCACCGCATGGCCACGGCCGGGGCCCTTCTCGGCCTCGTCGTGCCGGGCCTGGAGATCGACGACGTGGCCGCGACGACGAAGACGCTGCCCGACTTCGCCACCGACTGGCCCGCGCTTGTCGGCGGCGCGGGGGTCCCGGCGTGAGGTGTCAGCACTGCGGCCATGCTGACACTCAACGTCACGATCGGGCCATGTACGGACCGGCCCGATGAGCCCCCGCAGCGCCGCCGGCCGCTACGACGAGTCCGACGTCCGCGTCCGCCCCGGCCGCGGCAGCCGCCCCCGGTCGAAGCGCCGGCCCGAGCACGCCGACGCCCGCACCGCGATGGTGGTCGGCGTCGACCGCGGCCGCTGGACCTGCGCCCCCGACGACGAGCCCGACGTCCGCGTCGTCGCGATGCGGGCCCGCGAGATGGGCCGCACCCCGGTGGTGGTCGGCGACCAGGTCGACCTCGTCGGCGACGTCTCCGGCACCGACGACACCCTCGCCCGCATCGTCCGGGTCGCCGAGCGCTCGAGCGTCCTGCGCCGCACCGCGGACGACACCGACCCCTACGAGCGGATCGTCGTCGCGAACGCCGACCAGCTCGTGATCGTCACCGCGCTCGCCGACCCGGTCCCCCGCACCGGCTTCGTCGACCGCTGCCTCGTCGCGGCCTACGCCGGGGGCCTCGAGCCGGTGCTGTGCCTGACGAAAGCCGACCTCGCCGACCCCGGGCCGTTCTCCGCCGAGTACGCCGAGCTCGACCTCCCGATCGTCGTGACGCGCCAGGACGAGGACCCGGGCGAGCTCCGCGAGATGCTGCGCGACCAGGTGTCGGCGCTGATCGGGCACTCCGGGGTCGGGAAGTCGACGCTGGTCAACGTCCTCGTGCCGGACGCCCTGCGGGCCGTCGGGGTGGTGAGCGGCGTCGGCAAGGGCCGTCACACGTCGACCTCCGCGGTGGCCCTGGCCCTGCCCGACGGGGGCTGGGTGGTCGACACCCCCGGCATCCGGTCGTTCGGGCTCGCGCACATCTCCCCCGACGATGTGGTGGCCGCGTTCGGCGACCTCGCGGCCGTCGTCGAGAACTGCCCGCGCGGCTGCTCGCACCTCGGGCCGCCGGCCGACCCGGAGTGCGCCCTCGACCCGCTGGTCGAGGCGGGCGGGCTCTCCGCGGGCCGGCTCGAGGCCCTGCGCCGGGTCCTCACCTCGCTGCGCATCCCCGCCTGGGAGGTCTGAGCCTCAGGTGACCGTGTAGGCGTCGTAGACCACCGCCGACGCCCGCCGCCGGGCCACGCCGATCGTCAGGACCCGCGTCAGCCACGCGTGCTGCGGGGCGGAGGTCTCGAAGGTCGCGTGCACGCGGAAGTAGTACGACGACGGGTCGGCGTCCTCCCCGCGGGCGAGCGCGGCCAGCACCTCCGGGGGCCCGGAGCGCACTCCGGCGGTGCGGAGGTAGACGTGTGCACCGTCGTCGGCGCGCAGCAGGTAGCGCGTGTCGATCGTGGTGGCGCCGTCGGCCTGGATCACCTGCCAGTCGGCGCCGCCCGGCACGACGACGCCGGAGAACCGCTCCCCCGTCACCGTCCCGCCGACGATCGGGACGATCCGGCGGTGCCCGGCGTCGGTGACGCCGAGGTCGACCGGCTCGGCCAGCTCCACCTCGACGTGCGCCAGGAAGTCGAGGCCGGGAACGGGGAGGCTCACGGCGCGGCGCTGATCACGGTCTCGTCGTCCGGCCCCGGGTCCTCGAGCAGCGTGATCTCGCTCGGCTCGTCGACCACCTCGATCGGGTAGGTCGGCCCGGCGTCGCGGCGGCGGCGCATCTCGTCGAGGTGGTCGTTCTGGAAGCACACGGTGGCCTGCGGGTCGTCCATCACCCAGCGCGGGAAGAAGATCGTCCCATGGGTCGTGCGGTTCTCCAGGTCGGCGACGATCGAGACCGACGTGCCCGTCGGCTCGGTCCAGTGCACGGTGTGCACGCCCTCGCGCAGCCGCGCGACGTAGGCGTACTGGTCGCGCACCCACCGCCCGCCGACGAGCCCGGAGTGGATCCGGTAGTCGACGGTGGTGTCGTTCTTGACGTAGAGCTCGTACTCCCAGCCGTTGCCGTAGGTGTACTTCAGGCGCTTCCCGACGATGGTGTCGCTCACGGACCGTCGAGTACCCGGTCCGCGCGGGACGCGGTCGCGGCGATCAGCGTGGCGTTGGCCGCGTCCGACCCGTCCGCCCGCGCGACGGCCTCGTCGTGCGTGCGGCCGACGGCGACGTGCCGCGCGATCAGGCGCTCCCGGCGCACGGCCTCGTCGGGACGGAGGAACCACGCCTCGTCGAGCAGGTCCCGGATCCGGTCCCAGGGCGAGGAGTCGAGCAGCAGGTAGTTCCCCTCGGTGACGAGCAGCGTCGTCGTGGGCGGGATCTCGATCGCGCCGCCGATCGACTCCTCCACGCTGCGCCGGTACTCCGGCGCCCAGACGGTGTCGGCGGTCGTCCGGAAGCGCTCGAGGAAGGCGACGTAGCCGGCGGCGTCGAACGTGTCGGGGGCGCCCTTGCGGTCGAGGCGCCCGAGGCGGTCCAGCGTCGAGCTGGCCAGGTGCCAGCCGTCCATCCCGACGACGACCGTGCCCGGCCCGGCGAGCGTGTCCGCCAGGGTCGACTTGCCGGCGCCCGGGCCGCCCGCGATGCCGAGGACGCGTCGTCCGGGGCCGGCGGCGAGCTCGCGGGCGCGGTCGAGCGGGTCGCTCATGCCAGGTGTCCGGCGACCAGCTCCAGGCTCCGCTCCCGCAGCGTCGCCCGGGCGGCGGGGTCGGCGGCCTGCCGGTTCGGGCTCGCCGGCTCCAAGCGGTCGTAGAAGCGGCCGGTGACGCCGTCGAGGCGGGGGTCGACGGCGAGTCGGCGGGTCGACTCCACGCCCGTCTCCAGGGTGTCGACCGACCGGCCGACCTCGGACAGGACGATCTTGGTCGGCATGTAGGTGCCCGGGTGCAGGGCGTTGACCGCCACCTCCTCGACCGGGAGCCGCTCCGCGAGGTCGACCGCGTAGAGGATCTGGGCGAGCTTGGACTGCGCGTAGGCGCGGCCGCCGTCGTAGTGCCGCTCGAGCATGAGGTCGTCGAAGTCGAGCGGCTGCTGGGCGCCGGAGGAGACGTGGACGACCCGGGAGGCCGTGCCGTCCGCGGAGGAGCGCAGCAGCGGCAGGAGCTTCTCGGTGAGCAGGAAGTCGGCCAGGTAGTTCACCGCGAACCGCAGCTCGTACCCGTCGGCGCTGGTGCGCCGGGTCCGCCCGTCGGGCTCCCCACCGCCGATCCCGGCGTTGTTGACCAGCACGTGCAGCTCGCCGGCGCGCTCGGCGATCTCGTCGGCGGCGCGGGCGACCTGGGCGAGGTCGGCCAGGTCGGCCCGCACGGTCAGCGGCGGGTGGGCGGCGACCGGCCCGAGCTCGGCGACGAGGTCGTCGAGGCGCTCGGCCGAGCGGCCGTGCAGGACGAGGCGGACGTCGTCGCCCGCCAGGCGGAGCGCGAGCGCACGACCGAGGCCGTCGGTCGCGCCGGTGATCGCGAGGGTGCGGGGCATGGCCGCGAGCCTGCCACCGCCGTGAGTGACCAACCAGTTGGCTTCCTCTGCTACGGTAGGAAACCAACCGGATGGTCACTATCGAGGAGAGCACGACATGGGCATCACCACGGCGTTCGACGCGTCGAGCACGGCGCTCGAGGTGGTCGAGGGCATCGACCTGACCGGGCGCACCGCCGTCGTCACCGGGGCCTCGTCGGGGATCGGGGTGGAGACCGCGCGGGCCCTCGCGGCGGCCGGCGCCGCCGTCACCGTGGCCGCCCGCGACCTCGCCGCGGCCGAGCGCACCGTCACCGACATCCGGACGACCACGGGGAACGACCGGGTGACCGCGGCCCGGCTCGACCTGCTCGACCTCGACACCGTCCGCGCCTTCACCGACGCCTGGACCGGCCCGCTGCACGTCCTGGTGAACAACGCGGGCGTCATGGACACCCCGGAGACCTACACCGAGCAGGGCTGGGAGCTGCAGTTCGCCACCAACCACCTCGGGCACATGGCCCTGACGCTCGGCCTGCACCCGGCGCTGACCGCGGCCGGGGACGCCCGCGTCGTCGTGGTGTCCTCCAGCGGCCACGGCAGCTCGCCGGTGGTGTTCGACGACCTGTTCTTCGAGCGGCGCGCCTACGACCCCGGCCTGGCCTACGGGCAGTCGAAGACCGCGAACGCGCTGTTCGCCGTGGAGCTCACCCGCCGCTGGGCCGACGAGGGCATCGTCGCGAACTCCCTCATGCCCGGCGGGATCTGGACGAACCTGCAGAAGCACTGGGACCCGAAGGTCATCGACGAGCTCTCCGTCACGGCCGCGCCGATCATGAAGACCCCGGAGCAGGGCGCGGCCACCTCCGTGCTGCTCGCCACCTCCCCCGAGCTCGCGGGCGTCGGCGGCCGCTACTTCGAGGACTGCCACGAGGCCGAGGTGGTCGACGAGATCGTGGACGGCATCCACGGGGTCCGCGCCTACGCCCTCGACCCGGAGGCCGCCCGGCAGCTCTGGGAGGTCTCGGTCGAGCTGCTCGACAAGGCCGGATGGGACACATCGGCCTGAGCGGGTACGCAGCCGTGTGCAGCTCCCCGTCCCGGACCCGACCACCGACGCCGCGGTCGCCTTCGTCACCGAGCACCTGGGTGACCTGACCTGCGACACCCCCGCGCCGTCGGGGGCGTTCCGGGGCGGGCAGACGGCGGCGGACGCGGCGCTGGCCGCGCTCGACGTCACCGACTACGCCCGCCGCCGCAACGACGTGTGGCCCCCGGAGCGCCGCGGGGCCTCCCGGATGTCCCCGTACATCCGGTACGGGCTGCTGTCCCTGCCCGCGCTGTGGGAGCACGTCGCCGACGCGCCGACGCGCGACCGGACGAAGTACCGCGACGAGCTCGCCTGGCAGGAGTACGCCCGCCACGTCTACGCCCGGATCGGGCCCGCGCTCGGCGAGGACCTGCGCGCGAACCCTCCCCGCCCGGCGGAGACCTGGGACGACCCGTGGCCGCGGGACATGAACTGCATGGACGTCAACCTCACCGAGCTCCACGACGACGGCTGGCTGGTCAACCAGTGCCGCATGTGGCTCTCCAGCCAGTGGACCGTGCGGGCCGGCGCCCGCTGGCAGGACGGCGACGACGCGTTCTTCACCCACCTGCTCGACGGCTCGCGGGCGGCCAACCGGCTGGGCTGGCAGTGGACCGTGGGGTCGGGCACCGGCAAGGCCTACGGGTTCTCCCGGTCGCAGGTGCAGAAGCGGGCGCCGAAGCTCTGCGCCGAGTGCGTCCTGAAGAGCGACTGCCCGATCGCCGACTGGCCCGACGAGCAGCGCACCACCAGCCTCACCCCGCCCGAGGGACTGCGCGGCGACCCCGACCCGGAGGCCACCGGCGGGCCGGCGACGACGCCGCCGTCCTCCTCGGCGGTGGACGCCGTGTGGCTGACGGCGGAGTCGCTCGGCGACGACGACCCCGCCCTGCTCGCCCACCCCGACGTGCCCGCGGTCTTCGTGTTCGACGAGCCGCTGCTCGCGAAGCTCCGGCTCTCGGGCAAGCGGCTGGTGTTCCTCACCGAGACCCTCGCCGACCTGGCCACCCGCCGCCCGGTCGAGATCCACCGCGGCCGGGTGCCCGAGGAGCTGTCCGGACGACGCCCGGCGGTCACCTTCGCCCCGGTCCCGGGTTTCCGGCGGCACGCGGCGGCCGTCGGACCGGCCGAGGTGCACCCCTGGGCCTGGCTCTTCCGCCCCCGCGGCGGGCGGCTGCAGAGCTACACGGCCTGGCGCAAGGGGATGCCGTAGCAGCCCGACACCGTCGCCGCCCGACAGGGCGTCTAGGGCCGGCCCGACCGGGGCACCATGGCGACGTGGTCCGTGTCGCGCTCGCCTGTCAGGGCGGGGGCAGCCAGACGGCGTTCACCGCCGGAGTGCTGCAACCGCTGCTCCGCTCCCCCGAGGTCGAACCGGTCGCGTTCACCGGCACGTCCGGCGGCGCGATCTGTGCCCTCCTCGCCTGGTACGGCTACCGCACCGGCGGGCCGCGCCGGGCGGTGGAGCTGCTCGACGGGTTCTGGCGCGACAACGCCGCCACCGGCCCGGTCGACGCGATCGGCAACGCCCTCGGGGTGGGCCTGCTGCGCCTGCGCGACCTCGGCGTGCTGCCGCTGCCCGCCTTCGACCCCTACCGGTTCCCGCAGATCGCGCGGGCCCAGCTGCGCGAGCTGCTCGAGCGCTGGGTCGACTTCGGGCTCCTGGCCGCCCTGCCGCGCGACGAGGGCCCGGTGCTGCAGGTCGGCGCCGTGGAGGTGCGCACCGGGCGGTTCCGGCGCTTCGACTCGCGCCGCGGCGAGATCACGGTCGACTCGGTGCTGGCCAGCGCCGCCATCCCCACCCTGTTCCGGGCCGTGGAGACCGACGACGGCGTCTACTGGGACGGCGTGTTCTCCGAGAACCCGCCGGTCCGCGACCTGCCCGCGCTCGCGCCCGACGCGATCTGGATCGTCCAGCTCTTCCCGCGGACCATCGCCACCGAGCCACGCTCGCCCGGCGCGATCGCCGACCGGCGCGCGGAGCTGACGTCGAACCTCTCCCTCGAGCAGGAGATCGACACGATCGAGAAGATCAACGAGTTCCTGCGCGCCGGGTACCTCGAGGGCGCCGGCTACCGGGAGGTCGGCATCGAGCGCATCGAGCTCGGCCGCCAGCTCGACTCCGCCTCGGCGGGCGACCGGTCCCCGGCCTTCCTACAGGGCCTGATCGCCGAGGGCGAGCGCGCCGGGGAGGCGTTCCTGGGCCGCGTGCCTACGGCGTGAGGTCCTCGAGCTCCAGCACGAACGGCAGCTCCTGCACCCCGTACCAGGCCAGGTCGTGGTCCTGGGCGTCCCCGACGGCCAGCTCGGCGTCCTCGTCGCCCAGGTCGGCCGCGTCGATCACCTGGGCCGCGTGCCGCACGGCCTCCCCGGCGTCGGCGACGTCGAGGTGGATCGCGGCGAGGCGGCGCATCGGGATCGGGCCCGTCACGCGGACGACGGCCGCGTCGAGGTCGGGGCGCAGGGTCACGTCGTCGACGTCGGCGGCGACCACCGCGCGGCGGGGCGGGGTGTCGGGGTCGGAGCCCAGCTCGCTCGCGAGCAGCCGCAGCGAGGCCCGGGCCGCCTCGCTCATCGCGGCGTACTCGAGCTCCTCCTCGTCGCCCGCCACGTACTCCTCGCGCAGCGCCGGGGTCAGGGCGAACGCCGTCCCGGAGAGCGGCTGGATCTGCTCGTCGGCGACCAGCTTCTGCAGACCCGCCACCGTGGTCGGGACATAAATCCTCACCCGTCGCTCCGCTCGCCCAGGCCGATCCTCACGTGTCCCTGTCCTCCCGCGCCCACCAGGC
The DNA here is from genome assembly GCF_042653685.1 of Actinomycetospora atypica. Lineage (NCBI taxonomy): Bacteria > Bacillati > Actinomycetota > Actinomycetes > Pseudonocardiales > Pseudonocardiaceae > Actinomycetospora > Actinomycetospora atypica. Next base: position 8,669 of record NZ_JBHSIV010000003.1, on the reverse strand, counting down.
CGCCGTCGTCCGCAGCGCCGTGCGCACCACGTCGCCCTGCCGGCTGGCGTCCATCACGTTCCAGCCCATCACCGCCCGCTCCTCGGGGCCGGGGGCGTGCGCGGTGACCTTCAGTCCCGACCCGCGGAGCCGGGCGATCTCCCGCGCACTGCGGCCCCCGACGATGCCACGGAAGAGCCCGTCGGCCGCGCCCCCCACCGACAGGCGCACGCGCCCGCGCCGGGCCAGCGGGACCAGCACCAGCGCCTCGTCGAGCGCGGGCATGTCGGACCCGAGCAGCAGGTCGGCCGACGTGGCCGAGCAGACCCCGCCGTCGACGTAGCGCCGGCCGCCGATGCGCACCGGCTTGAACCACCCCGGCACGGCGCAGGACGCGCTCGCCGCCTCGGCCGGGGAGGCGGGCGGGGCGCCGTCGCGGCCGAACGGCACGCGGGCGCCACTGTCGTAGTCGGTGGCGACGATGCGCAGCTGCGGCTCGGTCGGCCAGGTCTCCGGCGCGAACGACGACACGAGCCGCACCACCCCCGAGGTGTCGGCGCGGCCCACGGGCAGCAGCGCGGACGCCACCGCGAGCGGCGGGAACCGGCTCGGGGCGCGCGCGACGGCGGCGAGGAGGCGGATCGAGCCCGGGCCGACGCGCGGCAGCGGCGGGAGGCCGCCCCGCGCTCCGTCCCGGCGGGGACGGGGGGTGTCCGACGACGGCTTCGGGTGCAGCAGGTGCTCGACGAGGTCGTCGACGGCGACCCCACTGGCCAGCGCCGACGCCACGATCGACCCCGCGGACGTCCCGACGATCACGTCGGCCTCGCGGGCGTCGTGGCCGGTGGCCTGCTGCCAGGTGGAGAGGGCGGCCACCGTCCAGGCGTAGCCCAGCGAGCCCCCGGTGCCGAGGACGAGGCCCCGGCGCGACGGCGGGCGTCCCTTCCCGGCCGTCACCGCGGCACCGTCGCGAGGAGCTCCGCCAGGGCCTCCGTCACCAGGTCGCCGAACTCGTCCACGTCGGCCATCGAGTCGCGGTCGGCGTTGAAGCCGTAGAAGACCCCGCCGTCGTAGCTCGTCAGGCCGACGGCGAGCGACTGCCCCTTCGCCAGCGGGACCACCGGGTACATCTCGAGCATCCGCGCGCCGCCCGCGTAGAGCGCGTGCTGCGGGCCGGGCACGTTCGAGACGACGACGTTGAACAGCCGCCGGGAGAGCCCGCTCGCCGCGCGGGCGCCGAGCGCGTGCAGTGTCGGCGGCGCGAACCCGCCCACCCGCACCAGCGCGTTCGCGCCGACCGACTGGCCCGACTGCTTGTGCTCGCGCATCGCGTGCGCCACGTGGTGCATCCGCAGCACCGGGTTCGGCTCCCCCACCGGCAGGTCGACGAGGTAGGAGGTGATCCGGTTGCCCAGCAGCCCGGCGCCGTGGATCGACCCGGTGGTCTCGGCCTCGCCGCGCACCGACATCGGCACCATCGCGCGCATGGTCGTCGTCGGGGTGACCGAGGCCCCCCGCGAGAGCAGCCAGTTGCGCATCGCGCCCGCGATCACCGTGAGGACGACGTCGTTGATCGTGCCGCCGTGCGCGCGGCGGACGGCGCGGTAGTCCTCGAGCTCGGTGCGGGTGTGCGCGAAGCGGCGCTGTGTGGAGATCGGGACGTTGAGCGGGCTCGTCGGCGCCGGGCGCACCGCGGTCCGCACGGCCGAGAGCAGCCCGCCCGCGACCCCGGCGACCTTCGTGACGGTGTCGGCGGCGTCGCGGACCGCGGCGTGGGCGGCCTCCACGGCGTTGCCGGGGCGGGCGACGGCCTCGCCGACGGCGTCGAGCACGAGCCGCCACGGCGCCGGCTCGGGGCGGGCGACCCAGTCGTCGTCGGCCTCGTCGCGGCCGTCGGGCGAGTCGTCGAGCACCACCTGGCTGATGTCGATGCTGGCGATGCCGTCGACCATCGCCTGGTGGGTCTTGCTGACGATCGCCACCCGGCCGCCGGAGAGGCCGTCGACCAGGTACATCTCCCACAGCGGGCGGGTGTGGTCGAGCGGGCGCGACATCAGCCGGGCGACCAGCTCGTTCAGCGCCCGGTCGGTGCCCGGACCGGGCAGCGCGGAGCGGCGCACGTGGTAGGTGACGTCGAAGTCGGTGTCGTCGACCCACACCGGCCGGGCCACCCCGTAGGGGATCTGGCGGATCTTCTGCCGGTACCGCGGCACCAGGCCGATCCGGCCGGAGATGAGGTCGACGAGGCGCTCGTAGTCGAAGCCGGACCGGGGCTTGCGGAAGACGGCGACACTCCCGACGTGCATCGGCGTGGTCGGTTGGTCCATGTAGAGGAAGGAGGCGTCCAGGGCCGTGAGGCGGTCCGGCATGACGTCGATCCTCGCACGCCGCCCCACGCGCCCCGTCTGCGAGAGTGGTCGCCGATGTCACCCCAGGAACCGGCGGAACCGGTCTCCCCCAAGGACCGCTTCGTCACCGTCTACGGCCGCAAACCGGTGCTGGAGGCGCTCGCCGACCCGGCGCTCGAGGTCGACAAGGTGGTCCTGTCCTCCGACGCGGACGCCCGCTCGGTCCGCCCCCTGCTCGACGCCGCGAGGGCCCGCGGGATCACGGTGCAGCGGGCGTCGGCGCACCGGGTGAAGGTCCTCGCCGGCAACGGGCGCCAGGACCAGGGCGTGATCGCCGACGTCGTCGCGCCGGGGATGCGCACCGTCGAGCAGTTCCTCGCCGCGCTCGGCCCCGACGCCGGGGCCCGCGTGCTCGTGCTCGACGGCCTGACGAACCCGGCCAACGTCGGGATGATCCTGCGCTCGGCCACCGCGGCGGGCCTCGACGGCGTCCTGCTCCCCCGCCGCGGCGCCCCGTCGATCGACCCGCTGGTGGTCAAGGCCTCGGCCGGGATCGCCTTCCACGCCCCGGTGCTGCGGGCGGGGACCGCGGCGGCCGGGGTCGCGGCGCTCGCCGAGGCGGGGTTCGTGCTCCTCGGGCTCGACGGGACCGGGACGTCGTCGCTCTTCGACGTCGAGCTGGCCCCGCGGACCGCGCTCGTGGTGGGCGGGGAGACCGACGGCCTCACCGAGGAGGTCCGCGGCGAGCTGCACGGCACGGTGGCGATCCCGATGGCGGCCGGCGTCGAGTCGCTCAACGCCGCCTGCGCCGCGACCCTCGCCTGCTTCGAGCTGACGCGGCGCCCGATCGTCTGACGGACCGCGAGTTGCCCGGAACGGCACCTCCCCCGCGCGGGCCCGTCCTACAGTCGAGCCCGGTCGCGGGACCTCCCGCCCGCGACCACGGCGGGCGCCGACCGGTGCCGCCGCGGCACCACGGCGGGAGGACGCGATGACCCTGGCACCGGGCGACGCCGGGCCGGCCCCGGCGGGAGGCGGGACCGACCGGACGCCGCCGGCGGTGGGGGTCCGGCCCCGCGAGCGGGGGCGGACCCGCCCGGGGCTCGCCCGCCGCATGGACCGGCGGCCGCCCCCGCGGGTGCGGCCCCTCGTGGAAGACCTCGTCGAGCGGGCGGCCCGGCCCGTGGACGAGGCCCCGCCCCTCGCCCGCGCGGAGGCGTCCACCCCCGCGTGGGAGGCGGCGCTGGCCGGCGCCCGGTCGCAGGTCGGGCCCGTGGCGCTGCGGGTGCTGGCGGCGGTGGCCGAGGTGCTCGACGGGCGCCGGCCGCCGGAGCACCTGGGCCGCATCTGTCCCCCGGCGGTCGTCGACCGGGTGCGGGTCGCCGCCACCGGGGCCGGGCTCCCGCGGGGTGCGCGGGTCCGGGGCCTGCGGATGTGCCCGGTGCTCGCCCCGGTCCCCGGCGGGACGCCGGTGCTGGCGGTCGAGGTGGCCGCCGCGCTCTGCGCACCCGTTCCCGACGACCGCCCCGGCCCGCCACCGCGGGCCCGGGCCGTCGCCGCGCGCTTCGAGCTCGCCACCGACCGGACGACGTGGCGGCTGACCGAGCTGCTCGTCGTGTGAACCCCGCTCAGCTGCGGGCGGGCGCCCCGTGGCACTGCTTGTACTTGCGGCCCGACCCGCAGGGGCAGGGCGCGTTGCGCGACGGCGTCTCGGTCCGGCGGGCCTGCTGGGCGTTCCCGTTGCCGTTCCCGTTGCCGCCGCGGTGGCGCGCCCGGTCGCCGTCGGGCTCGTCGGGACCCGAGTAGTTCAGCTGCTGCGGACGGTGCCCGCCGAGCCCCGTCCCGCGCAGGGCCGGGGGCACCGGGCCGCCGCCGAGCTGGGACATGGCCGATCCGGCCGCGGCGGTGTCGTGCGCGGGCGGGCCCTGACCGGCCGCGGGCGCGGCCGGCGGCGCGTGCCGCGGGCGGCCCTGACGTCCGGTGGGGACGTTCGGGCGGGCGCCCGGCCCGGTCTGCTGCGGGGCCTGGTGGGGCCCGCTCGGTCGGTCCACCGGACGACCGGCCGCGGGGATCGCGGTGGTCGGGGCGGAGGCGGCCGCCTGCTGGGGGTCGGGGCGCTGCGGGTCCGGGCGCTGGGGGTCGGGCGGCACCATCCGCGGCCGGGCCGGCTGCCCGGTGGGCATCGGGCCGACCGGCCGGGTGGGCGCCGAGACCGGGGCCGCGCCCGCGGTGGAGCGGCGGCGGGTGTCCTCGTCGTCGGGGCGGACGGCGGGCTGCATCGCGGTGTCGGTGTTCGGGTTGGCGCCGGGTACGGCGTCGACCGGGGCGACCTCCTCGACCTGGATCGTCAGGTTGAACAGGAAGCCGACCGACTCCTCCTTGATGCCCTCCATCATGGAGGCGAACATCTCGTAGCCCTCGCGCTTGTACTCGATCTTCGGGTCGCGCTGGGCCATCGCGCGCAGACCGATGCCCTGCTTGAGGTAGTCCATCTCGTACAGGTGCTCGCGCCACTTGCGGTCGAGCACCGAGAGGACGACCTGCCGCTCGAGCTCGCGCATCCCACCCTCGGGCACGATGCCGTCGATCTCGGCCTCGCGGCGCCGGTAGGCCTCCAGCGCGTCCTCGGTGAGGATCTCGACGAGGAGGTCGCGGTCGAGGTCGTCGTGCTCCTCGGAGACGTCCTCCCAGCGCACCGACACGGGGTAGAGCTGGCGGAGGCCCTCCCAGAGCTTCTCGAGGTCCCAGTCCTCGCTGTAGCCCTCGGAGGTGGCGCCGTCGACGTACGCGGTGACCACGTCGACGATCATGTTCTGCATCTGCTCGGACAGGTTCTCCCCGTCGAGCACGCGGTGGCGCTCCTCGTAGATCACCGTCCGCTGCTGGTTCATGACCTCGTCGTACTCGAGGATGTCCTTGCGGATCTCGAAGTTCTGCTGCTCGACCTGCGTCTGGGCGCTGCGGATGGCCCGGGAGACCATCTTCGCCTCGATCGGCATGTCCTCGGGCAGGTTGAACCGCGTCATGATCGTCTCGACCATGGCGCCGTTGAACCGCCGCATGAGCTCGTCGCCCAGCGAGAGGTAGAAGCGCGACTCGCCGGGGTCGCCCTGGCGGCCGGCGCGGCCGCGGAGCTGGTTGTCGATGCGGCGCGACTCGTGCCGCTCGGTGCCGAGGACGTAGAGGCCGCCGGCCTTCTTGACCTCCTCGCCCTCGCGCCGGACCTCGTCCTTGACGCGGGCGAGGGTGTCGTCCCACGCCGCCTCGTACTCCTCGCGCATCTCGACCGGGTCGAGCCCCTTGGCCCGCAGCTCCGAGTCGGCGATGAAGTCGGGGTTGCCGCCGAGGACGATGTCGGTGCCGCGGCCGGCCATGTTCGTCGCGACGGTGACCGCGTTGCGGCGGCCGGCCTGGGCGATGATCCCGGCCTCCTGCTCGTGGAACTTGGCGTTGAGCACCGAGTGCTCCACGCCGCGCTGCACCAGCAGCTTCGCGAGGTACTCCGAGCGCTCCACGCTCGTGGTGCCGATCAGCACCGGCTGACCGCGCTCGTAGTGCTCGGCGATGTCGTCGGCCACGGCCTCGAACTTCGCGGCCTCGGTCTTGTAGACCAGGTCGGGCTGGTCGACGCGCTGCGGCGGGCGGTTCGTGGGGATCGGGACGACGCCCAGCTTGTAGGTCTTCGACAGCTCGGCGGCCTCGGTCTGGGCCGTACCGGTCATGCCCGAGAGCTTCTCGTAGAGCCGGAAGTAGTTCTGCAGCGTGATCGTCGCGAGGGTCTGGTTCTCCTGCTTGATCTCGACGCCTTCCTTGGCCTCGATCGCCTGGTGCAGGCCCTCGTTGTAGCGCCGGCCCGCGAGCACGCGACCGGTGAACTCGTCGACGATCAGCACCTCGCCGTCGCGGACGATGTAGTCCTTGTCCTTGAGGAAGAGCTCCTTGACCTTGATCGCGTTGTTCAGGTAGCCCACCAGCGGGGTGTTCGCGGCCTCGTAGAGGTTCTCGATGCCCAGCTGGTCCTCGATGAACGAGACGCCGTCCTCGGTGACGCCGACGGTCTTCTTGCGCTCGTCGACCTCGTAGTGGAGGTCCTTGACCATCTTCGGGGCGAGCCGCGCGAACTCGGAGTACCAGCGGGCGCTCTGCTCGGCGGGCCCGGAGATGATCAGCGGCGTGCGGGCCTCGTCGATGAGGATCGAGTCGACCTCGTCGACGATCGCGTAGACGTGGCCTCGCTGGACGCACTCCGACCGCGCCCACGCCATGTTGTCGCGCAGGTAGTCGAAGCCGAACTCGTTGTTGGTGCCGTAGGTGATGTCGGCGGCGTACGCGGCCCGGCGCTCGTCGGGCGGCATCTCGGCGTAGATCGCGCCGACGGTGAGGCCGAGGAAGCGGTGGACGCGGCCCATCCACTCCGAGTCGCGGCGCGCGAGGTAGTCGTTGGTGGTGACCACGTGCACGCCCTCGCCGGTGATCCCGTTGAGGTAGGCGGGCAGCGTGGAGACCAGCGTCTTGCCCTCCCCGGTGCGCATCTCGGCGACGTTGCCCAGGTGCAGCGCGGCGCCGCCCATGAGCTGCACGCGGTAGTGGCGCTGGCCCAGGGTGCGCGAGGCGCCCTCGCGGACCACGGCGAACGCCTCGCCCAGCATGTCGTCGAGCGACTCGCCCCCGGCGTAGCGCTCGCGGAACTCCACGGTCTTCGCCCGCAGCTCGGCGTCGGAGAGCTTCTCGATCTCCTCGGCGAACGTGTCGACGTAGTCGGCGATCGCGCCGAGACGGCGGACCGTCCTCGCCTCGCCCGCCCGCAGCAGTCGGTTCAGCACCACGTTGGGTGACCTCGCTCGTCCTCGTCGTCGCTGGCTCTCATCGGCATCCCCGGCGACCCTGTCGGGTCGTCCCGGGACCGCGGTGAGGCCCACCGATGTCGGACGGCCCCCGCCGCGGCGCACCTCGCGAGCGTTGCGGGCGCAGCACCCATGGTAAGCGCGCCGCCGTCGTGCCCGGCCGGGGCGTGCTGCCCCGGACCGGGCACGCGGTCGCTACACGAGGTGGATGACGCCGTAGTCGTAGCCGTGGCGGCGGTAGACGACGCTGGGCCGGCCGCTGGCCTTGTCGGAGAACAGGAAGAAGTCGTGCCCGACGAGCTCCATCCGGGAGAGCGCGTCGTCGACGGTCATCGGCACCGCCTCGTGCTCCTTCACCCGGGCGATGCGCCCCGGTCCGTCCCCCTGGACGTCGCGACCGAAGCGGTCGTCGAGCGCCTCGCGGGCGGCCGGGATCGTGTCGGGCTCGGGCAGGGGCGCGTGGTCGTGGCGGTCCTGGTCGTCGCCCTCGCGCAGCGACTCGGGCAGGGCCTCGTCCAGCTCGGCGCCCGAGGTCGGGAGGCCGTCGCCCGGAGCACCGGCACCGACGGTGACGCGGCGGCGTCCGGCCTTGTGCAGCCGCCGGTCGTGCTGGCGGCGCATGCGTTCCTCGAGGCGTCCGAGGGCGAGGTCGAGCGCCGAGTAGAAGTCGCCGGCACACGCGACGGCGCGGACGACCGGGCCCTTGCCGCGGCCGGTGATCTCGATGCTCTGGCAGGTCTTGGCCTGGCGCGGGTTGGGCTCGTGCGACAACTCGACGGACAGCCTGATGATCTTGTGGTCGTACCGTCCGAGACGGGTCAGCTTCTCCGTCGTGTGGTCGCGGAAGTGCTCCGGGACCTCGACGTTGCGGCCGCAGATGACGATCTCCACATTCAACTCCCGTGGGAAGAGAGGAAGCGGTGCCACGCGCAGCCCGTCGGTGGGCCGACCTCGTCCGAGGTGGTCGCGGGATGGGGCGGGGGCCCGGCCCTGCGCGACCCGTGGCGTCGCGGAACGACGTTCGCGCCCTCCTCTCGGTCGGCCTGACCGGTGGGAGTGGCCACGCTATCGAGTCCGGCGGGTGGCGGGAAGGTGTCGGGAGAGCGTCCCCGGGTCGGGGGACGTCCCCGGACGGTCCATCGCCCTCGGTGGGCGTACGCCCGTCCGGGGGACCCGCCCGCCCGGCACCACCGGACGCCGTGCCCCGACGGCCGTGACCACGAGCAGCAGGTCGACCGGCAGGCCCGCGCCGGCGAGGGCCCGGGCGGCGGCCACCGCGGTGGCGCCGGTGGTGACGACGTCGTCGAGCAGGACCACCGGCAGCCCCCGGTCGGCGTCGCGCAGCGGCCCCGCCCGCACGCGCAGGTGGGCGGCCAGGTTCGCGGCGCGGGCCGCCGGGGAGTGCCCCACGGAGTCGCGCGCGCCGGCCGTGAGCTCCAGCGCGGGCAGCACCCGACCGTGCCCCGTGGCCGCCAGGCGGCGCGCCAGCCGCAGCATG